>NZ_NPJH01000083.1 GCF_002251365.1 Prevotella sp. P3-122
AGTGACTCATAGTCTTCACTCTCTTGATACGCCGTATTCATACGTTCATCCAAATGAATCGTCATGGACATGGCATCGATATCACGCTCGTCTGTTTCAATTTTAACTATCACAAAGCGTTCGAGTAGTTCTTTGGGAAGAACAAGGCTCGCTAATTGTTCTAATATCTTTGTTTCCATATAACTGCAAAGGTAACATTTTTTATTTATACCCACACCTTTTTGCTACTGTGCCTATATCCGTACCAACCTGGAAAACAAAAAAACATCGCCTGTATGACTTGAAATGCTAGTCAAACAGGCGATAGTTGTAGTGCTATTTCACTTTTTCATAATATTCATCTACACGAGCTCCAGTAACTGTATTTACCCATATTATGTGCATCAGGTTGCCATTGTCGCTGAGTGTTAGCTCCATGGCGTTGCTCTTACCACTAAAGATGTTAGAGCTTTTTGAATCTATGGTTTCTACGAGGCAGCCATCTTCCAAAGTCCATGTTCCATTACCCCCAAGGCCGAACTGCGCGTTTTGCCTGTTCTTCACACCAAGATTCATAAATGTGCCGTCCTTCTCCAGTATTTTGAAATTTGCTCCATAAACACGTTCACCATTAGCGTTTGTACCACAAGCCTGCCATGCGCCCACCAGCATGTCCTTGGTAGGATTGGCAATGATGTCTTTTTCTTCTATTCCATTAGGACGCGCAGAAGCAGGTTCAGTTTTTTCCGCAACAACATCCTTGGTTAAGTACCACTCATCAGCAGGTTTCATACCCTTGATGTTCTTTTTCGATGCATCCATAGCAAGACGGAAGCCTAATCCATTTCCCTTGCCCGAAGGATACCTCAGATCTCGATAGCAAACTTGGTTCCAGTATGCGAAGTGGCTATACCCACCTCCACGTGCCTGATGCCATGTTACTTTCTTAGGTCCTTTCGGGTTCTTTTGTGCTCCAGGAACGTATGCGCCATTATAATCCGAGCACCATTCCCATACGTTACCAGTCATGTCGTAGATGCCAAGCTCGTTTGGGGCCTTATTCGCAACATTATGAGTGTTGTGCTGTGGATTTGTGTCACCAGTCCAGCCGACTTCAGCTAGTTCGTTGCTACCGCTATACACATAATCCTTGCTCATGGATCCACCTCGTGCCGCATATTCCCACTCCGCCTCGGTAGGCAGACGGAAAGTAACTCCTGTCATTGTATTGAGCTTGCTGATAAACTGCATGATTTCATCGTAATCGATATTTTCAACGGGACGATAATCACCTTTGAAGTGACTATTGTTATAGCCCATGACAGCAGTCCATAGTTTTTGAGTAACCTCAGTTCTTCCGATATAGTAACTACTGAGAGTCACGTTGTGAAGAGGCAATGCGTCTGCATTCTGTTTGTTATGGTCACCCATAACGAACGTACCACCTTTTACTTCTATCATTTCTACGGGAGCATTGTTCACCTCCATCTTTAGGTCCTGAGCATTTACGTTCATGCTCATTGCCATTGCGGCAACGAAAAGTTTTGCAAACTTCTTCATAATTATATACACTATTTTTGTTTATAATAATCTTTATTTTTCTTGGGATTAAATACAGGCGTGTCTTCCGACCAGATGCGAGGCAACACAATGTTGTAATTTTCTGTACCTTCAATACGCAGCAACTTCAAGGTCTCGTCTCTGTATGTGGCAGCAAAAACGATAGGAATGGTACTGGCTCTCTGTATCAGAATTTCCACAGATTCATAATGGCGGTAAACATCGTTCCATGCCACATCAACATTGTTCGTAAGTGCATATCCCTTTATCTTTTCAAATATGGTATTCCAATCGTCGATCGAACAGTTTGGTACCGTGTATATTACACCCTCGGCATGTTGCCTGAGCTTCTGAGGATTGTTGAACGTGACAAGCTGATATTGATACGTAGGACCATCATATTGCACACCAAACTTATACACTTCTGGTCTTGAGATGTACTGCGCAAAAAAATTATCCATTTCATCCGCAATCCTATCGTTTGACTCGTATGGGATGACAGACTCCTTTAGTTTTGATGTATAGAGGAAATGTATCGTATTTCTATTGAAAACCAATTCGATGTAGTTGTTCTGTACATCATCACGAAAACTTGGATGACATGCAAACACAATGCCTTCCGCAGGTGTATCCGTTCCCTCCTTTATTACTTTCTGTCCGATGCAAGGCAATGCCTTCAGTTTATCTATGAGAGGTTTCAAACGCTGACAATCACCCACAAAATCATATTCTGATCTCATGGTACGATTGACCCAGTATGCAACCTCGCCCTGCTTCAGTGTAACGTAATCGCTGTAGGGATACAGTCTGTTCAGCTCTTCATAGACATCTACCAGATTGTCCATTTGTACAACAATTGAATCTTGCTGGGCATACATGCTGGCACACCATATTTGAAAGGCTACCAGACAACTTATTATGTACTTGAATTTAGAAATCATAATCTTCGACATTTACCATTTGACCTAAACCATTAAGATACTCAGGATGTTCGCTCAGGTTACTTTGGCACATAGTTATTATTTCCCCTGACTCCTCAATTAGCATTTTCTCATCCAACCTCATAAAGTTGTTGGCAATATACTCTTGCATGATTTGTTCATCAGACAGTTCGTCAATCTCATCAGAAGCTAGGACTTCAAGATTGTCTGTTAATTGCTGTTGGAGAGTGACTGGCTGTTTTTTTGCAGCTGCCTGCTTCTTTGTATCAATTAATGTTGGGCTCAATTTTGCATTGCCCTCCTTTATTTCCTGAAGCGGCATCTGAGTCTTTACTGTATCACACTCTATTTCCGTCACGGCAAGTTCATCATGTGAGTTATCATTAGTATATAACAGCAATACGCAAACGACAGAAGCTGCAACTGCTGCTACCCATGGATAAACTGACCTACGTTTCTTGATTGCAACGGAACTTTTCAGACTGAATCCTCTGAACAGAATAGCGTGCGCGCTCCAGTCCTCGGGAATATCATCATGTGTTGAGAAGTACTCCTTCAACACACGCTCTTCATCGACAGACGTAGCGTTGTCCATGAATTTTTCCATTAAATGCTGTATGTAAGCTTTTTCCGTTTTCATATATTCTGTTTGATAAGTTCCAATATTTTCTTTTTTGCTTTGCTAAGTGTACCACGAACGGAAGATTCCGTAGTTCCGAGTATGTGAGCTATTTCCGTATAACTCATTTCTTCTTCACCTCGCATCACAAGTATCTTTTGCCAGTTGTATGGAAGCCGTTTCAGTGCTTGCCTATACACCGTGACTGATTCTGTTGCTTCCATTCTTTTATGCGGAGTGTCGTAGGACGGAATCTCGTATACATCCTCGTCATCGTCTTTTGTGACCCAGAGAAACCTAAGTAATGGATGCCTTCGTTTCACTTTCTGGCGGTCTTTGCATACATTCCTTGCCATTGTTGCTACGTATGCCCTCAGCATCTTGGAATCGTTCTGGATCTCTGCACGCTTTTCCCATAAGCGCAACATTACTTCTTGAGCAACGTCTTCTACATCATCAGCGTTTGCAATATAGCCACGTGCCTCCGCCATTGCTACTTGACGAAGCCCTTCTGCTAATGACATGTAGATTTGCTCATTCATACTTTATATACGACAAAGACGGTATAACGCTACGCAAAATTACGATTTTTTCTCCTATTTCGACAAAAAATCGTATTCTAATGGATTCGAGCGCATTGATGACCCGAAAAAGGCAAAAAAAATCTGTTGCGATTTGCTTACATTAGTTAAATAGTAGTACGAAAAAACTATGTCATTTTTACGTGTACAACCTATTTTTTTATCAGTAGATTATAATGCTGTATCTTTGCCGATGCAATCCTTTCAATGGGATTCCAACAATGGTTCATGAACCGAACAGCAAGTTTAATCGGAATGTCAGGAAGTACAACTGTCGGACCACAAACAGAGTAAAAATGACTAGATTGATAACAATTGAGCAGTTGCTTGCAAAGCCTATATGCATGATGACTGGAGAGGAGTTAACCTTGCTCCTCCAAAACACAGAGAAGGTTACGGCAAAGGTACCTGCCGAGGTGGTACCTGAGAAGCATTATGAATATGGTATCGAAGGCTTGGCAAAAGTTTTCAAATGCAGCATCCCTACGGCAAACCGCATCAAGAAGAGTGGCGTAATTGATGCAGCCATCACACAGGTGGGACGTAAAATCGTAGTAGACGTTGAGCTCGCTCTTGAACTGGCAAAGAAGGCAGGTGGCTTTACTGCAATGAAGGAGTGATAAGGACGAAACTTGGAAGAAACTGTTGATAGCAGCATTGCAACATGGGAAATGTTCTCTGTTACCGCCATGTTATTGCCCTCAGGAATCTGGGCTTCATTGAGGAAGATGTCCTTGACCTTTTCCTTCATGCCTTTGGGTAAAAGCCCGACAGAATCCAGAGCTTCCAGACCTTCGTCAGCGATGTTCGCCCAGTCATCCATGGTGAAGTTCGCTGTTTCTTGCTTGGATGGTGAGATTACAAACGTGGCCATGAAGCGTTCCAACTTTCGCCCTACTGTCCTGTCCTGCTGGTGCAACTGGCAGTGATGCTTCATGCGATACCATATTTCGGTGGCATCGAATTACTATTGAACCTGACAGAATCAGTATACTCAGTTATTCCGGTCCAGACCGGTCTATAAGTATGGAATCACTAAAAGAGGCGAATATGCTTAGATCTCGCAGATACCGCAACCGCAGATTGGGAGATTTTCTCAAAGAGTTAGACTTGACTGAAGGCAGAGCGACGGGTATTCCTACTATACAGAAGAAACTCAGAGAGAATGGTTCACCTAAGGCAACAATAGAGACCGACGAATCGCGTTCGTATTTCCTTATTGATATACCAGCGAAGAGGGATTTTGTCCAAGATGCAGAAATAGTAAAAGAGTCTGATATAGAGAGAATTAAACTTAATATGTCCAAGATGTGTCCAAGATATGTCCAAGATATGTCCATGAACGAATTAGGTTTATTAGCAGTTTGTCTGCAGAGGGCTCAAGAGGGCGTTTCTGCACAGGAAATGTTAAAAAACATAGACAAGGTTTCTTTTAAGCAGAAGAAAAGAAAGTACCTTGATAAATTACTTGAGATGGGAGCAATCTTAATGACAATTCCAGACAAACCAACCAGTAAAAATCAGAAATACATTCTTTCAGATATAGGATATGAAATTGTCCATAAGCAATAATGGAACGATTACATTCATGTGGGCGCTTGTAAACCAATAAAATTCACATGCGTTTACGTGAGAATTCCGTAAACTTAGTCATCGTCAACACCAATTTTGCTATATGGATGAGCTGCAAAAGAAATACAACCTACTTGTTACACAAAACGAGATTCTTCGAAAGGAGAATACAGAGTTGAGATCTCTTCTTTGTGCTCATGGCATTGAGTACAAGCCAAGGCCTA
>NZ_NPJH01000084.1 GCF_002251365.1 Prevotella sp. P3-122
TCACCAAACTTAAAAACAACATGAAAGGTGCCTTGATGAGCGTGTCTGACAAGCTGCTGCTTAGGAAACGAGCAATAATAGAAACGGTAAATGACGAGTTGAAGAATATTGCACAAGTGGAACATTCTGTATGTTTCCCAAGAAGCCGTGTATCAATGTACAACGTACAGTTGATACACGGCTTTCATTGTTTTGAATTCATCGAACTCACGTTAATTAATCACATTTTCAAAGAACTCTTTGGCTGTGCGGCATAGCCGTTAGCCCATATGTTGAATTTTTAACGAACTATTGATATAACAGACCTTCTTCTAAAATAATTTAAGGAGGTGGCTATGACGTGCTACTAAAAGTCTGCTATTTTTGGAAGAGCCCCAAGTTTATTGTTAAGGTAAGCTCGTTGTAATGACCGCATTTTGTTGACACCATTTTTAGATACCAGCGAATATAAAATTGAATTACCATTTTCTTCTTTGTCCATCAGCCAAAAGCTGTCTTTGCGGAGATAGTCGTCGGCAGCAGTAAATAGGGGGTCGTAATGCGTTGTCAGGAGTAACTGACTTTTAGATGGCGCTTTCAAGAAGCTTTTTATCATATATTTTAATAACAAAGGATGCATTGAAGTTTCTATCTCGTCGATAGGTAGCAACTTATTGTTTTGTTCTGCTACGTAGAGGGCTGTCTCGACACCCATGGATCTGAGTGTTCCTTCGCTTTGGCTTGATTTAGGCAAAGTGTAGATTTCCTTACCTCTTATATTGTTAACTGACACCACGAAATCGGTTTTGAATCCATTTGGCATTTTAGGATCTTTGTTCAGTTTGCTAACATTTTCTTCGGACAATCTGCCAGAGGCTTGCATGAACTGAATCATTTCAGGAGTTAAAGGCATATAGTCTTTCTCTACTGCCATATCTTCGATGTTTAGTCCGATATTGTGACTGAATTCCAAAAGATGTTTTTTAGTTTCGGGGTCTTCAAGCATTTTTCTTTCCGCATAGTTGAACATCTTCTGACCTAAATCGATAACAGGCAAAGTATGGTTGATCATCCAATTGCGAACGTCATCAATTTCCCCAAAGTTGCCGTTAACGGCTTTGCGTGCAGCGAATACCGACATGTTTTTAAGACATTTCGCTGTCAATTCTTCTTTTACTGCAGCAGGTACCTTAATTAGCACGGGGTTGAATTTTAAAGCAGTATTGCCTTCTACCAATTCGCGATTCATGAGTAGCGAGGGTTGGTTGGTGTTGTAGACAAACAACTTTTCAGACAGGACATCCTTTGACGTAAGAATTAGCTGGTAGACGTACTTCTTGTCGTTGACATACAACTTTAATTCAAACTCGGTGGGTTGTGAAGGCGTGTCTTTGTCGAGGGCAAAAGGCTCTACGCCTGTGGGCGCATCCTGATCATCGGTTTTACGTTTCCAGAACCAGAATAAATACTCAAAAACTTCAAGGAGATTGGATTTACCCGAGGCGTTGGCACCATATATGATAGCTATACGTGACAGACGTGTGCCATCGTTCATTGTGACTAGCAGAGAGTCCTCTTTGAATGTATCTTTTGACGCTTCGAAACTGATAACGGTTTCTTCCTTGAATGATAGGAAATTCTTGATTCGGAGTTCGTGTACCATAAAGCCATAATTGAAATGTGGGTGCAAAGGTAACAAAAAATGCTGAAATAAGCATGGATTAAGGCCTGATTTTGAGATTTATTTGCTAATATGGAGCGTTTTGTGTCAAAATGACACATAATTTAAAATAATTGGCAATACTGACAGTTTGTCGTACCAAGATGACAGAGCACATTCAGGAGCCGTAAGGCGCGGTTTTACGAGCAAAATGACGCAATATGCACTAAAACAAAATATAGAATCTAAATAACATGCGTATTCTTTTGTGTTCTTGGCACATGGTTTGCACAAATTGGAGTGTAGAATTAAAAATAATATTGAAATGAGTAAAGTTAAAAGTTTTTCGGTCGGCAATGGAGACATGTTCTACATCCGACACAACTCAGACAACTTCACAACAATCGACTGTTGTCTTACAGATGACGTTAAGGATGACATCCTTGACGAGATTGAAACGGAATCATCAGGTAAAGGTATCAAACGTTTTATCTCGACCCATCCTGATGATGATCATATCAAAGGTTTGGTGGAGTACGACGACAAGTTTGGCATCCTTAATTTTTATTGTGTTGATAACAATACGACTAAGAAGGGTACGGAAACGGATGATTTCAAGAGGTATAAGAAACTGCGCGATGACAGCAAGAAAAGCTTCGAACTTAAAAAAGGGTGTAAGCGTAAGTGGATGAACGAGTCGGACAACGAACGTGATGGAGCCGGGCTTTATTGTTTGTGGCCTATAACAGATAACGACCTGTATAAGGAAGCATTGGAGACGGCAGCAGATGGCGGGAGCCCTAACAATATTTCGCCGGCTATTAAGTATCTTGTAGGCAAATTTTCATTCCTGTGGATGGGTGACATGGAAACGGATATGCAAGAAGAGTTTGATAAAAAGGTGACAAATACTCATAAGACCATAGTGTTTGCACCCCACCATGGCAGAAAGACTGGTCACATCCCCAAGTCGCTAATGGATAAGTTGACACCAAAATTAGTGATTGTTGGCGAGGCACCTAGTGATGAGTTAGATTACTATAGCGGCTATGACACCATCACACAGAATACGGCAGGAGATATTTTATTCGAGACAAATGGAGACTATCTTGATATTTTCGTATCGGAGGATGGATATAACAAGACAGATGGTATGGTAACGAATGCCAATCATGGTAGCCATGATGGCATGAAGTATTTGGGTAGTATTAAGGAAGATTAAGCCTATGATGGATAAGTACATTAGAGTAGCAAGGGTATATCCTGCAATTTTGGGAATGCTCCCCACATGCATATTGTTGGCCATGTGTATGGGGGAGTGGTTTCCTCAATATCAAGTGCTGGTTGGCAATCTACAGTGGGTGTTGTGTCTTATCGGCGGTACTGCGCTGGCTAGCATGGCTGTTGGTTATCTGGTAAGGGAAGTGTTTAAGGAAACGTCAAAGTGGCTTTTCCAGTACCGCATGTTTAAGAAGGACGAGACAGAGATGCCTACCACCAAGATGCTGCTTTGGCAGAATACTGCCATTTCGTCGGCGTATCACAAGGAGATAGCTGCCAAGGTGAAAACGACGTTTGGTATTAAGCTGCCAACCAAAGAGGATGAAAAGGCTGACCTTGATATGGCCAAAAAGACGATTGCGGATGCAGTGTATCAGATTAGGCAAAACTGTCGTGGCGATGTGATCCTGAGGCAGTACAACATAGAGTTCGGCTTCTGTCGAAACTATCTTGGTGCTAGCGTATGGAGCATTCTTTTAATAATAAGCATAGGCATAGCCAATATCTTCTGTGGCTGGTTGTCGTGGTGGCCCATTGGGGTGGTGTTGATAATTCAAGTCTTATTAATGGTCGCATGTTATCTGTTGTTGGAGACAAGAGGCTGGACATATGCTAGGTACTTATTTGCGACTTTTACAGGAAAAGAGAAACCGAGAGAATGTTGAGGCCTATGTGAAAAATAAATAACGGTTGCCTGAAACATGCAGCCAATTAGGGATCCCCGCCACAGGACGGGTTACAATGATTATGGCAAAGGATAGTGATGGCCGTAAGTTCAATCGCATTCCTGAATATGATCGAGTCCAGAATGGCAAAACCATTCATGTGTCTGCTCATGTCAGAAGCAATCGAAGCGATTGTAAAGGTCAAAAGAAAAAATGAATGCAACTTCTTTAAGGATTGTGCCATGGCGATGTGAATCGTTATGGCATTTTTTCTTTTTATTTGTTTGTTAATTCCATCGAGACTCTATAACATTTCGTGACACAAAAGCGGAGACTGAAATAGTTTGTTTACGCATTGTTTACGCAGAATTGCTGGAAAGAAGTGCTTTTGTCAATTCGTCTGCCAAGTTATTATCCGTGACTTTTATCACATTGTCTTCTTCGGAAGTATAGCCAAGCGCATTGATTGCACCATACCATACTATAGTCTTGTCTATAATAGTCGTGCATAGCGACAAGGTTGGGATAATCTTTACGGATAATCCTTTTCTTTGCAGGTATTCTGTTTGTTCGTTGGCGGTATGGGTGAGGACGAGTACTTCAATTCCTTGACTTGACAAATCCATTAAATATTCCACAAGGCTATTTCGCTCTGCGTTATACAATTTGGGAGAGGATAGCACTACGGAGTGCTTGGCTGTTCCTTGGTCTATTTTGTATGGCCGGAAGTATGTCTTACCATTGAATATCTGTCCTTCGTTTATTGAGAACTCTATGTCATTAACATTGTCAAATAGTGTTGGTTGGCTTTTGATGATGGTCTTATAACCTATAGACGC
>NZ_NPJH01000085.1 GCF_002251365.1 Prevotella sp. P3-122
CAAAACTGGTGATTGGGGCTAAGTCGTAACAAGGTAGCCGTACCGGAAGGTGCGGCTGGAACACCTCCTTTCTGGAGCGGAGTTCCTTTATATTGCACAAGTCAAGGTTGGTTTTCCTTTCTTGTACTTCTCTTCGCTGTCTTTAATAATAAGGTGAATGGTTCGGGCAACACGCCGCGTGACCTGCACAGTCCTATAGCTCAGTTGGTTAGAGCGCCACACTGATAATGTGGAGGTCGGCAGTTCAAATCTGCCTGGGACTACACTTCGACCGAGGCTACGAGGTCA
>NZ_NPJH01000086.1 GCF_002251365.1 Prevotella sp. P3-122
TCATACACATCCAGCTCGCCGCATACAAACGACAGGTAGTTCTCGTGTGTCGTCGTGTTGTAGGGCTTGGTCGGCAGAACAGCCAAACTCAGTATCAGACGCTCTGTCTTCCAGTCAACCTTCCGCGAACTCTGGTTCCCGAACTTCCCGCTGATAAGGCAGACGTAGCCCTCCTTCTTGTACTCGTTCACCTTCTTCCTGAACCGCAGCGTGCTCGCCGGCAACGTATGACCGTACTCTTCTCTCAAAGCCTCAATCGCCTTCGCCATCTGCTCCCAGTTATACTTGCCGCCAAACAGCTTCTGAGCCGTAGCCGCACGCTCATACAACCTGATGCACGTGTTCAGAACACTCGCGTTAACCACATACTCCCGGATCTTCTCCTGAGGAAGGACAATACCCGTCTTACCCCTGTCGTGGAAAAACGCCACGGCGGCCTGGTCAGTCTCGTAATTCGAGCATACCCAGCCCTTCAGATGAGTCAGGTCGCCGTCTGGATACAGAGCATCAACCTTCTCCTTGTAGTCGCGAGGAATACTGTCAACGGCAACAAGAGCATACTGACCGGCAGCACCGCCGCCGCGCCTAACCACGTCAATCCTGCCGCGGCGCACCCAGTTCTGGTAGTTCGACTGGCTTATAACGCCACCGTCCACCAACTCCCTGGCACTTATGCACAACCTGTTTCCGTAATACTCCATAACGCACCCACTACAACGATTCAGCAACCTTCTGGATAGCAGGAATGTCACACAGACGCACATCCTCCTGTATACAATACCTGTTACAGTCCTTGTCAAATACATCCGCACGGTTATGACGTATGTCAAGCTCCATCATAGCGCCATTCGCAAAATACTGGCGCATATAACCGTCAGCATCAAACAGCGTCTCTGTCAGAGGAACAACTGCCATCTCTATACCACCACGCTCCAAAGCAAGCTTCCTGATACGCTTAGCCAAATCCGTCGCCGAGCCGTCCTCGTATCGGATGGCCTTGAACACCATACGCTCTGAGCAACCAAAAGCCTGCATGATAAACTCTCTGTCATTCTTGCTGATCTCGATAAACTTCTTCATACTATTACTCATTTTAATCCCTGTTTTCGTCTTTATCAATATTTTTTCGTATATTTGCCGCCATATTCACAAATGAACAGACTTATGAGCAAAAATACTGCATCAATACCTTTCGTGGTATTTTACTTTGATACTCTCTCATCAGTGACGAGCAGACCTCTAATCCAAAAAGCCTTGTCAGCGATTGCAACTCTTCAAAATATCGCCTGCGAGTGTATCGACAATATAACACTACCGGATGATGTCGCAAAAGCCAACGCTCAACTTGGAGCATACATGACAGCTGATCTTGTCTGGTTCCATTTCTCAGAGCACTCACTAATGACGCAAAAGGCGTTTGAGAAAGCCATTCGCGGACTCTTTGCTGATGTGCAGTTAGGAAGTCCTGTGTGGGTGTTTCTAATGCCAAAGAGATATTGGCATCTTTACCCCTCTCCATGGGGATGATTGTACATTCCATTTTCTTATATATTTAAGTTATACAATAATGAACACGCTGCAAAGGTAACACACATTTCGCAAAGTGCAAAATGTTTTCCTGATTATTTTTCGCAAATTGCAAAATTATGACTAAAAAAGAACGACTTGAGGCCATTATAGCCCACTATAGCGATGGAAAACCATCCATTTTTGCAAGATTGATAGGCGTAGCCCCATCTACAATTAGCTCATGGCTTTCCCGTGACACAATGGATTACGACCTTCTTTTTGCAAAGTGCGAAATGCTATCACCCAGTTGGCTCCTCACCGGTGAGGGTGAAATGTTGAGGAATGAAGGTGATGAGAAAACATTATGTCATCAGAATTCTCAGGAATCACCAATTATTGGCCATTTTCTCAATACGATTAAAGAACAGGCAGAAGAAATAGGTCGCCTCAAGGCACGCATCGAAGAACTTGAGCGCAGCAGGGGGGACAATGCTGGACATGCCAGAAGTTCAGGCATTGCAGATGTAGGGTAGTCAGGGTCATCATAGGCGGCAAAGAACAGCTGCTGTGACCCATAGGCCACCCCATACCTCAATGCGATACCCCCAGGCTACCCCCGATGGGGTGTTCCCCCCTATAAAACACCCGGAAAACACACAAAACGCCCTATTTACAGGGCTTTTATCATATTCTCGTCTCTCAAAAGTCAAACCGAAAGTGTAAGTTTCCTATACTCTACTTCGTTTTTTGGACTTTTCGCCTATACCCTCACAGTATGCTTTGGCAAGAGTTTTGAACATCCAGTTACCCCCGAAATGAACATCCAGTTTGAACAACCACCTGAACATCCACCTCCCATTTTTCGCCATTTTCCCCACATTCAAGCCATCCTCACAAGTCCAATTCTTCCTTCGTTCAAACGACGTTCCAACGCCATAATAAAAGAAGCCACAAATCAGCCTCACAGACGCCTCACAGACGCATAAATGCCCATATACAAAGGATTTACCCACACACAAACAAAAAAGGCCACACGCGTAAACGTGCAGCCCTTCATGCGTAAATCCTACGTTCTATTGATGTAAACGAAATACCCCTAAACGTAAAGCAAACGTAAGCCTATGTAAACATTTCGTTTTGTGCCGCCCTAACAGCCCCAACACCCATAACTCTTTGTAAACAAACAACTTTCAGTCTTTCCCTCCCTATCTCTCACCTATACGCTTCGTTCTGTGCCCCATACTTGTAAAGGAAAAACCTGATGAACTGTTACATTTACAGAAATGTTCTGGAATTTTGGCAAATCTTATTGAGGAAATAAACGAGGAACCACTGCAGGAATTCTTTGAATTGACACGTGGCTACTTTACCTCAATAGATCACGGCTTGATGAAAGAATGTGTCATTAGCCACATCTTCAACTACTACTATATTATTGTTCGCGATGCATTGTGGCCTAGAAGTTTGCATTTCGAGTGGTATCCATTAGGAGTTGATAAATTGAGTAAAAGGAAAAACTATTCTTTCTGCTTCCACGTGGAGGGTTCTAAAGAAATGCGCGACACTTTCGATCAAGACAAGCAATTGGAGGAACTATTTCAGCAACAAGACTTCATCAAAGAAGATAGACGTGCCACTAAACACAGGAATATTTCGTTCCGAAAGGAAGTACCTGCTCCCAAACCAATCATGTTGATGAATTCTTTTGAACTGGAATCATATCTAAGTAAAGTGTATTCCAATGTAACCAAGGAGATTATTGATAAGATTAATAGTAACTTAGCTAAATTATAAAATTATGGCGAAACAATTAATTCCTGAGGAGCTAAATGCCCTCATCCAACAGTATTTGACTGACGGCATGATGGAAGTAAGCTGTTTGCGTTATGACGGAAAATAAGTTGAATCGGAATTCCAGTTTGCTAATGGTTTGTACGGATGATCTGGTTATTTATATCACTGCAAAGAGAAAAACCGGTGGGATGGAATAGTTAAACAAATGAGAAAATGAGGTACAGATTATTTGGAGACCTTTGCCTCTTTGGAAAGGCATATCGCGCCACACGTCATGAGATAAGGGCATCGCTGAAAATATTGGCAGTTGTGACGATAGTCTTCGCTGCAGCATTGTTCTTTGCCGAAAGATTGTCAAATCGGGACTATACGTTTTGGGATGCTCTGGTATGGACGTTTGTCAAATATGTAGAGGACCCCGCTGACATTGTTTTACCGCCTGTAACCGTGATAGGAAAGATAGTCGGCACGCTGGTCGGTGTGCTTGGCATTGCTATCTTTGCCGTTCCTGCCGGACTGATAGGCTCTGGCATGATGGATGCAATGAGTGAGGAGAAACGCGAGAAGGAACTGATTGCCTATAGGCAGCGTATGCGCAAATCATTTCGCCGAATGGTCGATAAGACGCTTCGAGGCTACCTGAATAGCCTGCCCGATGGCGGTGGTGAGGCTTTCAGGAAGTTGTATTTTGTCCCTCAGCGCATACCCGTAGCCAGAATCCAGTTGCGGCAGGGCATTGACATGAAGGACATTTTCGACGTCTGTCATCAGTTTCCGGAATTTCGCCTGAAGAATTTGGCTGAAGCTGTTAGCGAGGAAAATCATCCGGAGGATCGTTTCGTCGTGGAGCACTATCCGTTGAACCGTTCCTATGGCTATGCCATTAATCGCAAATCACGGGTCACCATAGTCTCCGCCAGCAGTTCAGCGGAGAATGGAACAGGATGGTTCTCCTATTATCTGGCTAAATTTGGGGGATTTAACTTTGTCAGCAAGGACATTGAGGCTGATTCCGACGAACTGGATTCTTTTTACAATCTCGCCGACAAGCCCGTCAGCGACAAACAGGCAGCCAACCGTAAAGCATTCCTGAATGATTTGAAGGAAATGGTCACTACAGAAGACTCCTGGATTATTCTTTTCACGGCTCATATCAAGAGTTCAATGAACAAGGTTGATTTCCACTTTGCAGATGCTGAGAAAGACGGCAGTGATTCTACAGTAATTCAACAAGACAATTATAAAACGTTGCTTCAAAAACTCTCGGAAATGCTTTATACAGACTATGCTTTGGAATCGGATTTGCAGTCGCAACGTTTCCCTTTGACAAAGAATAATCTTGGCTACCGGCTACGGCAGAAGGGTATTGTCTGCAACACATTTGTGTTGCGTCCCTCGTGCGACATCATTAATTTCGACAACCGCCGTCTGCTCATTGCCTATCGCATGGCCACAATCATCAGCCAACAGTTAGACGCTGGACGAGGAATACAACCTGATGATGTAAAGGATTTCAAGGAAACAGAATTTGGATATAAAGAAATAATATATGTCGATTAAGCAGTCGTTATCAGTTTGGCTGAAGCAGGCGGAACAGATGGAAACGGAGGCTCAGAGCCTTGGGCTGACAGCGGACGGACAAGCCCGTCTGACGACTCTGCTTCGTACAGTAAAAGATGCGCTGGCAGAAGCAGAACAGATTGTTAAACAAGGAGCAGGAGAAGAGCAGGAAACTGTTGCCAAACTACGCCTGTGGGAACGCAAGTTGCTCGACTTGAGTCTGCGCAATAACCTGCTTAATATGAAGTTAGGAAAGAATGCCATTCGCTATGAACATGACGAAATCACTATTTTAGAGGATGAACTGGATCAGGGCAAGGAGTTTGTTCTTGAGCAGAAGGAATTAAAAGGCATCTATCGTACCGTCCGTACCAATCTTGAGGAGAGCGGTGTGAACACGCTTTTCCTGACATTTGGTACGCTTAATTGGAAAGAACGGGCTGGTGGGCGCAAGTATGCTGCACCCATTCTGCTTGTGCCAGTAGATATTGTACCTATCAAGAAAGGAGATTATGCCATCCGAAAACGTGATATGGTTATCTACACGGATCGATACAACTATGTGCGAAAGCGCAGTGGTAGCATAACACCTGAATATTAGTTGTAAAATAGATGATGGCAGATTTGCAACAACACAATGGTGTAGTGTAAGTAAACTCGAACACCTACCTGTTGTTTACTCAGAACGGATTTCAGCACTATTTGTTCTTTATAAAAGACGAAATCAGTGTAGAAGCCACCATCATATTACAAAATGTTTAGTATAGAGAACATATTTTAGACCAAAACGTTTTGCCCGCTGAACATTTTTGATTATATTTGCAGCCGAAAACGTAATTGTGCATAGAAAATGGAAGCACTGATTAAGAGACATCTGAACAGGATGCAGACTGTAAAACTCGATTTCGTCAGAAGCATGATGGATGAAATCGACTGGAATGATCGTCTGCTGATGATTAAGGGGCAAAAGGGCGTTGGCAAGACAACGCTGATGACACAACGCATTTTGCAGGAGTTTGGCCCCACGAATACAACAGATGTGCTGTACGCCAGCCTGGATAATATCTATTTCAGCACGCATAGTCTTTTGGACTTCATTGAGCGATTCCATGCACAAGGCGGGAAATATCTGTTTCTGGACGAGGTGCATAAATACAAAGGCTGGAGTCTGGAAATCAAGAACGCATACGATGAGTTTGAAGATATGCATATCGTGCTGAGCGGCTCGTCGCTGATCAATCTTATTGAAGGAGAGGCCGATTTGTCGCGCCGTTGCATCACCTACACCATGCAAGGGCTTTCGTTCAGGGAGTACCTGCGGATGTTCCATCAGAAAGATTTCCGAAAGAGAACGCTCCAGGAAATTCTGACTGACGGAAACAGCCTGTGTGCTGAGGTTAATGCACAGCTGCGCCCGCTGCCGCTGTTTGCAGAGTATCTTCGCTACGGCTACTATCCCTTCCTGAAAGAAGGCCAGAACAATTATTATCTGCGAATAGAGAATATTGTCAACACGATTATCGAAGTGGAACTGCCCCAGTTGAAGAAACTGGATGTGGGCAATATCCGAAAGGTGAAGTCGTTATTGGGCATCCTTTCGTCAGGTGTTCCCTATACGGTGGATACCGTAAAGCTGTCGTCAATGGCAGAAATGTCGCGCAACACATTATTGCAGTATCTGCAGAACCTCAGCGAGGCACGGCTGATTCAATTGCTCTATTCAGATGTCACCAACGTAAAACGTCTGCAGAAACCGGACAAAATCTATCTGGAGAACACTAACATGCTGCATGCCCTCGCGACCACAAAGGTGAACGAGGGTACGGAGCGAGAGGTGTTTTTCATCAACCAGCTGTCAGCAGCCCATGTGGTGGAATACAGCAAGACATCTGCCGACTTTACCATCGATCATCTATACACCATTGAGGTTGGTGGACGCTCGAAGGACGGCAAGCAGATTGCCGGCGTTGCCAATAGCTTCATCGCCTCTGCCGACGAGGAGTATGTGCTGGGGAACAAGATCCCCCTCTGGCTTTTCGGCTTCTTGTATTAGCAAAGATACACGGCTCCATTTTCCTTATTGAATTGTATATCATATTTAGCATTATGGGACTCAGACAAGAACTGGCATCAGGTAAGATGCAGATTGAAAAGCTGTCGAACTCTGCAGCTGGGCAGGGACTCAGCAGAATGGCTGAAGTACGACTCAAGTCATTATTGAACAATGCCAAGGAAGCACTGACGAATGCAGAGCAACTCGTGGCAGAGGAGATGGGCGAGGATAGCGAGAACGTTACCAAACTACGCCTGTGGGAACGCAAGCTGCTCGACTTGAGTCTGCGCAATAACCTGCTTAATATGAAGTTAGGAAAGAATGCCATTCGCTATGAACATGACGAAATCGCTATTTTAGAGGATGAACTGGATCAGGGCAAGGAGTTTGTTCTTGAGCAGAAGGAATTAAAAGGCATCTATCGTACCGTCCGTACCAATCTTGAGGAGAGCGGTGTGAACACGCTTTTCCTGACATTTGGTACGCTTAATTGGAAAGAACGGGCTGGTGGGCGCAAGTATGCTGCACCCATTCTGCTTGTGCCAGTAGATATTGTACCTATCAAGAAAGAAGGTTATGCCATCCGAAAACGTGATGAAGAGGTGATGCTCAATATTACGTTAATGGAGATGCTCAAACAGAAATTTGAAATGGATGTGGAAGGTGTAAATCCATTACCTATGGATGCCCATGGAATAGACGTGAGTCTGGTGCTCCATTTGGTGCGTGAAGCTGTCAAAGAGCAGACGGAGTGGGATGTTATGGAGGATTCTGTGTTGGGCATCTTCTCGTTCTCAAAGTTCGTCATGTGGAACGATATCCATAGTCATGGAACTGCCGTGATGGAAAGTCCTATCATCAGTTCTTTGGTGGAGGGGCGACTTATGATGGAAGATGAGAGAGCCCCTATTGATGCTCGGCAGTTGGACGCCACCATGAGACCAGAGAAGATGGCGATACCAGTAGATACTGATTCATCACAGTTGGAGGCTATTGCTGAATCGGAACAAGGACGTTCCTTTATCCTCTTTGGCCCTCCGGGAACAGGAAAGAGCCAGACCATCACCAATCTCATTGCCAATGCGCTCTATCATCAGAAACGTGTGCTCTTTGTGGCTGAGAAGAAAGCTGCACTTGACGTGGTGCAGTCACGACTGGCAAAGATCGGACTGGCACCCTTTTGCTTGGAACTACACTCCAATAAGGTGGATAAACAGCATTTTCTGCGCCAGATGCAACAAGTTATCGATGCTGTTGGCGCTGAAGCTCCAGATGGCTTCCAAAGAGTGGCAGACCAACTCTTTCTGCAACGGTTGCAACTCATACAATATATCGATGCGCTACATCAAAAACAGGCAGATGGTTCATCGCTCTATGATGCCATTAATCGCTATCTGACATTGAGTGCTGAGCGTGGCGGCCATCCGCTTAGTGGACTGATGCCGAGGCTACGTACACAGTCGAAGGTTTCTTCTTATATGATGGGAGATACATTAGAGAAGCAATTACCGCTGTTGCCCCAGATTATTGAGGATGTGAAGAAACAACTGGAGCGTGGAAGGAAGATGTCATACTTCAACAAGACGCCACGTCAGTTGTTAGAGGCTGATTACAAGTGGCGTAAGTTTGTATCTTTGGCTGATGTCAGCAATGATTTGCTCGACGACCTTGATGCACTCAATGCTGCTGCCGAGCGATGGCTGAAGAATATCGATTTGTTGCCGCTGTGGGAGCAATGTGCCGTAGCTATGCGTCAGACAGATAGTGCCGGTCTCGAACAAGCCATTGACCGCTATCGTGAGTTGACCAGCGAGTTCCAGCAACTGACACGCCAGGAATTGGTTGCGCGTCTGTCGGCACAGGTGCCTGTAGGCGACCATGACCCTGAAATAAGCAGCGAACTTACACTGCTAAGAAAACGTATAGGCAACAAGGGACGTGGTACCACCATTCGTAATATCATTGACCAAATGCCTGCACTCCTACCCAAACTGTGTCCTGTGATGCTGATGAGTCCGCTCAGTGTGGCTCAGTACATTGATATCAACGGACCGAAATTTGATCTCGTGGTGTTTGATGAGGCCTCGCAGATGCCCACAAGTGAGGCTGTCGGAGCAATCTGTCGTGGTAAGGCAGTCATCGTGGTTGGCGACTCGAAACAGATGCCTCCTACGAGTTTCTTCTCTGCTAACACGACTGATGACGACGAGGCTGATATGGACGATCTGGAGAGTATTCTCGACGACTGTATTTCGCTCAGTATGCCTTCGCGCTATTTAGGTTGGCACTACCGTTCAAAGCATGAGAGCCTGATAGCATTCAGTAATCAGAATTATTATGATGGTAGACTCACCACATTCCCATCGGCTGACGATATGGTACCACATGTGACATTACAGCATGTGGAGGGATTCTATGATTTTGGCAAGACACGTACTAATCGAGCTGAGGCTGAGGCGATTGTGGCAGAAACGATACAAAGATTACAAAACAATCCAGAAAGGAGTATTGGTATAGTGGCTTTCTCGAAGACACAAAGTGACTTAATAGAAGACTTACTTAGCGAAGCGTTAGCCGAGCATGTCGACTTGGAGCAACAGAACTTGGGAGCAGAGGAACCACTCTTTATAAAGAATTTGGAAAATGTGCAGGGTGATGAGCGTGATGTCATTCTCTTTAGCGTGGGCTATGGCCCTGACAAGGAAGGAAAACTCTCGATGAACTTCGGACCCTTGAACAAGGTTGGAGGTGAACGGCGCTTGAATGTGGCAGTCAGTCGTGCCCGTTATGAGATGAAAGTATTCTCCACACTGCGTCCTGAACAGATTGACGAGCGCCGTACACAAGCTGAGGGTGTGCTCGGACTAAAACAATTCTTACGTTTCGCAGAACATGGAACATCCATGCTTCCTGCATCTGCTCAATCTACAGAGAATCATTCTCTGATTGTAGAACAAATAGCAGAAGTATTGCGTTGTAAGGGATATGAGGTGAAGACTTCTATAGGCTCTTCAGCTTCAAGGGTTGACTTGGCCATTATCGATCCACTACAATCAAACCGCTATGCTTTAGGTATTATTTGTGATGGCTCTAGTTATATTCAGCTTAAAACAACTCGTGACCGTGAGGTAGTGCAGCCAAAGGTTCTTCAGATGTTAGGCTGGAATCTTATGCATGTATGGACTGTCGATTGGCTGCAAAATCCTGACGCTGTAATAAAAGACATTATCAAAAAAATAGAACTATGAAACAACTGTCGAAATCACGTTATACGGCTTTCTGTCAGTGCACGAAGAATCTCTGGCTGAAGGTGTATAAACCCCAAGAAACAACTGTGGATGATGGGGTGCAGGCTCGTTTTGAGCAAGGTAACAAGGTCGGCGATCTAGCGATGGGACTCTTTGGCGAATATATGGAAGCGCATGCAGAGAAACCTGATGGTAGCCTTGACCTCACCAAGATGGTGGAGCAGACGCGCCAGTGGATGGATGAGGGCGTGGAGAACATCTGCGAGGCTTCGTTTATCTGCGAGGGAGGTTATTGCGCCGTTGACATCCTGCGCAAGACGGCCGGCGGCTGGGCAATCTACGAAGTGAAGAGCACCAGTTTCCCTGAGTTCAACGGCCAGAAGGCAAAGCTGGAGAAATATGCACCCGATATTGCTTATCAGAAATGGGTATTGACGCAATGTGGAGTTAACGTTACCGGCACCTATCTTGTCTGCCTGAACAGCGACTATGTAAGGCAGGGTGAACTTGACATCAACCAACTCTTTGTTATCAATGACATGAAGGAGATGGTGGAGAATGAATACCCGAAGGTGCAGGCACGTGTGAGCCAAGCCATGAAGGTAATCAACAGCGAGCAGGAACCCGACACAGAACTATCGGAATGCTGCATGAAACCTTACGGATGTGCATTCTGGGAGTACTGCAAGCGTCAGCATGGTGTACCGTCGCCTTCGGTATTCGATGTGTATGGCGGCAAGGGAAGAGGCGGTTTTACCTTCAAGAAGAAACTGGATTGCTACCATCAGGGACTTGTGTCCTTCGAGGATTTGTGTTCGATAGACATCGGCCCCATTCAGAACATGCAGATAGAGGCCGCACTCACCGGTAAGGAGTTTATCAATCCTGCAGGTATCCGTAAGTTTTTGGAGAAGATTACCTATCCAATCTATTTTCTTGACTTCGAGACGATGCAGGATGCAGTGCCTCAGTATGATGGTGCGAAGGTCTATGCACAGATTACGTTCCAGTACTCATTGCACATCAAGGAGAAGAAGAGCACCACAAAGGTCGTTGAGTTGGAGAATGAAGGAAGAAAACTGAAACTGTATGAGACAGCCAACTACATTAAGCATAAAGAGTATTTGGCTCCAAGCAACGGAATAGACCCACGCCGTGCTTTGGCGGAGCAACTTTGCAAGGACATTCCTAAGAATGTCTGCACGTTGGCATATAATAATATGTTCGAGTGCGGGCGCATCCGTGAGTTGGCAGCTTTGTATCCTGACCTTGCTCCGCATCTGTTGAATATCGCTGATCACATCGTTGACCTCATCGACCCCTTCCGAGCTGGTGACTACTACGTTCCTGCAATGGGAGGCTCGTTCTCTATTAAGAGTGTGCTGCCAGCCCTCTTCCCCGATGAGCCAAGTCTCAACTACCACAACCTCGATGAGCGCTGCCAAAATGGAGGTGACGCAATGACCATCTTCCCTCGTATCAAAGATATGGAGCCGGTAGAAGCCGCTGCCAGTCGTGAAGCCCTCCTCCGCTACTGTGAACTCGACACCTGGGCAATGGTGAAGGTGTGGGAGAAATTGAAAGAAATGGCCAAATAGTTTGAATTTTTCAAGCGAAGTGACTATATTAGGTCTCAACCAAATGAAATAAGATGGAAAAAACTTATAACATCAACGGAACAAGTTATACGGTAAACGAGCTTATTGCCATTATGCGTGAGCAACTGCCCGGCCTTAAGAAGTATTCTCATTTCGCAGATGCAGAAATAGAGTTTTGTCGTCAGAACAAAGAAGGTGCCCTCTTCTTTTATGTCTCTAAGGACAATGGAGAGGATATGATGGTTAAAATTGGACCTGAAGAGACAATCTATTGGGATTGGACCGGCCAGGTTCTGGACTAATATCAAATGAAACAATCAAAATGAAATTAAAACCTCGCGATGTACAGGTAATCACAATAACATATGGGAAATATTGAAAATTGCGTTGAGTCTTTAAAGAAATCGCCTTTATATAGTCTCTCAATGGCTAACAAGGAACTATTTCATAGTAATTTCCTTGCTTGGTTTGGCGATCAGTATAAGAATGAGTTCAAAGGTCTTATGAACAAATTGCTTGGCACAGAAGTTCTAAAAGACAATAATTTCAGTATAGAAAGAGAGTATAAACATTTTGATATCTGCGTTAAAGTAAATGGTAATGAGATAATTCTTATTGAGAACAAGGTAAAGAGTGTTCCGACAAGTGAGCAGTTAGTAGGATATATGAACGAAGTGAAGTGTGAAAAATGCAAATTTATTCTTTTAACCATGACACAAGAGCTTCAAGACTTATCCAAGGCTGTGGAATGGACGGTAATAACTTATAAGGACTTATCAGAAAAAATGCCGGATCGGCTAAATGATTGTTATCATTCTAGCTTATTAAAAGACTATCGTGATTATGTAAATAATCTCCAAGATATTATTGAAATATATGATAAAGAAAAAAACTATAATTCAAAACCAGAAGACAACCGTTTAAAAGAGGAGCTTGGAATACATGACATCTGCGGAAAGAGAAAAGCCCAAACTCTATACAAAAAGCTCTGTGAAGCATGTAAAAACAAGAATATTAATATTGTTTCTGATATAAACAATCTATCAGACAACAATATTTATATAGGATGGGGCTATACAAATTCAACACCTCTTATTGAGGTAAAGTTTAAACCAAGCAAAGATGTTTCTGATGTAGTTATTATTCAGATTCAAGGTAAGCAGTATCGTCATGCAGTTGAGTTTTTCGATAAAGCTATTGGTGATAGGATAGTTTATGATAACAAAGAGCACATTCCTTCTGATAAAGGTTTAAGTTATTTAAAAGAACATTATTCTGACATATTATCACTTAAAGGAGAAAAACCTCAGAATTATCCATTTGATAAATATGTTTTTGGGCAGAACAAGAAAAGGGGGTATTGTAAATACTGTAACGGGAAACCGAATGCCAATGGCGATATAAGTTGCTTTGTTTATCAGTGGGTAGAAATTCCAGCTATAACATCATGCGACGATTTGATACAAAAGATCGTAGAAGACATAGAAAATATGAAAGAAATTTTGAAAAACATGATTTAAGCCCTCATCTTTAAATTTCTCTTCGAAAGTGACTAGATTATTGTATAACGTTTAAAACTAGACAATATGAATACAAACATTGAAAGACTGAGCCAGATGCTCAAAAGGCATTTCCACTTCTGGATAGAAGCCTTCAAGGACGAGGAAACAGGCGAAGATGTGTCAATTGAACGAAGAGACATTCTTGATACAGAACTCTCCGATGAAGAGCGGCAACTCATAAAAGCCATAGCTGCGGATATTCCCAACCTCACAGATGAAGAACTCCTCCGTTTCCAGGAAGAAATATCTTATTTTGGCTGTCGAACAAAAGAACAGATATACATTGAACGTGTTCGGCGAGGAGAAGAAAGTATGGCTGAATCTATCGAGGGTGTGCCCACGTTGCGAGTACTCTGCGACAAGGGGAACCGCTGGGCTGCATATGCATTATATCAGAAATACAATTGGGGAGATGAGAAGCAGGGCATCTTCATCAACAAACGAGAGGCAAAGCATTATTTTGACCTTGCCAGTGATGTCCCGCAGCAATACAATGATGAGTGGGACGATGTGGACCACCCAGGAGAGGAGTTCCCAGAAGAGTTCTGCTATACTCTTACAGGCAATGCCCAAACACTTGATGCGGTAGAAAAGCTCATCAACGACCTCTGTCAGAAATTGGGCATTCCTGAAAATGAACATGACGGATTGGGACTCTTCGTGCCACAACGCCAATTGATGAAGGTGCTTGTGGGCAGCGACACAGAATACTATCGTGGCAATGTCCAGCATATAGAACGTAGAGCCCCAGACCGACTTGTCATCACTACCGAAGCCGACAAGGGCGAGCCTCTGCTCTATGCCCTGCGCCAATGCTTCGAGAATCTGAATGTGGAGATGTAATAAAATGAAAAGTCATGGGTGTATCATATCTTTTAATACAACCCGTTGTAAAGTAACAAATATAGAATCAGTCGTAGAAAGTTTCATTTGAAACCGGAGGCTGGCAGGCATCCTTCTTATCCTGTAGTAGAAAGGTCTTGGGATGTCAATTAAAAATAAAAAAAACGAAGGAATTATGGAAACTGATTATTTGTTATTTCTTGATGAATTCAAGAACAATAATAAGGTAAATCAAGAACGTAATAAAGACTAGTCATATAGCTCTTAAAAAATATCAAAAACGTTTTCTCTCTCCAAACCATCCCAAAACCACCATCCCCTCTTTTCTACCTTTATGTACGCATTATTCTGATACACAACACTTTGCAAAAACTGTTATTTAGTTTCGCTTGCGTACGGCAGTAGGCAGAATGTTGTATCTCGCTTTGAAGCACTTAGCGAAGTAACTGCCGCTGGTATAGCCGCATTTGCCAGCGATGATGTTAATAGAAAGGTCTGTTGTTGTGAGCAGGTGATAAGCGTGCTCCATGCGTATTGTCTTGATGAAATCAGATGGTGTCTGTCCGCATTCTGCCAACATCTTGCGGTAGAGGTTTACTCGACTCATGAACAGAGCCTCCGCAAGCATGTCTACAGTGTAGTTGTCATCTTCGATGTGTTTTTTTACAATGCCTACTGCTTTCTCACGGAATGCGTTGTATGGAGCCGATGCGTGTTTGTCGTCGGTGATGACGCTGCGATACAGCTCCTCGCGTTTCTGCTGTACGAATCGATAGAGGAGAAAAGCACCTGTAATCAGTCCTATACAGAGAACTATGTAGAGTGTATATGCCCACCATGTTTCCCACCATGCAGGCAATCTGTGTATCATCAGCACGCTGCACGGATTACCCCAGATGCCATATTCGTCGGTAGCACGTACTTGTACTTCGTAGTTGCCCTTAGGAAGATTTATAATGCGAAAGGTGTTGTCACCCGTTTTGAGGTTCACCCATTCATCGGTCCATCCATTTATTTTTACGGCAAAGTTCACTTCCGTGGCATTCATATGATTGAATGTTGTAAAACTCAGCGTCACATTACTGCTATTGGCAGCCAGTTCAAGACTTGGCTGTTTTTCTTCGGAATACAAAAAGCCTTTTGTTGATGTCCCGTCATCGGTAGTCACAGTATAGGAACTTACACACACAGGTACTTCCACCGCTCCGTTCAGTCTCTCGTTGGTGGTAAATAGGCATGCACCACCTGCTCCGCCAACGCATACACCGTTTTCGACGGCTGCAACGCAGTGGAAGTTATACATTCCCATACCGCAACTGCTTACTGATATGTCACGGAAGTGTCCCGTGCGAATGCATAGTTCGCGTACATACTGATCAAAGACTATCCACAGATGTCCTTTGTCATCTATCGCCGCATCCTTAACCAGCTGTTTGTCTATATCCACATTGCTCTCCACGAGTTGTGCGAGTTTTTTGTTGCTATTCCACCTGACTTTTGGTGCAAGAGTGGTATTAGAGACCAACTCTTCTGTGTCATTGTTAAGGTCGTAGAGCGAGACATAATGTATATCCTTGTAGATCTTCAGCCGGCCATCAGGTAATAGCTGTATACGGTCAACATACACATCGCTGTAATCTGGGCTTTTTATGTCCAGCTTTTTCGCAGCAGGGCTTGCAAATGCAGTGAATACCGTGAAACTTGGATGATAGCCCGTCATCCAAAGATTGTACTGATGGTCGAGATACAGTCCAAAGACTCCTAATTCGGGATTTTCAGAGTATTGGTATATACAATCGCTCAATATACCTCTGTCTATATTGAAGACCTGCAGTCCGTCGGCTGTTATTGCAAAGAGCAGATTGCGTGTCCTGTCAACAAGTATGTTTTTTGCCTTTATATTATATTGGTATATCACGCGCGAAGTATCCGATTCCGTATAACAGAGTCTTCGGTTGTCGTAACATACCCATTTCTTTCCCTCTGTATCAGGATGAATGATCCTAAAGCGGCCTCTGTAAACAACATTCTTCTTTTTAACTATCTTATGACGTGACGTAACCTCATACGCCACCGAGTCGGATTCTAATAACATATTGCCGTTAGGAAGCAGACTGATGTGCAGAGCACGTGTGTTGCGGAACATATCGTTGAGCGGTCGTATGCTGTAATCGTGCTTGTCGAGTGCATACACGCTTTTTGAGGTTGAAAACCATATCTCACCGTTTGGGGCTTCACACAAGGAGAATATGAGATTGTCTGTAAGTAGAGACGGATGATTCATGTCGCGTCGGAAAACATCAATATGATAACCATCGTCGCGGCATAGGCCTCCTTCCAATGTGGCGTACCACATATAACCTTCGCTGTCCTGAATCACTTCGTTTACGTTCGATACAGGCATCTGCCGTCTTGTGGCAGGCTGCTTGACAACGGGATTGAATGATGACTGTGCCAGACAATCAACCGAAAATATAAAGAGATAAAGTATGAAAATTCTTATTAAATTCCGAATAATCTGCATGGGCATTTTAATGTGTTTTAGATTGCTTTGCTACAAAGTTAATCAATTGAAAGGATAAAATGGATGATTTTATGAAGAATTTCGTTTCATTTTTGGAAAACTTAGTTACATAGCAACGAGATTTTTATTATTCGTAACGGTATTTTCCTATGTGTAGTTGTTGTTTTGTTATTTTTGCAATGCAATAAACAAAACTTTCAATTTAAAACATAAACTACTATGACAAAGAAATGTATCCTTTTCCTGATCTTACTACTACTCTTGCCTGTGGCATCGATGTGGGGATATAAGATGCAGAAGATTTACATCACCCACAGTGGGAAGCAGCGCAGTATGCTCGTTTATACACCAGACAAGCTGCCAGATAACAGTCCGCTTTTTATTACCACGCACGGTATGGGTGGAAGTTCTGAGAATCAGGCAGAGCATGACCTGATGTATGAACTTGTTGATACGGCCAGGTTTGTGATGTGCTATCCGAATGCCGATGGCGACTATTGGGACATAAGTGGCACTAACGACCAGAACTTCATCATAAAGGTGATAGACGAGTGCGCCCAACGCTTTAAGATAAATCGCAATCGGGTTTATTGGTCTGGATTCTCAATGGGGTCCATGCTGTTGTTCCATTGTATGCCAAACATGCTTGACAAGATTGCAGCTTTCGCTCCTACGAGTGGAATTCAGTTCAGTGAAAGTCCTTGGACTAAATGCACCAAGAAGGTTAATGTTATGGAATGCATTGCCTACAACGACAATGCATTCACTTACAGTAAATATAATATCCGGGGATACATGGAAAACTTCGGTATCATGAACAAGTACACCAAGAACGATACCATAACGGGCTATAGGACAAAGAATGGTACGTCATGGTTTGATGGTGACCGTGAAATGTGGATTAACGAGGATACTGGCCATGAAGTAGTGCTCTACTCATATCGCTATAGTGGAAATGGTTCGCACACACCTGTAGCAGAGAATTCGTATGAGATATGGAACTTCTGCAAGCGATTCCAGCTGGGACCTAATATGATTGTTGGTCCGACGCTCGAGGAAGCTATTGCTTCATTCAACGATGCCTTCGCCGTGGCAAATGATATCTACAACAATACCACCGATGATAAATATTCAACTGCAGAGCTGCTCCGTACGGAACTGAAGGAACAAATAGATAAATACAATGGGTTCGAGTCTGCTGACTCTTCTGCTTATTTGGCACCAACCCGTAATCTCACAGAAGCTGCCAACGCACTGACTGTAAGAAAGACCAACCTTGACAACTACTATGCTGCAAGAGAACGCGTGAAGACACTCATAGATCAGTATGCTGATAATCCTGCATGCAACACACGTCCATATTATCTGCGTATGGTTACACTGTATGACTTCTATGATCTATCGCAGCAGAATATGACTAATGACAGCAAACTGGAAACAGCGGCAAAGACGCTCAACGAAACTGCCGATATGTTTGAGAGTGATTTGGAATTCAGCTTGTCAGTCAGAGAGATAAATACATCATCCGACAGTAGGAATATTCCACTCTACGACATCTCAGGCCGTCGTGCAACTGGAAGCGGACTGCGTATTGTGAAGGGAAAGAAGATTTATGTAAAGTAGGCGAAACCTTTGCAAAAACATATCAAACATAAAAACAATATCTACGATGAAACATTTAAAACTTATACTTGCAGCAATACTCCTGATTACCGCATCGAATAGATTGTCTGCTGAAGTTAAATCTTTCGAAGGAGATGCAGACAATTCGTGGACAGCCACTGCCAGCGATGCCTGTGATAATGGCTCAACGATATCCTTCGATGGTATGATGATGACGATTGGTGCTGCCAACGATGGTGTAAACTGGACATGGCATGCGGGCAATGGTGGCCTGCTGCCATCGCAGATGCCGTCAACCGGAGGTAATGCCGGAACTCTCATCACGTCGTTTTCCGAGACAGCTCCTTTTGGCCCACTGCCTACTCACGGTGCCTTCCTAAAGATAGAACCGTCTTCTGTGGGAAAAGTAACTATACGCGGACTTGCATCAAGAAACACGGCACAGCCGCTGATTTTCGTAACCACTCACAGGTCAGACCCCTCAACCATCCTTGCTGCTAAGATAACAGCATGGGATGCAAACGTTAGTCAGTGGGAATACGATGTTGACAATCTCCATACGTATTATTTCTTCCAATTGTCATACCCCGGACAGTTGTCATCATACCGTTTCACACTGAAAGGTGCCTCGTACGAGAAGACAGGTGAGGGTATCAACAATACCCCCGATAAACATAAGGTGGGATACCTCTATAATGGTAATCTGAACACTGACCGCGGTTATCAGTTCCTCGTGTCACAGAACTTGAATGATGTGACGCCGGTTGAGGCTAATAAAGAATTCACAACAGAAGATTTCTCTGCTTTTGAGACTATTGTGATAAGTTCCACAGTGACCAACAGCGATGCCATAGCATCCCTAGGTGAAGTTCGTCCGTTCGTGCCTGTGCTTAATCTCAATCCTGATATCTATGAGAAGTGGGGATACGGCAAGATGGTTAACTCTGGCATAAACTTCGCAACAGTACTCAATCCCGCACATGCACTTTTCAAGGAACTGAATCTTGTTGAAGATCCCAATTCAGATGAAAAATCCTACGTGTTGCCTCTCTGCAGTTATCTCTCTTTCAAAGGTTTGCAATTAAGTGGCATCTTTGCTGATGATCCGGTGTTGGCTGTTGCTTATCAGAACAAGTAAGTCGTGGCTATCCATACCCATAACCTCACTCATAACGGATACATATACCTCCCATATACACAAGACTTACTTGCCGATGCTGTGACACCGGGCATTATAAATAACGCAATAAGTATTCTTTGCAGTTCGAAGAGTCAGCCGGAACCAGCGCCGACTCCTGAGTTCTTGCTCGAATACGCCTATAAGTCAACGATAGTGACTATAACCGATGCTGCTCAAGGTGTGGATATCTTCTATACCCTTGACGGTTCGGAACCTACGGAATCAAGTACCCGTTACACAGGTCCCTTTGCAGTAAGTGAAAACGTTACCGTGAAGGCAGTGGCATGTGGAGAGGGCTTTGTCATGAGTAATACCGGAGTGAAGGATGTCGATATCCGACAGGTATGTCATTTGCCGGTGTTCAACACTGAACATGAGAATGGACGTAGCATCGTGACTATCAGTACAGAAATTCCCGGTGCCCGAATTTACTACAATTATAAAGGTGACTCTGTTGTAAGTCTGAGCTCTCTTTACACGGGACCTATTGTATGCACGAGCAACCGCACCATCTATGCCTTCCAGACATGCGACGGATATATAACATCAAAACTGGCTTCGGAAAATGTCAGTGTTGATAATCCTCATTTACGCATTGATATATTGTCGCAGATGGATGCAAATAAGAATGAGTACTTTGAATGTACAAACGCTGATGATTTTGATGCCAAAAACGGTTGGAGTGTACACTCATGCGGTCAAAGCATCACATGGTTGGATGCTAATCCGACACTTAAGTATGGTGATGCCAGCAACTTCAATCCAGAGACCGTTGAGGATGAAAACATTTATCTGCCGGCAACAAATGGACTGCTGGACCTGGGCAAAAGGAATATATCGGCCTCTGCCAACGCAAAGATTCAGTCAACAACGGCATTTGCAGGGCCATTTGATGTAGTAATGTATATTGCCAATAACAACGGTAATGAATTGTTCAGTGAGGTTGTACGTTCGGAATGGACAGCAACAAGTACCGACGGTTGCAATATGGGCACTTTGCTTCCAATTGAAGGAGCGAAGGTAACGCTTGGCTCGTCAGAAGACAATACATGCAACTGGACATGGCATGCGGGCAATGCTGGTCTGCTGCCTTCACAAATGCCCTCTGTTGATGGCACAGCGGGAACGCTTATCACATCATTTTCGGAAGAGGCTCCTTATGGTAACTTGCCATCGCACGGCGCATTCCTGAAGATAGAGCCTGCGAAAGCTGGTTCGGTGACTATAAGCGGTAAGGCTTCGGCGAGTGCGGACCAGCCTCTGATATTCGTAACATGCGAGAAGAATGCCCCGGACATTATAGTGTCAGCAAAGATTACGGCATGGAATGCAGACGAAAGCAGCTGGACATATAATGTCGATGAAGATCATGTATATTATTTCTTCCAACAGGCATATCCTGAGAAGCTGACAGCTTACCGTTTTACTCTGCGTGGTGTGTTGTTTGAGAGCGTCAGGGATGATGATACATCTTCAACAGATGGTGATGCTATAGTGCCTCAGGTGGCAGTCGAAGTTGCAGCAAGTAGTGCTGCTGATGCAGAATGGACACAGTTGGGCGATGTTATTGAGTTGCCTAAGACTGGCGGTCTGTATAGAATGAGCGTTCGCAGTTATGAGGGTACGGAGCCGGTATTCGTCCGTACACGAATTGTGAACGACGCTCTGCATGCAGGTTTCCTAAATATATATGTTACATATGAAGGTGAAGAGTCAAGACGAATACTTGGGCAGGACCCAGTAGGCATTGACAATGTGGAACTGAAGATATGTCGTTCGGCAGGTATCTATAGTGTGAATGGTGTTCGCTTGAGCAAATTGCAGCGCGGATTGAACATTGTGGTATCTTCTGAGGGAAAGGTTAAAGTTGTTAGGTTATTATGAAGAATTTGAGATATATTGTTATTCTGTTAATGGTGATTGCTGGTACGATACATTTACCGGCAGCGATAGTAGAGTTTGGTAGTGATACACAGACATCGTGGACTGTATCGGCAGGCGATGAATGCAGTAGTGGTTCGACGGTAAGGTTGAATGGTGTTGTTGCTACATTGGGTTCTGCTGCAGACGATGCTGTAAACTGGACATGGCATGCGGGCAACCAAGGTCTGCTGCCGACGCAGATGCCTTCAACGGATGGCACGACAGAGGGGCATTCGTGATGATAAAGCCGACAAAGGCCGGCGCCGTCATCATCAGTGGCAAGGCCTCTGCAAATGCATCGCAACCAATAGTATTCCTGACGTGTGACAAGAATGATCCTTCGACGATCATCTCTGCCAAGATAACGGCTTGGGATGCCGCGACAACAGAGTGGACACAGGAGGTGGATGCAGACCATGTGTACTACTTCTTCCAAGTCGCGTATCCCGGTAAGCTCACGGCGTATCGTTTTACATTGCGTGGCATAGCATTTGATGATAATCCGACGCAGAAGATAACGGTTTATACTATCGGTGACTCAACAATGGCAAACAAGTCAGAGGGCAGCACGGAGCGTGGCTGGGGCATGCTGTTGCCATGGTTTGTTGATGCATCGAAGGCTACTGTGAGCAACCATGCGGTTAATGGTCGCAGTACACTTAGTTTTATTAAAGAAGGACGATGGGATACGGTGTGTAGTGCTCTGAAAGAGGGGGACTTTGTTCTTATTCAGTTTGGGCACAACGACGAGAAAACCGATGGCTCGCTGCATACAGATCCGCAAACGACGTTCAAACAGTATCTCACACGCTTTATCAATGATACACGCAGTAAGGGAGCTACTCCTGTGCTGCTTACCCCTATCGTGCGCAGAATCTTTGGTAGTGACGGAAATATCGAGAGTGAACATGTGGCATACGCAGAGGCAATGCGTGAACTGGCTTCGGAACTCAGTGTCCAGCTAATTGACATGGAGACGTTAAGCAGTCAGTATGAGAATGTCGCTGGTGTGGAAGGCTCGCGCGCTCTTCACGAATACTTCCCAGGCAAGGAGATAGACAATACGCATCTTTGTCAGTTTGGAGCATACATCACTGCCCGTTGCGTGGCTGAGCAGATAGCCATGAACAATGACATAGGCATACCAGTCAATGCTAATCCGCAGACGTTGGCAGGAGCATACTCCTCAACTCTTGACTATGCCCGCCATGCTTTCAGCTTGATTTATCCCGATGAGACGGTTCCCAACACGCTGTCGGCGCTTGATGCCAAGGTCAGAAGATTGAGAAAGGAGGCACGTCAGGCACTTGTCACAGCAGAGAAACCTGCTGATGCCACGTTTGCTGTTACCAATCATGCTTTCACGGAAGGCGACTGCTGGTATAATGCAATTCAGGCTACTTGCCCTATGGGATGGAAGGTGGATAAAGGCGCAGACTATACGGAGATGAGCCAGACCATCACTGATATGCCTGAGGGCACATACGAAGTGTCGGTCAGTGGGGCAGAGGTAAATGCAACGTGTGAAATGATTGACGGCAAGCTGATCATCAGACTGCGTGGCGAGAACGGTTGGAACACACAACTTACAGATGTGCGACTCGCCATTACCGAAGCACATGAGACTGGTGAGAGTGTATCAGTGATAAAAATTGTGGACAGCAAGGATGACGGAACCCTGACCATAGCCGATAATGAGCATATCGCACCTATTGTATTTGATAAAACCGACCATAGCGTTGTGGACATAGCAGCCAAGGCACTCTGTGGCGATGTGAAGATGATCACAAACCTTCAGCCGACAGTTGGTAACGAACTGACGGCAGGTACTACTCCTATCATAGTAGGAACTCTCGGTGGAAGCATATTCATAGATGATCTTGCTAAGATAGGGAAACTTGATGTTGCCGCTATAGAAGGTAAGTGGGAGGCTTATACGCTTCAGGTAGTCAGCAATCCAGCGGAAGGCATAGAGAAGGCGTTGGTAATTGCAGGCAGTACGCCTAGAGGGACGGCATATGGTGTCTTTGAACTGTCGCGTATGATGGGGGTATCACCATGGGTGTGGTGGGCTGATGTAAGGCCTGCATCACGCAGTGCGCTTTATGCTACGGAAGGAATACTTAACGTTGACGAACCTTCTGTCCGCTTCCGTGGAATATTTATCAATGACGAGGACTGGGGATTGGAGCCTTGGGCTGCATCGAATATGGATACTGATATAAAGAATATAGGTCCACGGACATACGAGAAAATATTTGAGTTGCTGTTGCGCTTGCGTGCCAACATTATGTGGCCAGCTATGCATCCATGCAGCACTGCTTTCTGGAAAATAGAAGAAAATCCACAATTGGCGGCGCAGTATGATATTATTCTCGGTTCGAGTCACTGCGAACCTATGCTTCGCAATAATGTGGGCGAATGGACTGCAGGCAGTTCGGCGTATAACTATGCAACGAATCCATCCGGTGTTCAGGAATACTGGCGTCAGCGTGTGGTGGAAAGTAAGAATCAGGATGTGATGTACACGCTGGGAATGCGTGGTGTCCACGATGGTGCAATACAGGGATACAGTGGCGCGGGCAATATCGCTACCGGACTGTCGGAGATTATTTCCTTCCAGCGCAGTCTCATTCATGATATTGTTAACGAGGATGTGACGCAGGTGCCACAGACATTCATTCCGTATAAGGAGGTTCTGGATGCTTACAATGCAGGTTTGAAGGTGCCAGACGATGTAACGTTGACATGGGTTGACGATAATCACGGTTTCATACGCCAGATGCCTACCGATGCAGAGCAGGCTCGTTCTGGCTCTAACGGCATATACTACCATATCAGTTACTGGGGATCGCCGCAGGATTATCTCTGGCTTTCTTCCATCGGCCCGTCGCAAATCAGTTATGAGTTGACGCGTGGTTATCAGCAGGGAATACAGCGCCTGTGGATTATCAACGTGGGAGACATCAAGCCTGCTGAGGCAGAATTGGAGTTCTGTATGGACTTGGCATGGGACATACAAGCATGGGGACCTGTCAAAGCTGCAAGATGGAGCCGCGAATGGGCTGCAAAAACTTTCGGAAATAATGTGGCGGACGAGATTGGGGCAATAAAACAGGAGTATTACCGATTGGCAGCAGCTGGCAAACCGGAGCATGTCTCGTTTGTCACTTATACTAACGAAGAGATAAACCAACGTATTGCTGACTATAAGGCTATTGCCGACCGCGTAGAGGCTGTGAGGGGATGTATTCGTGCTGATTTGCAAGATGCTTTCTTCCAACTTGTGGAATATCCTGTGATGGGGGCCTACCTGATGAATGTTAAGCATCTTCGAGCACGGCAAAGTTTCACAGAGGCAGGCGCAGGACATGGTGTAACAGCGCTGCAATATGCTGCAGAAGCTACTGACGCATATAATGAGATTCAGGTGCTGACAAAGAAATACAATACGGAGATTGCTGGCGGAAAGTGGAATAAAATCATGAGTGCTGCACCACGTGGACAGGCTGCGTTCAGTAAGCCTGCCGTTGCTACTGCTGCAGATGTCAGCCCTGTTGAGGTTGATATTCAGGAAGGTGGATACATCACCGTGCCTGCTGCCTCCTACACCAGTTCCAGCATGTCTGTAAGGTGTATTGACGGTCTTGGTATGCAGTCAAAGGCTGTGTGCGTATGGCCTATGGATCTTACCAGTTACAGCCGGCCCACTGATGCTCCTTACGTGGAGTATTCATTACCTGTCAAGACTGGTGAGAATACCATAACACTTCACTTCCTGCCTACATTCCCACTACATGCCGGATGGACGCTGCGATATGCTACTCAGTTTGTTGATACACAGGCATCACCATCGGTTTTCAGCATTGCAACGACTGCAACATCCAGTGTGTGGAGCCAGAACGTGCTGCGTGGATGGTCTACAGGAAAGAGCCTTTCCTATGAGGCAACTACCGATGAGATCGTAAAACTGCGGGTTTACCTTATGGATCCGGGTATTGCTCTGTGTGAAATAGCCATAGAACAGCCTGCTGATGCCACTCTGACCGAGAAGTATATGGTGAATGCAGACTTTGAACTGTCGGAGAAAGGGGTAGTGAATACTGGTGGCGCTACGGTGAGGGGCGTACCTTATGGATGGAGTACGAACAAGGATTTCCCTGGCAACTCACGTGGCATTAACAGTGATGGTGCGAACAAGCATGGCGACAACTCTTGCTGGTTCTATAACAAACCAATGCCAAGTGACTTTGAACTCTATCAGGTTATCAGTAATTTGGAACCAGGGCACTATCGTCTCAGTTGTCGTCTGGGGTGTAAATCAGGTTTCCTGGGAACTTTGAGAATGTTTGCAGACCAAAATGTGCAGTATTTTGGCAAGGAGTCAGACTATGCCACAAGTGTGTTTACCCAGGGAGAACATAACACCTTCGCTGCTCATGCTGGAACATCCGACTATAACACGCTGCAGAATATGTATGTAGACTTTGATGTTACCAGTGCTTCTGATGTACGTGTTGGTATTCGTACCGGCAATAAGATGGCAAGTGGCGGCACAGACAACTCTGGTGAGACAGGTACCTTCCGTGTAGATTATTTCCAACTCTATTATCTTGGCAATGTTGAGAATGGAATTAGTTCTCCTGTCTATCAATTGCCTGGTAAAACCATCCCGTACAGCCTATCTGGTTATCCGGTAGCAAACCCACAGAATGGTATTTACGTAATAAATGGGCGTAAAGTGGTGATAAATCAGGGAGAGTAAGAGTAATCTGCAGGCTACCTGTTGTTATAACGCTGTTTAAGGACTAAGGGCTAAGGTCTAAGGTTTAGACTATAGCCCTTAGTCCTTAGCCCTTAGTCCTTAGCCCTTAGTCCTTTATCCTTTATATGAAATTAATATTAAAGAATGCCGTTTTTGGTTTAATATTAATGTCTTTATCATCTTTTTTTCTTATCTTTGCACGGGTACGCTGCCTATAATGGTGGCTGTAGCTTATAGGTAGAGCCTTTTGAAGGCTTTTGTTTGAATTTTTATGGATTTAATTTATGATTTGGACAATTGTAATAGGAATAGTCGCAGGCGCGATAGCTGGCAAGATTATGAAACATAACAACCAGGGCTGCCTTGTCGACCTGCTGCTGGGTATTGTTGGAGGATGGGTCGGAGGCAACGTCCTTGGGTGGCTTGGAGTGTCGTGGGATGGAACCATCGGGCAGATAGGAACTGCCGTGGTGGGTGCCGTTCTGGTATTATGGATTTGGGCTAAGATAAAATGATACAAGCGGCATTGATTCTCGGTCTGGCTATACCCGTTATGGGTACCGTGCTTGGTTCTGCGTGTGTGTTTCTTGTTGGCGACAAGATGCCGGCACGGGCACAGAAGGCGATGCTTGGCTTCGCATCGGGAGTGATGGTGGCGGCATCGGTATGGTCGCTGCTCATTCCGTCTCTCGACATGAGCGAGGGTAGCGTAGTCCAGGCTACTGTGGGATTTTTAGCGGGTATGGCATTCCTGCTGCTCATCGACATGCTTATCCCTCACGTCCATGCAGGCGAGGACAAGCCCGAGGGCGTAAGGGCGCATCTTTCACGCACGACAATGCTCGCTCTTGCCGTCACCATCCACAACTTGCCGGAGGGTATGGCGGTAGGGGTAGTGCTCTATGGAGCCATGACCTCTGGAATGGATATTCCCGTGGCTGCTGCTCTGGCCATGTCCATCGGTATTGCCATACAGAACATCCCTGAGGGCGCGATAGTGTCCATGCCTATGAGGGCGGCAGGCAACAGCAGAAAGCGCAGCTTCGCAATAGGGGCCTTGAGCGGACTCGTAGAGCCTGTAGGTGCACTGCTCGTCATTATGCTGGCTTCTGTCATGACATCCATGCTTCCTTATGCGCTGGCATTCGCAGCAGGTGCCATGCTCTATGTGGTAGTAGAGGAACTCATACCAGAGGCTTCCGAACATCCGCACAGCAATCTAAGCACCATTGGCTTTGCCGCTGGCTTTGTGCTGATGATGGTTCTCGACGTGGTACTCGGTTAAATATATATATAATAAGGTGTAATTTATATATCTCAACTAATAAACGGAAAAAAGAACTTGTATGCGCTTTAGAATACTTGCTGCATTTTTGGCTTTTATGGTTCTCTGGCCATTGTCAACCGTGGCTGATGTCTGGACGGTAGACAATCTTGAGATGGTTCATCTAAAGGACAGGACTAAATATGTCTGTGACCCTGACGGACTGTTGTCTGTGGCATGCCGTGACTCGGCCGACAAGGTGCTCGATTCCCTACGCAGGGGATGCGGCATACAGTCGGTGTTTGTCATCGTCAACAGGGTGAAGAGTGGTGATACCTATAGGCTTGCACAGGACTTGGGCAACAAGTATGGCGTGGGCGACAAGAATACACGCCGCGGACTCGTCATAGTGATTGCCGTGAAGGACAAAAGATATACCGTCTCAACGGGACAGGGACTGGAGGGCGACCTTACAGACGTGGAGTGTGACAGGCTTGCAAGAGCGTATATCATACCGAACATGAAGGCCAATAACTCCGACGGAGCCGTTCTCGCAACATCGCAGGCTTTGCTCGCAAAGTTCAAGACGGGAAAGTTGCCTCTGCCTAAAGATACGGAAGGCGAGGAGATGACGCAGGGGGACTGGATATCCATCATCATATTGCTTATACTGTTCTTTAGCATACCTTTGTTCTTATTCATTCAGTTCGTCCTGCTGCAGATGGGCATTCTCAAGAAACCATGGGTGGACATCAAGAAGTTAAACAACAATAACCGTAACCGACGCAATGACAGGGATGACTTCCCACCGTTCATATTCATGGGGGGTGGCGGCTCCAGAGGCGGTGGCGGACCTATAGGCGGAAGCTTCGGAGGAGGTACGTTCGGCGGAGGTGGCTCAAGCGGGGGCTGGTGATAGCAACTCCCTTAGTCCTTAGTCCTTCGCCCTTTGACCTTCGCCCTTCGCCCTTAGTTCTTCGACCTTTGTCCTTAGTCCTTCGCCCTTAGTCCATAGATTATAATAACTCTAAATAAAATTCCAACATGAAGAAAAGTACTATTATCATTATCGGTGTTATTGTCATTGCCGTTCTGTGGTGCATCTCTGCATACAACGGTATGGTTACAAAACAGGAGGGTGCCACCACGGCTCTTGCTGATGTTCAAGCTACCTATCAGAGACGTGCCGACCTGCTGCCAAACTTGACAAAGACTGTCAAGGCGTATGCGGCTCACGAGAAGGAAACTTTCGATGCCGTAACCAAGGCAAGGGCTGAGGCTACGCAGATAAAACTTGATGCAGAGAACATGACTCCTGAGAAGTTCGCCGCTTTCCAAAAGGCGCAGGGCAATGTCGCTTCAGCGCTTGGAAGGCTCATGGCAATAGCTGAGAATTATCCTGAGCTGAAGGCCAACGAGAATTTCCGTGAACTGCAAGTACAGCTCGAGGGCACGGAGAACCGCATCAACGAGGCAAGGCAGAAATATAATGCCGCCGTGCAGACTTACAACCAGACAGTAAGGACCATGCCAAATGCACTCGTGGCAGGACTCTTCGGCTTCGAGAAGATGGAGAAGTTCGAGGCTGCTGCTGGAGCTGAGAAGGCACCCGAACTGGACCTCTGAAAGGTGAAAGTCTATTGTTTATAGATACATTTTATGGGAAGAGTATGCTCCATCAAACTGGTGCATACTCTTTTTGTTATTGCAAATATTCTCGTATGCACAATAATACAACGTCACGTCCGTTCAAATAATAAACAATCTACTGAAACAAATGAAGTGTATAGTTTGGTTATTACTGACATTTATTTTCTCTACAACAGCTTTCGCACAGTCTTTCAGGCAGGAGTTTGGTGCTCCGCGTAAAAATTTCGCAGAGGTAATGGTTGTCCCCGACCATGCGGATTGCTGCTACATGCTCGGACAGCAATCTTCACTACGCATAATAGCGCAGCGGGGTGGCGTGCCAGTAGACGGAGTAGTAGTAAGGTATCGGGTAGGACCAGAGATGTTTCTCCCCGAGCATGCAGATTCTACAGTTTTTCGTAATGGTGAGGCCGTTATAAATATCGGCACTATGGCAGAGCCGGGATTTATGGCGTGCAATTATGAGTTCATACTCGATGGCAAGCGGTATCGCGACTTGCATAAGGTGGCCTATGAGCCGGAACGTATCAGAACGTTTACTGATATGCCATCCGATTTTGATACTTTCTGGGACAAGACGCTGAAGAAGGTAAGGACGGTTGACTTGCAGCCTGAGTACTATGATGTCCCCGAAGCGTCTGATGACAAGATGGAGACGAAGCTCGTGAGGCTGCGTGTTGGTATGGACAAGTGGATATACGGCTACCTAACTCGTCCTCTTGACGGCAAACGGCATCCTGTAGTGCTGGTGCCGCCAGGTGCTGGCAGCAACAAGATATTCCCTTCTGATTATTTTCCTAAAATGGGGATGATATACATGAAGATTGAGATTCATGGCAACGACCAGCGCCTGCCCGACTCTGTGTATGATGCCGTCCGCAAGCAAAACTGCTCAGGATATACTGGCAGAGGCATCGCTGCGAGGGAGTCATATTATTATAAAGATGTGTATGTCGGATGTGCGAGGGCGGTCGACTTCCTGTGCTCGCTGCCCGACTGGGATGGCAAGAACGTTATCGTGACAGGAGGCTCGCAGGGAGGTGCTCTGACTCTTGTCACGGCAGCCTTGAACGATAAGGTAACGATGTGTGCGCCCTTTTATCCTGCTCTCTGCGACTTGCTGGGGTTCCATCACAATAGGGCAGGGGGATGGCCGAAGTTCTTCTCGAAGTTCTATGGTGATGGAGACCTCGGCGTTCCTGATGATAAGGCTGCCGAAACCCTACGCTATTTCGATGTCGTGAACTTTGCCAGGAGCGTAAAAGTCCCAGTGTTCATGAGCTGGGGATATAGCGATGATACTTGCTCGCCGACCTCCGTGTGGGCGGCATGGAATGAGATCTCGGCTTCCAAAGTTAAGGATGTCACCCCCACCAGCGGACATTGGAGGTTCGCAAGCAGCCAGGAGAAATGTGCAGCATGGATGTTGGGACTGCTGAAGTGATGATAACTTTGAACATAAGATAAATATAATGAGAAATTTATTATTCACAAGCCTCATTGCCCTGGCCGGGATGGTTTCTACCATAGCTTATGCCGATGGCGATAAGACTCCGCAGTATATACTGCACGAAGTGAAAGCTCCTTTCGACATGGAGCCTGTAAAGGAATACGTATTTCCGGACAGGAAATTCCCCATCAACAAGTATGGGGCCAAACCTGGAGGCACGTTCGACAATACTAAGGCCATAGCCAAGGCTATCGACAAATGCAATAAGGCTGGTGGTGGAGTCGTAGTGGTGCCCGCAGGAGTGTGGTTCACAGGTCCCATCCACCTGAAGAGCAATGTCAACCTTCGTCTTGAGGAAGGCGCCGTAGTAGAATTTTCTGACAACAGTAAAGATTACCTGCCTGCCGTACAGACATCATGGGAGGGATTGGAGTGTTTCAACTACTCTCCTTTGGTATATGCTTTCGGCTGCAACAACATCGCAATAACAGGCAAGGGAAAACTCCAGCCGCGCATCAAAGGATGGACACCTTGGTTCAAGCGCCCGAAGGAGCATCTCGAGGCTTCAAAGCAACTATACACATGGGGCTCTACAGATGTGCCGGTGGAGCAACGCCAGATGGCGGTAGGCGAGAATAACATGAGACCTCATCTCGTACACTTTAACAGATGCTCGAATATCCTGCTCGACGGCTTTAGCATCAATGGCGCACCATTCTGGACAATACATCTCTTTCTGTGCAATGGGGGGATAGCGCGCAACCTCAATGTCTATGCGCACAACCATAACAACGACGGCATAGACCTTGAAATGACAAAGAACGTGCTCGTTGAGAATTGTCAGTTCGACCAGGGCGACGATGCTGTAGTCATTAAGTCGGGACGTAACAGGGACGCATGGCGCGTGGGACAGCCTACAGAAAACGTTGTGGTGCGCAATTGCAAGATAGTAAAAGGACATTGCCTGCTTGGCATCGGAAGCGAGATGAGTGGAGGCGTAAGGAATATATTGATGGAAAACTGCGAGGCTACCGACAGCGTCTTCAGAATGATGTATCTTAAAACCAATCATCGGCGCGGTGGCTTCATCCACCATGTCTATATGCGAAACTGTCATGGAACATGCGCAGGACGCCTCTTCGAGATTGATACCGATGTACTCTATCAGTGGAAAGACCTCGTGCCCACTTACGAGACACGCATAACAGATATCCATGACATCTTCATGGAAAATTGTAACATCAAGAGAACGGATGCAATATACGAGATAAAGGGCGATGCACGTAAGCCTATACGTGACATTTACTTGCGTAATATAAATGTCGGTACTGTCCATAAGTTCATCAACAAGTCATCAAATACATTCAATGTGGTGTCTGAAAACATGCACTACGACAATACCGCTTTTTAGATATTAACATAGGATGCGTGTATCGGTAATACCCTTAAAACATACGAGGGTGTGACAATTACTACATATTTTGGAAGAACCATATATAATAATGTATAGCCTCCCATCCTTCCGTTTTTTCGGTTGATTTAAGTCAAGAGAGCGTGAAAATATGCGTTTTTCTTAAAAAAGTTCGTGGAAAAGTTTGGCTGTTTCGTGGAAAAGCAGTACTTTTGCATCCGCTTTCGAGAACACCGCCGCTTGCGGCAGTTCTGTGAGAAGTAAGAAAGAGTTCTTTGAAAAGATTACATAGACAGAGAAGTAGTACAAGAAGCGAGTGCCGCGTCTTTCCGATTTTATTGGGAAGTATGAGGTACTTGGGTAAACGAACCGTTCTATTCTTTAGAGATTAGATTAAGACAGGTGTAAATCAAGGAGCATCCGGCTTGGGACAAGACAATTCGGCCGTATTTATATGCGGTCAAGATGATATTTTACAATGGAGAGTTTGATCCTGGCTCAGGATGAACGCTAGCTACAGGCTTAACACATGCAAGTCGCGGGGCAGCATTCACTTAGCTTGCTAGGTGAGATGGC
>NZ_NPJH01000087.1 GCF_002251365.1 Prevotella sp. P3-122
CTGTATCACTGTCCTGCCACCTCTATGCCGCATGCCGCAATGCCATAAACAGGTTATTGCATTGCTTGTCGCCAGAACTGTCCGACACTGACTTTTGACATGGCTTGAATCATGATTAACGACACCTCATCGAATGGTTCACTTGCGTTCAGCTCAGTAATACGTACCTCTCTGCAACGCTCACCACCGCAACGTTTCCGACTGCAGCAGCTTGCAGAGGGTTTGATGCCAGTGCCTGCACACCGACACCGAGAGACCTTCTCCCATCTCATTGGCAGTTACGGCTACATCTTATATGGAAGGTAGCCAACACTTAATATAGATGTGCACCTCGTGGCACACGGACAGGTCCCTGATTCGTTTATGTCTTAAAGATATCAATACTCCGGGTAGGGCTCGAATTCATCAGGTGAGCAGTAGGAATACCAGTCTTCGTCTTCAAGGGTAGATTCACATACCATTCCCGCCTGGAGTCTTTTATCATTTTCTGCACTTGTTGCCCTTTGCACGACGGAATATGGTACGCCTGTAAGGCGGGACAATGCGCGAGGACCTATTCCTTTTGTATGGGCTTCCCATAGATATAGCTTCTGCTGAGGTCGTGGCAATTGCTGAAACTCAGCAGCGGTGGTCATGCCACACAGATTTGTGAGTACATGCCATATCTCTTCATCGGAGTAGCAGGTCTTGACAGGTGTTTCTTCTATATCAAGGAGTCCTTCTTCTTCTTTTTCGGCCAGAGGCTCTGCTATGAGATTTGATAACTCCTCAAGACTAATTCTGCTTAGGACTACATTTGTGGCACAGAAAGCATTCTTTTCTTGTCCAATATATTCAAGCCAGCTGCTCCATTTGTATTCTCGAAGGGAGGTGACCAGATGAGGCTTGAGTGGGTTTTGATGGATATACCGAAGCAGTGTGAGGAAATAATCCCAGTCTCCAACAGGCTGGCTCTTGAATCGCTCCTGAAAGAGATGCCCTATTCGTCCATACTTGTGATTGTAGTAATATACATAGGATGAGGATATGCGCTTCATGATTTGAGCGAGGGTCTCACTGGATTCTTTGATGAGAAGGTGGACATGGTTTCCCATCAGGCAGTAGGCATATACCACACAGTTAGGTTTTGAACGATGTCCAGATTCGTCTTGCTCCTGAACTGTTAGAGTACGCAAGATATTTAGAAAGCGCTGATAGTCTTCAGTGCACTCAAAAATCTGTTGTTTGTTTACCCCTCTTAATATAGCGTGATAGACTCCGCTATCTGAATGCGTTCTTGCTGTACGTGCCATTACTTAATTCAATATGGATGGCTCAGGTACCTGTCCCCTGACCCTTTCAACAGTTCATACCGCCTTTCAGGCGATACGAAGCCTATCTTGTTCAATCGTTGGTTTTGCACCAATTTCTACATTATTACATTTCATGATTATATAATTTTAATTGTAACATTTTATATAGAATAATTCTCAACTCAGCTTTATATCAGACAATCCCAACCTTGAAGCATGTGATGAGAATTTTTGCAGTATGTCGGCAAACAATTTGGGCTTTGCCCTAAACCATACTTCAAAAATTGCAGGATTCTTCAAATCTTCGTCGTTTGGAGTGTAAAGATGTCTAAAGTCAAAAACCATATAGCAGTTTTTCCCTTCAATCATAATATTCTTGAGGACATACAAGTAATCACCTTTAAGATTACCATCTAATTTTTTGATATCTTTTGCTATTAAGGTATCCACACATTCGATGATATAACCGACTATGATTCTTGAGTTGATCTTCTTGTTAGAGAAATCACACGGAGGTGTCAGCTCTATAGCCACATCGTGTGATGTATATGGCTCTTCTTTATTGATTTTTGCCTTATTGATGATTTTCAATCGTGTTGCATCCCCCTTTAGTTTATATATGTTTCCGGGTACAATTACATTTTGCACGATGGCATCATTGTCTATAAACATTTTGGCGTTAAGTTTACCACAGGCTTTCTTCTTGTCTTCTTCTGTCAATGTTCCTGTAGGCTCTTCTTTAAAATGAGGATTCAATTCATCTTTCTGCTGTACAAACAAGTCTGCATACAACAATTCATCAAAAGCTTTGTAGCTATCAACTGTCAGATTGCCTGTATTTACACCAGTGTGGTTTATCGCCAACTGATAGAGCAAGTAGGAGATATTCTCATCATAGTGTTCATAATCTTTGCATATAGAATATACATCTACTATCGACTTATTACGAGCAGCGTTTACAGATGTTGTCCAGCTCATAAAGAAGAAGCCCGCATTGCTTTTCTTTACGACATTTTCTATATCTATAAGAACAGTGTCATAAGAATTTTTCGCAATATATTCATTTTTGTTCATTGTAACAATAAACATAGGAGGAACTTGCAAATGTGGCATATCCTCATCTATTTCATCTTCGTCAGTCGATGTATGTGATTGGTTCACATTGACAGACTTGTTGATAATCTTTTTTAGCTCATCTTCTAACTCCGAATGTTTTGTCCACACCACCAATCCGTATGGTCCAAAATCAACAGGTATTATATCGCTCAACAACTTTATTAACCGAGATAGATTTGATTTATACTTACTTACATCTTCATCAAGCATGAGATCCGCAAAAATCAGTTGACGGTTCTTCTTTAATGTATAAGGCTCGTCGTCTGTTTCCGGATTGAAGACTGTAACATCAATATCCTGTTCTTCACAAAGTCTCTTTAAATCCTCGATTTCATCTTCCTTGTTGTCGATGATGAATACTCTATCTGCAAAATCTTGTATATGCATTGCACAATCTGTTTTTCTTTGTATATAACTTTTATTTGGCCGGTGGAAAAGAGAGGACAACCACTGTCGGATTGTCTGTATAGTCATTAATTCTTTCAGGTAATTCCAAATCATAAGAATCCATTATTTGAAGTTTTCCATTCATTGCTGCCATCACCTCATTCGTGATATGAAGCCCTAATCCCATACCAGTATTCATCGGCTTAGCCGTTACAAATGGCTGCATCGCCATTTCTGGAGATAATGTAAAACCTGGGCCATTGTCACAAACTGCTATTGAGGCATATCCGTCAATATCATCAGTCAGATAGACATAAATCATTCTGTCTGTATCTCGGCTTCTGGACACCCAATAAATGGCGTTATCTATCAGGTTAGTCAACGAAGCGATTGTTTCCGACTTGCTTAACAGTGCTTTCCCAACATATCTCTTATAATTAGAGAATATTTTTATTTTGTGGTCAGAAAAGCGGAACATGTTATTGTCTATCACTATCTTCGCAATCTGTGCCAAGTCGGTTGCCTTGATGTCCGAATTTGAGAGAAACACACTATATCCAGCAACTATCTTTTCCAGATGGAGGGCCAGCGTTTTTATCTCCTCTATTTCTCCTCTCTCGGCAAGTCCTTTCAAACGAGCCACATTCTTCTCAATTTCATGTACTGCAACACCCAAATTCAGTCCTGCATTGGCACTTTTTATCAAAGTATCCCTTACCTCCTTATATTGCTTCCCGATCCTTATGAGATAATTCTTTATTGTAGCCTTGTCCTTCTCATTTTCAACGGCTTTTTCTACAATTTCCATAACCTCATTTAAGTCACCAACAACTGGCTCACTCACTTTTGAAGTTGACTTATATATCGACATTAAGTTGAATTTGTCCTCATTTCTTAGAAGGCAGATTTTATCCATAGCATATTTTACAGCATCCACAAAGGCAAAATAAGCATCGTTCTCTATGAACCCCTCTCGGTTGGTTTTTTCCTTTAGATCAGCACTTTCGAATCTATTTATACCTACTGAGCCTATAAGTTGAGCACTACTTAGTGTTCCACCTGCTCTTACCATTCTTCGATGATCAAGCCCGAGCCAGTCATTATCCCTCTCGCCGTAGTTGTACACCCTGACATCGTCTCTATATACCCTCATTCCTCCATTTTCCCTTAGATATTCATTTAATGAAGTCTTTTCAGTGTTGAGATAACTAAAGACTGAGACATCCTTTTCAAAAATTACCACATCAATTTGAATTGGTCCTATGTTAAAATAAGACAAATCCAGATATTCTTCATGGCTTCTTATCCTACCATTGTCATTAACATCCTCAACCCTACGAATTAACAAACTATCTACGTATTGCAAATTGTTAATCTTTCTTCCATGAATTCTGGTTAATGATTTCCATGGGCGGAATTCATAGTTAAAATCAGTTATTCTGTCTCCAATAATAACGCAGTGAGCTTTGTACATTCCCACATTAAGTATTTCTTCAACGTTCGGCAATCCACGAAATATGTTGTTATTGCTGGTAACATTAACAATGAATGAATCATTCTTATTTGAGAAAGGACTGTTCAGTGAGGTCAAGTCTCTATAGACAGAGCGCAGTTTGCGCCTGTCCCATTGTCCTTTTAGTGAGGTGATATATATCTTCGTTCCATGGGCATATGATCCATCGAAATGTTGTGGTGTACATGTCTCGTCAACATCAATTCTGAAATCATCAACAGACTTACTTGTGTATAGTTTACTCCAGTCTATTTTTACAGTCACCTCATTACCACCTCTTGTTTTCGTGTACATGGATATTTTTTCACCTAATTTATGTACACCAAGTCTGCCGATACCTTTCTCACCAAGAGGCATTCGTCCGAGATTAACGCCATTAGACATATCCATTATCTTTTTCTTATTGTCAGTGCCGATTACCAACCATACATTTTTTACAGTGTCGATAGACATTCCTGTGCCATCATCTTCAATGGATATGCGTTCCAATTCGTTGTCTGCACCGAAATGGAAATATACATTGCAATTATGAGCAAAAGCATCATATGAATTCTTGACAAGTTCCAAGATTGCAATGCTCTCGTTTTTTATCAAATCTTCTCCAAGATGAGCTATCACCCTAGGAGTAATCGTAAATGGGCTTTTCATATTGCTGTATATTTATACTTATACCAACTTTTATTTCACTTATTAAACAAATTGATCCATTTGTACTTTTTCTGAGTCGTAGTGAATAATTTGTCTGCAATCGTTGTTGCCAATACACCAGCGCTTCCCACCGCAGCGATTTTAGGGTAAGAGAAGAAATTTCCTAAAGTCATCCCCGCAGAGAAAGTTAATACGATATTTCTCCAGCGTTCAAATTTTTTATACGTATGATTCAACTTGCGTTGAACTTTAATTCTCTCAATATTGATCTCATGGAGTAATTCATCAACTGGAATATCCTCATTATACATAAACTTTTCAGAACATATTCTATCCATCAACTCGCATAGCTGATTGATTTCTTCGTGTTCTCTATATTCTAATATATACAATGTTTGTTTTTCTATTTGACTTAGATAGGAATCTTTGCATTGAGTATTATTATTGCAATTATTACATCTCTTCATTGATGTGGTGAGGTAATCATGTCCTAATTCAAAATTTGGAAGTGTTAATTGTAATACTTCATTAATTGCTGTCGATCTCCTTGCAATTCGTGGCGTCGTAAATACGTTTTGCATCTTTAGAGGAATTATTGTCTTCAAATATGAAATTTCACGAGGAGATAACATAAAACTCGCATTTTTCTGTCGAGATAGATATAGAGATGCATATAAGGACCACAAAGAAGGAACACAATGACAATGATGGCCGATAGTAATTAGAGGGTGGTCTGTGTATTCCTTTTTTCCTAACAATTCAAGATCAGAAGAAATCTGATTAAAAATATCTTCGGCTGTTTCTTGATTAATGCATGAGTCTGGAATAATGTTTACAAGACCAACTTCATTTAGAATTGTATATATAAGCTTTGTTGACTTTGCAAAAACTTCTTTTTTCCCTTCAAGTCTATTATCAGTACAGCGTTCGTTAATTACAATATCCCACATCGACTGGGTTATTACTAATTTATCCATCCACAATAAGTTAATGGGATTCCCATACAACCATTCAAAGTCCATATTTACACATGAACAGCTTCCTGATGGAATGCCCAAAGCAAGGCCTGTTTGAAATATATTCTTCATATTAATACGTTTTATTACAAATCATTATAGATTGTCCTATGTTATTCAAGCATCCATATATAAACTTCACAAGGCCATCTCACAAATTGCGCATATCAGTCGGATGATGATAAAGAAGAAGCTTTGTACTGTTTTGGCTTATATAATGTAGCCAAAGTTACTCCACTAATTATACAAACAGCGCCTATGGCTATAAACCATGTCAGTGTACCTGAAAAATACTCGGGGAAAAATATGCTCAGATCCAGAGGACACGAGAGGACACGGGGACAGGACTGAAGTGAACCCACAAAGTTGGACGGGTTAATAACTGTGAGCCAGTTCGAATGCCTTTCTGTATAAAACAGGTGACATACCGTTGAGTCTCAATTTTATTCTCTCATTATTATAGTATTCCATATACTCTTTTAAGCTACCTTTTGCAAAGGCCTGTCTGCAGTGAAATCCCTATTAATCACATTGGACACAGTCTTGCCGACATCACCCTTGTATGACCTGTATCTCACTTTACGCACCTCACATTTAAGCCCCAACTCATCCATAAGCCTCTTGACTGTCTTATGGTTGATACTTCTTCAACTCCAGCAGGAGATTGAGATCCACATGCTCCTCGCGCCTTAGTTCGTCAATGGCCCGCGCCCAATCCTTCTGTTTCGGGACTCTCTTTCCTCGACTAAGGCTTTCACTTTTTTTAGCAGCAGGTTCTCTGCCCTGAGACGTTCGTTCTCCTTGCGCAGTCTCTCGTTTTCCTTCTCACACTCTTCCTTTGGTAATCTTTTCATAATGCTCTTGGATTGTTCTCTTGGCGATGGTTGCTTTCTTGCAAGCGCATCCTTTCCACCCTTGTTGAACTTGGACAGCCAGCCGACTAAGGTACTAGACGCGATACCATGCTTCGAACTAATCTCCGGCAAAGTTAGCTCTGATTCTTGATATTCACGAATTATTTCGCATTTTTTTCAAATGAATACTGGTTTTTCTTACATATACGCTTGTTTTCAAGCCCGCAGACGCCTTTTTCTTTATAAATGTATAACCACTCATAAATTTGATGGTGTCCAATGTGTAAACGGTCAGACACTGAACGAGCAGAGTTGCCCTCCTCTACTAATCTAATAGCTTCTAACTTTTCTTCTAATGTTCTTCTTCGCATATGAACAGTAAGTGTTGTGTCCAACTTTTTGGGTTCACTTCAATCCTGTCCCCTGATCCTCTTGATGACATTGACTCGTTGTCTTGCACGAAGTTGATACTATGCCCAAGGATGGGCGTTACCTTCTCGTCGAATTCCCGCTGAGAGAAGCTCTCGAAGAAATAACCTCTGGAGTCTTTGAATACACGGGGTTCAATAATGAGCACTTCGCGGATATTTGTTTATAACACTCTTCTATTTTCTTAATTTCAACATACTATGTTTCAATACAGCCTTTGGGGCGTATTGATTGAGTAAAGCTTTCACAATAGTTTCTTGTGCTTCTGAAGTTCTCGGACCTAACATAACCTGTAGATTATCCAGTGCCGTGGATGACATTGCTGCATCATAATACTCTTGACTAATAGGCTGTTTGTTCAGAACATTTCTCAAACATTGAATTGATATGGAAATCTGGTCTAAGTCAATTTCTGTTTTTCCAAGATTTTCAACTATTTTTGCTTCCATCGGATATACTAAGAATTTGAATCTGCACTCCTGTTGGAACTCCCAGATTCTCCTCTTATATTTACCCGCATTAGTAGTACTGAAGGCAGTATGAGTGCCTGTATCAATAATTGCATTCTGTGCCAGATAATAAGGGTCGTCTGTATAAACCACATCTTCGCACTTTATTGAATTAATGCGAGGATCACAGATTGCATCTTTACCAACAGGTGAAAAAGGAGGTTTGAAATACGACTTCATACTATTAGGAAGCTCTGGGGTAATATCGTATGTCTGAAATACATTATCTTCCGCCAAGGCAATCCTTACTCCATCATATCCTGCGTATAATTTCCATTGGGCGATACTTTCTTCTTCACAACGTGTCCAACAAGATGCAAAAACATAGTTTCCCAGCCTGACATTAGTAGGACCTGATGTGAATTCAGATTCTTCTATGTCATCAACCTTGTCTAATCGGGAGAATCTTATGGTATGATTCTTCAGAATCAATGCCAATGTCTCTATTGTCGTATAATGATAAATTAACTTTTGGAGCATAGATACAAAAACTATTTTTCAATGCTTGCCGCAACACTTGATAGCTTTGCGGGCAATATACGGGTCATAGCATACTTAATAATTAGTTGTACCTGATATCTTCAACTAACCGTTGTAGGTTAGTGTCAAATTTAGTATCGTCTGTCATATCCAAACCTAATCTGTTACCCATATATTTAGGATAAGAAATATATTTCGTTCCTTTCCTTATGATAGGAATGAACTTGATGGTTGATTGGTTTCGGTACAACTCGTCGCTTATAAGAACTGACTCATATCCTACTCCATTTTCACGTGCATCTGCCTTCTTTTTGTACATGGGGGTAAGTATCATCAACACCCTATCCGATTTCGATACCATTATTTCCATAAAATGATTGACATCCAAACCTAAAGGTTGTTTAACATCTATTGATACTTCAAAATACTCACCCAACTTGTCAGCAAGGCTATGTACCCATGAATTGTGCTGCTCATCTTCCCAACCGTATGAGATAAATATCTTCTTCTTATTTGAAATAGACTGATTCGTATCTTCATTTGATGTGTAGGAATTTTCCATAGGAGTTATTTTCTGCAGAATATCAATCAAATGCAACTTTACTTTTGTAATGAGATTCTTGACATAGGCAATGTCGCTTTCTTGATAGATTCTTCCGAATCGTGTATGTTTAGGGAAATTATACCATTGAAGAATCATGTTTTTCAATCCTTCATTCAAATACATATTCAAACTGCCTGACCCTTTCTTACTCAGTTCTTCCAAAGATTCAAGTCCCTGAGTTACGTGCATTTTTTCAGGTGAAGAACTTTCATATCCTCCATCCCGCAAATAGGCTGAGATATGAGTTGTATCAAGTCTTTGTATAGTCATGTTGCCTAATGCATTAAAAACCTCAATATATAAATCACACTCAAGCAATCTATAAGCTGGTATCTGCATGGCATTATCATAACCTCTTATTTCGTGGTCTATCCAAACGTTTGATTCTACAGAAAGGTATTGTAAACAATACGACTTAGTTAACAATAAAGCTTGGCTTATTGTAATCTGATTTAGAATTAACTGTGACAGTATATCATTTGCATTCATACGACTATTCTTGTACAAAAAATATGGCAGTTAAAATACAATAATCCCGAGGTAATGTTCATTACTGATTATTCACACATTATCAATGTTTCAGCGGTGTTCATCAAGCTACGCAAGTGTCTGATGACTGATGACTGATGATTGATTACTGCAGAAATAACTTGAATATCTCTTTGCCCGCAAGCGTACTATTTTGGTTAAATAGCAATTGCCATAAATGACCAGCAATTAACAGAAAATAATTATTATTTCTCAATCGTACCCATATATATTTACGGATTATTTCATGAGCCTTTATCTATGCATACAGATAGGTATTACAATCGTTGTCCACTAAGTTTTTGATATAATGTCACTGCATATCTGTCCGTCATTCCTGATACGAAATCAACAATGAGTCTTAACTTGTAGTATGGAGTCAGCTTCTCCACATCATATTCCCATATGTCTTTTTCTGTAATGTTCATGTATTGTACTTTGTCATTAGAGGTTTCATGCATTGCCACCTTAAGACATGTCCGAGAAATAACGCTCTTGGAGTGATTCCTGAACTTTGCATCATCCTTAAACACATAGTCTATCAAAATATCAAGCAGACCACGCAAAACAGAATATCCTGTCAGTTCCAATTGCTCTATATCTTTTTGTGGAAAGATATAGCGCTTTGCAAATTTTGCTAGCGCTTTGGAAAGATATAATGGATCTTTTTCTATTAATTCTTCTGTATAATCACCACTATCTATTTTATCCAAGTTATTTACAAATGTATCAACAGCCAATTTTACAAAATGTCTGATTACGGCTACACGTAAGTCAACCATCATCTGACGTTCACTTTTCTCTTTGTCATCTTTCTTTTGGTTGATTTTCAACTCTTTCAGTATGTCGAATTCGTCGTCTCCCTTGAATTCCCCTATGGTGCTATTTAGATGTTTTACTATATCATTAAAAGAATACCATTTCATGATAAATCCATCTTCAACATCCATGATAAGATAGCAAATCGAATCTGCAGCCTCAACCAGGAAAGAGAGCGGGTGGCGAACAATTTTGTCTCCTTTCTTCATCTTGCATGCCTCGACCACCTTTTTAAAAAGCTCTTTCTCACTGTAATATACTCCATGCTTTTTGGTACCTATATATTTCTTGTTTATGTTTTTTTGATTGGGATACTTCATATATGCCGCCAATGTAGCATACGTGAGATTAAGACCATAAAGGTCTCCGATATATTGTAACTTACTAACCACCCTCAACCCTTGTGCATTACCGTCAAAACATGTAAAATCCAAGGCTTCTTCGTCAGTGATGATATGTTTTGTGAGATATTCCTTGAAGTAGTTCTGTATGATGGTTTCGCCAAAATGACCAAACGGAGGATTACCAATATCGTGTATCAATGCTGCTGAACGTAAGATTGAAATCATCTTGCGCTCTATCTCATAAGCCTGTTTCTCGCCATATAGTCTAATAAATTCTGGTCTTCTGCAATAGTCAAGCCCTAACGATTCGGCTACGTTCATGACTTCAAGAGAATGGGTGAGTCGAGTATGCACACTATCACCTGTGGTGAGTGGCACGACTTGGGTTTTATCATGCATTCGCCTTAAAGCGGAACTGAATAGAACACGCCCCAAGTCGCTTTCAAAGTCACTTCGGTTCTCGTTTGCCGCATTATCAATCTTGTAATCCCCGAATCCGGATTTTTGCCTTGCCCTACCGCTGTTCAAATAACGGTCCCAATCTATTTTATACTCTTCGCCTATTAATTCCATAACACGTTTTTTTATTGTATCATTAGTATATATTATCTTGTGGAAATGACGAGCCTGCACTGACTCAAAATCCATATTTTCATCATAATGAGAACTTATCCATTGTTTCAGACTCCTGCCTATCGCAATACCGCATTTATCTGAGAAATAAAATGTATTAACTATACACAATTCATTGTTGGGATTAAGAGGATATACGACCTCCATCGTATTCGTTTGAATAAATACCACAAATTCATCTGTATAGATAAATTTTTCATTGGTATAATCAAATACAATTGAAGAAAAATTGAAGAATGTTCGTTTTAGAAGAGAATCTACTTCGGGTATGTCCCCTTCTTTAACTATTCCCCAAGTATTCTCAAGAAACCAAACATCGAGTGACATATCGTCACCCATGATTTTCAATCCTCCAAACTGGTTTCGTTCGTATCTTGCTTTTCTTAATAAGGATACAGGTATCTTAAAATCCTGCCAAGGATTAATCACGATATCACAATCGCGAACCACATCAATGACTCCTGTAAGGAAATCACGTATGATTCCGCTAAATATATATACAGAGCTATGTTTTGATATTTCCTCGATAGATTTCCTTACCTCTGGCGAAAGGATGAATCTGTCGAGAAATAACTTAAACGATCTAGCTTGCCTATCAATATAAAAGTATGACTTTTGATTCATGCCTACTAGTGGTGCGATAAATTTCGCTAAATCACATCTATTAGTTTAATATTTAATCACTTACAAGCGTTCTATGATTTTTTGATTTGAATTTGATTGAGTAATTTTGCAGCCAAAACTGCAGAATTATGATTTGAGAGACCTCATCACAAAGCCAAAGAACTCAATCATTCAAAAACAAAATGTCAAAGAACTCACTTTATTTGATGATTTTTATTAACCGTGCAAATTTATTGCACCAGTACTAATTCATGCCGATGAATTATCAAATGAGAAGAAGTGTGGTAAGTACTCAATTTAGGGCATACCACCATTTATTGGCACTTTTCCAGTGTCTACAATTGGATATGGTAAGTAAGTACTCAATTTAGGGCATACGAATTTGATTGATGACTGATTATTGATTACTGATGACTGATTATTCGCAAGCTCATCAAGCTACGCAAGTTTCTGATTACTTGTCCTCATCCTTGCGGATGAACTTGTGCTTTATCTTGACTACTGCAAAATTTATTGAGCTTCGCTCGACCTTTTCTCGCCATGGCAATGATTAAGCGAACTTATCATTGCTCATCTGGCTAATCGAAAACGTTCAATCTCCGTCTCCGTGGAAGCAGTGGAGAGATTGTTGCCTACGACAGTGGCAAGGAGCTGGCCTGTCTTCTGGAGGAGGGACTGTTGCTCAGTGCCGCCGTCGGTGACGTTCTGGAGGGCTTCCATGGTGCGGGCCATCTCACGCACTTCAACGAAGGTGTCGATGATGGCGAGGGTGGTCTGGGTGGCACGGGGCGACTTCAGAATAGTGGCGAGCATGTAAAGTCCTCGCTCGGTGAAGGCTTTGAAATTGTATTTGGAATAGTGGCCTTTGCCTTGCGATGGTTCTATGGTCGAAAATTTCGACCTTAGAACTGCGGACTCTTCTTCATCGAGGTAGATGATGCAACGAGGTGGAAATTTTTCGGGGTTGTTTTTCACTGCCTCGTTGATGCGTTTTGTTTCTACACCGTAGAGTTCTGCCACATCTCGGTCGAGAAGGACATGCTGACCTCTTACGATAACAATACGGGACTCAACGTCCTTGGTGGTGATTGGGAGAATATGTTGATTCATTACTGATGACTGATGAATGATGACTGATGATTGATTATTGATTATTCACACATTATATATTATAAGAGGTGTTCATCAAGCTAAAGCAAGTTGCTGATGATTGATGACTGATTACTGATTGCCTTTTGGACACCATGCAAAAATCGACATCTTTCACCATACTATTATAATTACATTTACGGCTGACATACTACGGTCGGTGTTTAATATCGCCTATCAGGCGAGACGAAGCCTATCTTGTTTTCGAAATCTCTTTTACTTCTTTTGGTGCAGATTGCTCTTTTATGGTATTCTCTTTCTTATCTGTAGAATCATTTTTGAGTGAGAATACAAATTCTCCCAACGTAATAAGAAATATAATACCTAATAAACCAAATATCCATGGTTTTGCTTTTGTGAACCTTTCTGTCACAAGAAAATAACCTAAACACACGAATGATAGAAGAATTAAGCCCAAAGCAATTACATACCCCATTTTATCTGTAATAGAGGTGTTTGTATTGCCAATGAAAATTGAAAGCAACCCAACAAGAAAAGTAGTAACAGATGCATAAAGCCCCATTTGTTCAAGGTTCTTTCTCTCCATTGACTCAATCTTGTTTTTTGCACGTATAAGATCACGGTGTTCGTCAATATGACGTACTTGATAATCTAGCATTGAAACTTTAATATTTAGCTGCTCCATTTTTTCTTTTAATACTTTAAATCTTAATGGACGGCAGAATGAAGATGGACAAAAAATTTTTATATCATTTGCTTCATCTTTTATAGTTGAAAAATTATATCGCAATTGCATCAAATATGGATGATGATGTTTACACCACTCATAATTTTCTTTCAATTTACAATAGCATTTTTGCAGAAGTGTATTATAAGCTTCTATATCACATTCTATTCTATCTTCTTTTAGTAAGTCATCTATCTTGGCACACAGATATTCAACTATTTTTTGAAATGGATGATAATTAAATATAAATGTTTCATTTTGAACTGATTCTATCTTGGCAATTTCCTTTTCCAACTTCTGAATATTCAACCCTTTTCTATTGTCCAAAATAAACGATAGGCGAGAATTATACATATAATTCCTGAAAGACCTGTCTGCGCAATCATTAATTAGATTATGCTCTTCTCCTTTTATGTATTCTTTATGATGTTTCTCTCCTAACGATATGAGGCTATCTATTTGTTCTTGAGATTTAGTGATTTTTGTATAATATCTCATCAAGAAAGCAAGTTGCCACATAGCAACATCTTTATTGTGAGAATTTTTTTGCCACTCCAGTACTTGAGCATAATCCAAACGGTCCGGATCCATATATTTCAAAAATAGATGTCTAAAATCATCTGGTTGATATTTATCTGGCTCAGACAAAGAAATAATCTTTGTTTCGAAATTATAGTTGTAGTTAATTTGCTTTTGTTTTGAAAAAATAGACAGTTTGGACAACAATAATTCCACCTTTGTTAGACAAGCTTCGATTATTGCCTTTACATCAACTGACTTCTCCTTGTTCCTCTTATCCAAGATCTCCCTTATTATCAATAATTTTTGGATATATTTCTCATCATACGAGAATATATATTCCATAAAGCAGACTTCACACACTAATTCAAACAACTCAATATATTCATTCTTTGAACGGTCCGTTTCTCCATATAATATTGCAGAAAAAGGGTGGTTTTTTTGTACATCTAATCTGTCTTGAACCAAGGATATGTGATAACGGAGTAACTTGATAGCATCATGCAGATTATAAAGCATGTCACTATACGCTATCATTAACTTAGTTTGAAGCCTCTTGTCGTCTGGAACGGTATCTTGTAAACCCTTCTCAATCATTGAGTCAAGATCTGTGAGTTTTTTTATATTTCCAACCAAGAAATCTCCTGCTAACACCAATTTTGAAGCATTTGAAAATAGGAAAGGCACAAAGGATTTTATTTTTGTAACACCAGCAATTAGTGATTTCTTCTTCCCACCATCAGACCAGTCTAACATTTCTATCCATCCTTCAGGAAAGTCCGACATAAATTTGTCATATATGCTTTGAGAAAATTTAGACTCTTCCATGTCAATATGCTTTAACGTTGCTATTACATATATTTTCAACAGTCATCTCCTCACTCTTACTACCTAAAAGTTCTGCAACAGTTATTGCAGTCTGCCAAGCAGTCCATTGATGGGTAATTTCAACAAGGTCAAAAACTGGCATATAAAGGTAATCCTTACGTCTGCATTTCAATTCGCTGATAGCTTCATTAGTCCATTCCTTAAGTTGATTGTCAAGATTGTCAAAATTACAATTTTCGAATTGTTTCTCGAATGTACAATCATTACCTTTGAAAGTTATATGTGTAAACGAATTACTATTCATTGCCTCATAGATATCCAACTCTACAGGACCATAAGGCAGTGCATTAAAACGATTAAATACACTCATTAATCTTTTTTCAGCAATGGTTGCATTAATTGTACATGCAAGGAATAAAAGCTTTTGTAAACGAAGTTTTGTGAATGAGGGTATGGTATGCCCATTAATTTCTCTTTTCCATTCTACCAGAAGATATACGAAATATTCGAATAATAATTTCTTCTGTTGAAGCTTATTTGCTCTTTCTTTCATAGTCATATAAATAAATATGTATAACCTGTAAGGTAAGCGTCCAAAAGTGATTAAAATCCTTTTAAGGGCGGGAATTCCAAGAAGCCTGACTATTTTGATTTTATTGAAATTTAACTTGTATTAATCAACTGCTTGGAGAGAAAGCAAGTCTGACAAAATTGTCATAGTCCCTTCGTTCCTATTGTTTGGATTTTTTATTGCGGTGACAAAAGCAGAATTCCTATGGCTCATAGCCTTTCACCACGAGATTGATGACTGATTATTGATTATTCACACATTATATATTTTCAGCGGTGTTCATCAAGCTACGCAAGTTCCTGATTGCTGATTATTCGCGAGTTCATCATGCGGGTCACACCGACCTACATTTCCGCATTCCTCGTCTTCAGGCTCTTCACACATGTATCCATCTTCTCGAGAAGGTGTGAACAGGGGACAGGCTCCGTTCACAGGCTAAGGGTACAGGCTCCGTTCACGGGCTCACGCCCTATCCTATGTTATGTCGTCCTTGCATGGCTATGATGCTGCTTGCCCCATTACTCATCACCAATCAAAGCAACTTGTACCAAATCTGCCAATTTATGTGCAAATTCAGAAGTGTCATTTACTGAGTGTTTATTTATCAGCATATATAACGAAAGGTCATTTCTTCTATAATGTTCAAATTCTTCGTCAGATATTACTGAAGATACGAATCTTCTGTAAACCCTAAAACGTCTTGAAACCATTCCACTTACATCTCGTTCATCTTCTGCTCCGATAAAGAAAAATGATGCCGAAGAATCTCGCTTTAATACATCAAGCATTATGTGTATTAAAGTATAGAAAATAGTTCGAGGTTCAAATGTATTAGTACGAAGGCTGTACTTATTCTTACTGTCAATATTTGCTTTGTCAAAAAATTTTAGGCAGTAAGCGTGCTCTGGGTAATGTTCTACCCTTACAATATATGTATGATGAGACTTCATGGATTTAAATCTATATTGCAAAGTATTGAGCATGTACTCATTTTCAGTACACTTGTCAATCATTTGAAATATGAATGGATAACCATCACTCATCGAAGCCATAAATCATATAATTATATCATAAACTGGAATGGACAACTTATGCCTCTCTGCTTTAGATACCTTAACTACACCTGGGGTTGCATCGAAATAATCCACAGGATAACGCTTCTTTCCGTTAGGCATAACAACCTCTGTAACACGACGATAAAGAAGTATTCCCTCGTCTGTCACGACCTTCGTTATTTTTCTTTCAGCTTTACCCATATCGTAACGATTCTAATTTAACAAATGATTATAAACCACATTAAACATGCGATTTTCACAAAATTCGCTGTAAAGATACGTGTTATTTTTGAATCAGCCAAAGGAAATGGGAGAAATTATTGATTGATGAATGATGATTGATTGCTGATTATTCACACATTATAAATTTTCAGCGGTGTTCATCAAGCTACGCAAGTTCCTGATTGATGATTGTCTTCACACGGAAAATGCGGAGGACACGGATGGACACGGAGGTCCGCTAGCGGACGGTGTGGAGAACAGGAATCATCGGAATTTAAACGGATTTAAACGGAGGTCCGCAAGCGGACGAGGTTAGGAAACAAGTTTCGATTAATGATGACTGATTGCTGATTATTGATGACTGATGACTGATTATTGATGACTGATGACTGATGACTGATGACTGATTGCTGATGAATGATTACTGATTATTGATTATTGATTGATGATTACTGATTATTTGCCGATCTTGCGTCTTGTGGTGGAGACGATGGCATTTAATAGTTTGTGGATACGGACTCTATCTGTGTTAATAGAGCTGTATTGGACGTCGTTCAGATAACCATTATCATGCAATAGTTGCAACCAATATTCGGTTTCATTACATTCTTTCAGGGAGATTTGCATCTTGGAAAGGAAGTCTGCGTCGGATTGAGCATGCTGGGCTTCTCGTATATTTGCACCTATGCTGGTACCGCTACGGAAAACCTGTTTGCTAATGATGTATTCCTTATATATAGAGTCTTCTGTAAGATACTGAAACAGGCGTGTGATGCGACATGCGAAATCGTAAGACAGGTCTTGAATGCTGGCTGATTGTTTTTGCTCTTCACTAAGTAGGGGCGCATACGTTCTTGCCTTTTTTGACTCAAGAGTGCTCGTGGTCTTTTTCCGTTTCCAAGGGAATTTCCTGGGATTATTCATTGATTATTGATTACTGATGGCTGATGACTGATGACTGATTTCTGATTGCTGATTATTTATTATTGATTATTGATTATACGTTTTTCGAGCTTTTGTGGTCGGGGGTGGATAACCATGGGGTGATGTCGAAGGTGGCGAGGTCGGCTTGTATGATGGTGATGCGGTTGTCGTAGATACGGTATTCGGCGTTGTCGCGTATCTGGCGCGTATATCTGTTGACGGGCATCTGGAGGATGTGGCAGAGGTTGCGGCTCACGTCGTCTATGTTCTTGTCGATGATGACGATGGAGGCATCACGGTTTTCACGGAGCATGTCGCAGAAGAAGCTGTCGATGGTGGCGAAGGAATAGCCGAGGAAGAGGATGCGCCTGGCACGTAGCATGAGCTGGTATGTCTGGTACCATGTGGAGATATAGTGCCTGGAGATGACGGTCTGCAACTTCATGGGCGGCAGGAACGAGGGGATGGGTATCGCCTTGCGCTCGTCGTCGAAGCTTATTTCGGCGGCCAACTTGCTGCTGAAGAATTCGGGCAGGCTGATGTCTGTGATGTTGTCGAGACGGAAGTCGTTCTTGTTTTCGACATCCACATAACAGAGTAGGGAGCCGTGGAAGTATATTGCCTTGTCGGAACAGCGTCCGGCGAGGGTGGTGTAGTTGAATGTGAGCAGATGGGCATCGGTGTCGTGCAGCTTGCCATATACTCCGGGCAGGATGGTGCCGGTGGCGCCGTCGCCTGCCATCTGCTGTTCCCGGCTCACGAGGAACGCCCACAGCATCCACGAGATGTAGAGGTAGTCGCGCATCTGTCCTTTGCGTCCGGTGTAGAAGGCGTAGAAATACTGTGACAGCAGCTGTTCTATGTCGAGGATGTTCCTGTAGACATGTCTGAGGATGGGGTTCTCGCCATCGGTGATGCTCTTTTCGAGTATTGCCACGATGACGTTCCTGAACGTTTCGGTGTAGTTGATGCGGCTGAAGTCTATTATCGAGTCGTCCTTCACTGTCGTGCCGAGCACCTCGCTGATGAGGCTTTCTGTCTCGTCGTCGATGGCTGCTCCGCATTTTATGTCGATTATCTTGCGGAAGATGCGGGTGATGAGCATGCCGAGCTTGCGCTGCTCGTCGGTGAGCGAGGTGTTTGATCGTAGCTCTTCGGTTATGTTGCGGCATATAGTCTCCAGCTCCTTGTCGAGGTCTTTTGCCAGATTGTCGATGGCGTTGTTCACGAAGCGGTCGAAGTGGAAGCGCACTCCTCCTATGGCCTTTCTCAATGCCGCATCGACAGCCATGCCTTCGGGCGTGGCGATGTATTCGACTATGGCTGGTATGAGACGCGAGGATGTGGGCATTCCCATTGCCGTCTCGGCACCTGCTCCGAGCACAACCATCGTTACGGGTGTGTCTTTGCTCTTGGTCAGCACCTCGGCAAACTTGTCACCGAGGAATATCTGTTGCTGCACGGTGGCGTTGGGTGCTATCTGGTTGGTGCCGTTGTTTATGTCTATTGTCGTTTGTTCCATTTAGTATAGGTGTTATATCGGTCTGCCGGGTCTTGGGATATGTCGGCTTGGAGCAATAGTATTGCGATGGCTGATGCAAAGCTTTGCGATGGCACTTGCAAAGCTTTGCATTGGCACTTGCAAAGCTTTGCGTTGGCCGATGCAATAGTATTGCGTTGGCAATGCGAGAAGTCAATGCTCGACATATCGCCCGATGTGCCGGGGAAACAGGTGGCGGTCACCGGCGTCGGGGACGCTTTATCAGGGCGTCGTTGATTCGTGCCCTAATGTTGTCGATGGATTTGCCCTTGGTGATATTGATGGCATGAGGGAGCAGCAGGCTGATGAACCGTTCCTTCACTACCACCTCGTCGGTGAGCAGCGGCTCCTGTTCTATGAGCTGTACCACCAGTGTTGCCAGTTCGGTGGCGTTGCGACAGCCGGCTATCCGCGAAAGGCAGTCGGGCAGGTTCTCCTTATTAATATATAAGGTGAGGCGTTCTGTTCCGTCACCCTCTTCTGTCTCTGCTACTGGTGTGGCGGGTATCTGCCTGCCACAGCTGTCGCCATAGAAGTTCTGTACTGCTTCTGTGGCATTGGGGAGTATCTGGTTGTTTCCCCCGTTTATGTTTATTATCACGTCGCTCATATAATCGTTATCGTCGATACTTAACTGCTGCTAAATGTGTCCGCTTGGGAAGACAAAAACATGTAAAACCCCTTGCGACTGATGCTGATTGTCTCTACGAGCCATTGATGACGTAGCCGTCTGAAACTCCTTAAGCAAGCTCACGCGTTTTCAGCCATCTACATCATCACCCTATCGGGGCTTTGCATCTCTCGCAAGGCGATAAACAGATATAAACATTTCGTAACTCCTCGAACCTGTTAACCCCTTACCCCAATAACCCGTTAACCTGTTAACCCCTTATTAGTTTTGAATGTGTACCCCGTCTAAGCTAAGGTTTATTTCTTGTTTATCGCCTTGAAGAGGATGATAGCCTTCTGGAAGAAGGTGCTGTTAAGCTTTCGCTGTGGGCGTTAAGAGCTTGCTCTTATAAGAACGAAGCGGAAGCATAACAGAAAGGCGCAGCCGCCATTCTCTTCAAGGGGTTTATCTTGGTTTTTGTGAGTGTCCGCCCAGGAAGACAAAAACATGTAAAACCCCTTGCGACTGATGCTGTGTCTCTACGAGCCATTGATGACGTAGCCGTCTGAAACTCCTTGAGCAAGCTCACGCGTTCTCAGCCATCTACATCATCACCCTATCGGGGCTTTGCATCTCTCGCAAGGCGATAAACAGATATAAACATTTCATAACTCCTCGAACCTATTAACGAAAGGTTTATTTCTGTTAGAAGAGGTATATAGTATCTGTTTCAACATCGAGGTAATAATGTTCACTCTGGTCATGCGTTGGAGCGAAATTCCAAAGGATACCTATGCGAGTTTTTGTGAGTCGCATGTAATTCCACAACTGCTGACGATGTTCAGGACAAAGCTTTTCTACTGCCTTGCACTCAATGAAAGCCTTTTCCTTCACATAGAAATCTACAAAGTGCTTATGATTGATGCGCTTGCCATGGAACTCAACCGAGAAATAGTACTCACGAGTAAATGGTACTATCTGGCGTTCATTAAGCATAATTTCCAGGGCGTCCTGGTACATATACTCGTTCAAGAACGGACCTAAGCCTTTGTGAACCTCTTGACAGCACCCATTAAGATCGTAACACCACTGCTTAAGTTTCTGGCACAATACAGGATCTTTATCTACCAACCGTCCTATTTTGTAATTTTTCATTATTGTGCAAGTTTTTTTCTGAAAACGGAATTGTGTATTCTTTTATTGTCACAGACGGTAAGGTTTATTTCGGTTTTTGTGAGTCGATATTGCCGATAAAGGTGACTGCTTGGGAAGACAAAAACATGTAAAACCCCTTGCGACTGATGCTGATTGTCTCTACGAGCCATTGATGACGTAGCCGTCTGAAACTCCTTGAGCAAGCTCAGGCGTTCTCAGCCATCTACATCATCACCCTATCGGGGCTTTGCATCTCTCGCAAGGCGATAAACAGATATAAACATTTCGTAACTCCTCGAACCTGTTAACCCCTTATTAGTTTTGAATGTATACCCCGTCTAAGCTAAGGTTTATTTCTTGTTTATCGCCTTGAAGAGGATGGTAGCCTTCTGGAAGAAGGTGCTGTTAAGCTTTCGCTGTGGGCGTTAAGAGCTTGCTCTTATAAGACCGAAGCGGAAGCATAACAGAAAGGCGCAGCCGCCATTCTCTTCAAGGGGTTTATCTCGGTTTTTGTGAGTCGATATTGCCGATAAAGGTGTTGGCTTGGGAAGACAAAAACATGTAAAACCCCTTGCGACTGATGCTGTTTGTCTCTACGAGCCATAGATGACGTAGCCGTCTGAAACTCCTTGAGCAAGCTCAGGCGTTCTCAGCCATCTACATCATCACCCTATCGGGGCTTTGCATCTCTCGCAAGGCGATAAACAGATATAAACATTTCGTAACTCCTCGAACACGTCGAACTCTTAAACTGTTAAACCATTAAACTGTTAAACCCTTATATATATGTAATACGGTATAATAACGATGCTTTATCAATGGTATGTCAACGGGATATCAACGGTTTGTCAACGGTTGTCAATCGAATTGTTTTCGGCTTTTCGATGTTGTAACTTTGCTTCCAGAAAAGCGAAGACAGGCTGCACTCGGCAAAAGTAAGCATGCGTACATTGCGCTCGTTTGCACTGTCTTTGCAAAGCAGTCCAGGAGTAATAACATTTGTCGGGCGCATCGGGCTGTGTGCGTAAATACCAAGTCCCATACCGGCGATGGGCAAACGAATGATTAACTATAGTGTTTTTATGAAGGGTAATCCAACTAATCCTGAGGAGCCGGAAAAGGCTTATGCAAGGAACCAGGTATCGGAGGTATGGCCGCTGGAGAAGTTCTCGAAGCACATCGCCGACCACAACGGGGTGTATAGCCGCGGTACGGTGAAGGGTGTCATTAGTGACATGTGCGAGTGTCTGGTGGAACAGCTTCTCAACGGCAACAAGATTCAGCTGGGCGAGCTTGGCTCTTTCGTCATCAGCATCAGCAGTGAGGGGGCGGAGAGCATCGACAAGTTCACTTCGAAGAACATCAAGGCGGTGAACATACTGTTCGCTCCGGGTACGGACTTCGAAAACCTCATCAACTATGCCGAGTTCAACCCTGTAGCAAGCCGTGTGGCTCAGGCTGCTACCCTGAAGGCCGAGAAAGCCGGCGAGAGTGTCGTTGACCTTGATGCCGCGAAGAACAAGTAAGGTGAAGCCCCCTGCCTCCGGGCGGGGGGATAACCCTTCGAACTCCTCGAACTCCTCAACTCTCGCTAAAGTGTGTGCTCTTGGAAAGACAAAAACCTGTAAAACCCCTTGCGACTGATGCTGTTTGTCTCTACGAGCCATTGATGACGTAGCCGTCTGAAACTCCTTGAGCAAGCTCTGGCGTTCTCAGTCATCTACATCATCACCCTATCGGGGCTTTGCATCTCTCGCAAGGCGATAAACAGATATAAACATTTCGTAACTCCTCGAACACGTCGAACTCCTCAAACTCCTCGAACTTTTAAACTTTTAAACTTTTACAATATGGTATATCTTTATGAAAACGAGAAATCGGGACAGAAGTCCAAGATCTCATGGGTGAATATTGTTAATGCTGTCATACAGGCTCTCATAGCCGCGCTTACAGCACTTGGTGTCAGCTCGTGTGCAAACCTTATCTGATTATATAAGTATATGTCAACAAATAGTCTGATGAGAGAGAGCGACGTGAGGTATATCGTGCTTCACTGCTCTGCAACGAGATGCAACACCGATTATACGGAAGAGATGCTGCTGCGAGACCATCTGGCACGCAAGTTCAAAGGCATCGGCTACCACTTCTACATCCGCAAGGACGGCAGAAGGGTGCAGGGACGCAAACTCCTTGAAGTGGGTGCTCACGCTGTTCCTTACAACCGCTGTTCGATTGGTGTATGCTACGAGGGCGGACTTGATGAGAACGGCAGACCGTGTAACACGATGACCGAGAAGCAGCGTGCAGAACTGACTGACTTGCTGACCATCCTTCACAAACTGTTCCCGAAGGCAAGGATAGTGGGACATAGAGACCTGCCCGGCACGGTGCCTAAGGCGTGTCCTTGTTTAGATACGCGCAAGGTCTTTGGATGGATAGAGGGGGAATGATTATTGATTATTGATGATTGATGATTGATAGGGGTCTCAGGGACAGAGAGGCTCGCTTACCATTCCGTTGCTGCGGGTTGTCTCATGTCCCTCTGCCCCTTATTTTTTCCATGGAGTACACAGATGAACACCGATTTCTTTTTCCGTGTATTCTGTGTGTTCCGTGGAAAAAATAGATTCTATGAAGTTTATTATGTCATCTATTTAAAAACAACGAGTATGAAAGTGAATTGGAAGCGAATCGCACTGTATGTATTGCGCATCATTGAGTTGGTAATAACTGGCGCCGCAGGCGGTGCCATGACGCAACTCTAAACTCTCTTTATGTGAACGTGAATTGCCGGGAATTGGCCGTAAATTTTCATAAAACATTGTTTCTTTAATTAACGGATAATTTGCAATAATTCGCATTCAAAACATCATCATCTTGTGAACGTGAATTGACAGGAATTGGCCGTAAATTTTCATGAAACATTGTTTCTTTAATTAACGGATAATTTGCAATAATTCGCATTCCAAACATCATCATCTTGTGAACGTGAATTGACAGGAATTGGCCGTAAATATTCATGAAACATTGTTTCTTTAATTAACGGACAACTTGCGATAATTCGCATTCAAAACATCATCATCTTGGAACAATATTCATATTGCGGTCTATCAAACGACAATCATTAGTGGTACTATCATAGTAATATCGCTCACATTCAAGGCTACCAGAGCCAAAATTGATGAGCAACCCTATGTGATTCTTTGTCAATCGAAGGTAGTTGAACAACTGAAATCTATGTTCGGGACATATCTCGCTTGTTGATTTCAATTCCAATATGACATCATTAACTACAATGTCCATGCGGTATGACTTATTCATTCGCTTTCCTTTATAGAAACAGAGTAGTTCTTTCTCTGATTCTGGATGAAATCCTTTGTCTGACAATTCCATACACATGGCCTCATTGTATATCGGTTCCAAAAGCCCGCCACCCAGTTCTCGATGAACCGTCATGGCTGCTCCGATGATGTTATACACTATATCTTTATATCTCTTAATATCCATATATTTAAATTATTTGGGAATTTACGGATAATTTGCGATAATTCGCGTTCAAAACACTATCATCTTGTGAACGAGAATTGCCAGGAATTGGCCGTAAATATTCATGAAACATTGTTTCTTTAATTAACGGATAATTTGCGATAATTCGCGTTCAAAACATATAAAACAGGTATTTATGCGGACAATTTCTTTGATTATTGATAACCAAAACTGGAACGGGGAAGCGGAACGATTATTCCTTGACCAATTCGAGGATGTCGGAGGGACATTGCATTTTGGCATAGCCGAGGAAATCGACGCGGAGGGCAATCATGCTGGAGCCATCGGGCTCTTTACAGATGTTGCCAACCAGTCCGGCGAGCCTACCGGTCGTGATGCGTACCTTATCGCCTACATGCACACGGGAGGGATCTATGATGACTGCGTTCACCGCTTCCTCTACCATGCGCTTGAAATTTTCCATCTGGCCATTTGGTATGCGGGCGAAGTCGTTCCTGCCTGATTCGGTCTTTGAGGCACGGTCCATCAGGAAACGGAGGATGTACGGAGCCTCACATGCTATCTGGTAGCGTACGGTATCCTTACATCTTATGAACAAATAGCATGGAGCGAGCACCTTCTTTACTCGCACGCGCCGGCCAGTGCTGGGCTGTATGCGTACTACCGTCTGTGTGGGCACGTAGGTCGCTACCTCCTCCGAACTGTCAATAGCCTTGCTGCTTCGCCAGGTATTGACGAGCTTCTCCAGTCTTTCCACACATTTCATCTCGGTGTTGTGTGTGACGACGGCGACGAACCAGGAATAATTGTTCTCCATGTTTTGTTTTCTATGGTGGGGAGCTTGTCTTAACTTCCTATATATCTGCTGATAAGGTCTTGCTTTTATTCATGCCTACGGCGTCGGCAGTTTTTTCTGTAACTGTCGGAATTAGAGCTTCAGCATAACATTTCCATGACAGCGTTTTAAACGGAGATGTTATCCTGCCAATATTAGCCGAAGGCTTGATGGAAAGGTTCATTTATGCTGCTCTGTTTTAACAAGATGGACGCCCCACTCTTGGAACGAGTGAGTTGCTTAATGCAAAGATGCTAATAAATTTGCATTTATTGTAATGTTTCGCCGTAATTCTAACGGGAATTAGACTATTTTAACGGATGGCAGATGATTTGTTGTTCACACGGAAAACACGGAGGATGATTAATGATTATTGATGGCTGATGACTGATGACTGATTATTGATGATTGATTAATGATGTTGTTCACACGGAAAATGCGGATGACACGGAGGTCCGCAGGCGGACTTTGTGGGAGAACGTGAATCATCGGAATTTAAACGGAATTTAAACGGAGGTCCGCAGGCGAACGAGGGTTGATTAATGATGAACGATTAATGATTAATGATTGTCTTCGCACGGAAAATGCGGATGACACGGAGGTCCGCAAGCGGATGGTGTGGGAGAACGTGAATCATCGGAATTTAAACGGAATTTAAACGGAGGTCCGCTGGCGGACGATGTGGGGTAAGTTTCGATTAATGATGAACGATTAATCACACATTATTTATTTCAGCGGTGTTCATCAAGCTAAAGCAAGTTTTTGATGACTGATGATTGATGTGCGACTCCTCTGTGGACGCTGGTGGGCAGGAGGAGAGAGCTGCGGATTAGGCTGGAAGCCTATACTTTTAGTAACCGTGGGGAAATGCGATAGCATTTGCCCACGGGTTACGACATCTATCTCTCACCCCTGGCTGGAAGCCAGTACCTCTAATCCTTGGGTACTTGGTACTGGCTTCCAGCCAGCAGTCTTATGCTACTATCACTGTGCCGAGGACTACGTCCACGGTTACTCAGAGTATAGGCCTCCAGCCTATGCAGTGGTGGTGGATTGTAGACTATGCAGTGGTGTACTGCAGCTTTCATCAAGCTACGCGAGGGGCTGATTACTGATGATTGATGACTGATGACTGATGACTGATGACTGATTGTCTTCACACGGAAAATGCGGATGACACGGAGGTCCGCAAGCGGACGGTTTTGTGGGGAAACAGCAATTGTCATCAATTGGACAGCAATTGAAAGAAAAATATTTTTTTAATTGCCGTTATATTGCAGGTAATTGCTGTTCAAGAAAAAGAGTTGGTGGTTTGTGGTCTGCAATTGCCATAAATGACCAGCAATTAAAAGAAAAAATATATATATTGATGGACACAGATGGAGGTCCGCAGGCGGACGAGGCGGGTGACATAGATTATCATGAATGATAGCCGCCATACTATCAAAAAAAGGGTCGTGACACGTATGCGTCACGACCCTTTACTTATAATATAATAAGGTATAGAGCTATGCTTTTGCAACTTCTACCTCTACTTCCTCCTGAATCTTACGACCCATAACGAGGTAAGCGATTGGTGAGGCGATGAAGATAGAGCTGAGTGTTCCGAAGATTACACCCAAGGTCATTGCGAAGGCAAATGCCTGGATGCTCTTGCCACCAAGGAAGAGGATGCAGAGCAATACTATCAACGTTGAGAGTGAGGTGTTGATGGTACGTGCAAGGGTCTGGTTGATGGAGTCGTTGAACACCTTCTGTATATCCTGTTTCGGATGCAGGCGCAGGTTCTCACGAATACGGTCGAACACTACCACCTTATCGTTGATGGAGTAACCGATAACGGTAAGGATGGCTCCGATGAATGCCTGGTCGACCTCAAGCGAGAACGGCAGACAACCTTGCAGGAGCGAGAACAGACCGATTACTACGAGTGCGTCGAGAGCCAGCGCAACGGTAGAGCCTACAGAGAAGGCCACATTGCGGAAACGTACGAGGATATAGAGGAAGATTGCCACAAGTGCTATGAGCACGCTGATGATGGCTCCCTGGGTGATATCCTTAGCTACAGACGGTCCGACCTTAGAGCTGCTGATGATAGAGCCTCCCTGACGGATGTCCGGGTTCTTGAAGTCCTCGACGCTCTTCTGCGATACGAGGCCACCCTTCTTAAGGGCGTTGTAGAGAATGGTCTCGGCCTCGTCGTCAACAGTAGGACTATTGGACTCAATCTTGTAGTTGGTAGAAATACGGATTGTCTTGTTGTCGGTACCGAGAGAGAGGGCACTGGTGGTAGAACCAGGGAAAGCCTCGGCGATAATGCCACGTATATCCTCAGGCTGTACGCTCTTCTCGAACTGTACAACATAGTTGCGACCACCAGTGAAGTCGATGCTGCGAGCAAGTCCGCGAACGAAGAAGCTTACTATGAAGACAACCACTGCAACAACGGCCAGAGTGAAGGTCTTGCGATACATAGACATGAACTTGTAGCGTGTACCCTGCATCAGGTTGCGTGAGATGCCAGTAACAAATGTCTGGTTGAGCCACTTGTCTCTCTTAAGCTTGTATTCCCAAACAAGGCGTGTGAGGTATACTGCGCTGAAGAATGAGCAGACAATACCAATCATCCATGTCGTTGCGAAGCCGCGGATAGGACCAGTACCGAAAGAGTAGAGGATGATACCCGTGAGCAAAGAAGTGATATTGGAGTCGAAGATGGCCGAGAAGGCATTGCTGTAACCGGCTGCCACAGCCTGCTTGATACCCTTGCCCGACTTCAGCTCTTCCTTGGTACGCTCATAGATAAGCACGTTGGCGTCGACAGCGGTACCGAGTGAGAGTACCATACCGGCAATACCACTCATGGTGAGCGCGGCCTGGAACGAGGTAAGAATACCGAGCGTGAAGAAGAGGTTGACGAGCAGCGCGCAGTTGGCGAGCATACCCGGAACAAAGTTGTACATAAGCACCATGTAGACCATCAGGACTACGAAAGCGATGATGAACGAGATGACACCCTGCTGGATTGACTGTGCACCGAGTGTAGGACCAACGACCTCTTCCTGTACTATGCGGGCAGGAGCAGGCATACGTCCTGATTTCAGAGTATTTGCAAGGTCCTTAGTGTCCTCAATGGTGAAGCTACCAGAGATAGAAGACTGTCCACCGGTAATCTCTCCATTAACACGTGGAGCAGAATAAACAACTCCATCGAGAACGATGGCGATAGCCTTATCGATGTTGGCCTTGGTGAGTGCAGCCCAGCGGCGTGCACCATCGGCATTCATGCTCATGCTTACCTCTGGCTGACCGGTAATCTGGTCGAACTGGTCCTTGGCATCGGTGATAACATCACCCTCAAGCGGAGCACGTCCGGTAGTGGTTGTAATCTTAAGAGCATAAAGCTCATAGATGTTCTTGGCAGCGATGCCGTCGGCAGGCTTGGCACCCCACAGGAGCTTCACGTCAGAAGGAAGAACCTGCTTGGCGAGCTCAGAGTAGATGATGCTGTTGATGGCAGCTGTATCACGAACGCTTGCGTAACCAACGAGTGCAAGCGAGTTGCCATTGGTGGTCTGCAGGAGCGCGAGAAGAGGATGCTGCTTCTTAGCCTCAGCGAGCTGAGCCTCGGGAGTCTCCTTTACGGCAGTTTTCTTGGTATCGTTCTTAATCTGGAACTTAGCCTTTGGAGCCTCTTTCTTGGCAGCAACGGTATCAGCAACCTCTGCATCCTTGGCCTTAGCTGTAGTATCGGCCTTGGCCTCCTGCTGTCCGTCGTTAGCCATACGGCTATCGAGCTGCACGAGGTAAGGGATAATCTCCTGTGCGTTGTAGGTCTCCCAGAACTCAAGGTTGGCGCTACCCTGCAGCAGCTTGCGCATACGCTCGGGCTCGCTGATACCTGGCATTTCTACCATGATGCGGCCTTCCTGGCCCTCAAGTTTCTGGATGTTTGGCTGAACGACACCGAACTTGTCGATACGTGTACGTACGACGTTGAACGAGTTGTCGATAGCGGCCTGTACCTCCTGACGGAGCGCCTTCTCAACCTCTGAGTCAGTGCTCTGAGGATTTACCTTGCCCTGCAACTGCTGTGTGGCGAAGATTTCTGCCAGCTTGTGACCTGGGGCATTCTTGTGGTAGGCATTGATGAAGAGGGTGATGAAGTCTTCCTGACTTGTCTCCTCCTCGGCACGTGCCTGCTCCATGGACTTAGTGAAAGCCACGTCAGTCTTGTGGTCTGCCAGATTTTCAACTACGTCTGGGACAGAAATCTCAAGGATGACGTTCATACCGCCCTTGAGGTCAAGTCCGAGACCGATCTTAGTTTCCAAGCACTTCTGGTAAGAATAAATACCCAGATACTTCACAGAGTCCTTGTAGTCCTGCTGTGCAATGGGGTCTTCAATCTTTGCCGCCTCGCTGTCATAGTAGTAAGTGGCAGCAGAGAAAGACAAATAGAAGATGCTTGCAAGCGTCAATAAGACGGCTGTTACAATTACAATTCCTTTGTTTTGCATTTTGATTATTATTTGTTATTTTTCTATGATTTCCAAACCAGATTATGTCATAAGACGTGCAAAGATAATATTTTTTTCACACTTTGAAAAATTATTGGGACTTTATTATTCAATTTTTAAGGTTTTCGCCCCTTTTTTAGCCAGCAAACGACAGGATAATGGTCACTTGTGGCAATTTTCCTGTCAACAATGCACTTGCAAGGCTCTAAATCAGTGGAACATAAAATGTTATCAATTCGGACAAAAAATCCGTTCATGTGATAGCTTATACCGGGCCCGTTTCCTGTAGACACGTAACAGTCGGTGAGATTCTCGGCGACTGTCCGCCGGGCATACGAGTTGGGCCCGTCATTGAAGTCACCGCAGCATATTATGGTCTCACCAGAGTGAGACGCTATGAAGCGGGCCACTGCCTCGGCCTCTGGTGCCCGTCTGACGGTAGATTCCTTCAGCTTGTCAAAAAGTTTGCGTGAGGCATTCTCCACACTGTCTGAAAGGTATTCGCCATTAACGAGCTGCCTGAACTGTGCCTTATCATCGACTGTCAGTCCCGTAGTCTCGAAATGATTATTGATGACAATTACCGTGTCGCCGCCCATGTCAAGCCACACAGCTCCTGACAGGTTGCCCCTGGACTCGTAGTCTATGCGCTGCTTGCGCAATATGGGATGCTTGCTGTAGAAGGCTATTACAGACCCTCCACCGCCTATCCTCATCGTGTCACGATACTTGTACACAGGGTCGAGCATATTGTCTATATTCCTCTGCCCCACCTCGTTAGCACCAGCCTCCTGCAAGCATACCACATCGGCATCCGCTGAGGCTATGTACTCCAGTATAGGATTGGGACCGCCCTCGTCATTCCATCCCGCAAAGAGCCAGACATTATACGTCAGCACCTTGATGGTACTGTCTGGAACCTCGCCCGTGATATTGAAAGGGCAATAGTTTCTGACAGGCTGGAAGCACAGCAAGTAACCAACGAATGGGATGACAACCCAGCGGAACTTAAAGAACACCCAAAAGACAAGGAAACAGAAATTCAGCACAATGAACACCGGCAGGAGCAACCCCGCATTGGCAAACAGTGGGAAGGTGGCAGGATGCAGCCGGTCGCTGTAACCCACCATCAACATAATGATGACTGTGACGATATTGGCGCCAGCAACCATCTGCAAAACAAGGTTCTTGAATTTTGCCAGCATCACTTTCCGCTTTGGTCAAACAGTGTCTGCTTCTCTTCGCGGGTGAGGCTCTCATATCCGCTCTTGCGTATCTTGTCAAGGATACGGTCTACCTCCTCCTGCTGCGATTTCTTGCGGGAGTTGTAGTCCCAGTCGCTTACATGCCTGTTGTAGCTGCCACTATTGTCAGTCGGTCCGCTCTGCTTTCGAGAATGCTTCTCCCAGCTGGTCCTCATTTTGTCGAAGAACTCCTGTCCACGACTCCTGCCACCATAATGTCCACTAATGCTTTTTCGCCAATAGCGTATTAGCAGGAAGCCAAACAGCATACCTCCAAGATGGGCAAGATGAGCGACATGGTCGCCAGGAGTAGCAAGGGCGGAGAACAGTTCTACGCCTGCATAGAATATTACAAACCATTTTGCCTTAATCGGTATTGGCAACGGGAAAATGAATATGCGCTCCTCCGGAAATATCATACCGAACGCCAGCAGGATGGCATATATAGCACCAGAGGCTCCTACCGTTGTCAGGCCATTGAGCTGCTCAGACATCTGCGACATCACGCTAAAGGCATCGAACACCCCTAAAGACAGCTGCGAATCCAGCGTGCTGTACAACCAGAAGAACTGTGCTATTTCCTGCATGACACCTGCACCAATGCCACAGAAAATGTAATAAAAAAGAAACTTCCTCGGGCCCCACACTGTCTCCACCACTCGTCCGAACATCCATAGGGCAAGCATGTTGAAGGCAATATGCTCAATGCCGGCATGCATGAACATGTAGGTTACAAGCTGATAGACCTGAAAGTCGGAAGCCATAAAGAAATGGAGTCCGAACACGTTGTTCAAATCTATACCCATACTACCCTTGACAATGTACATCATTATGAATGCCAAGGCGTTGATGATTAGAAGATTCTTAGTGATATTTGGAAGATTTCCCATGTTTGTCTGAAATTCACTTAAAACTATTGTTGTGGGTGCAAAATTACTAAAAATCTCTGTTATAATGCACAAAACAAGGCATATTAAGAGAAAAAATAAAATATTATATCACTTTTTTTGCTTTTTTGTTTGGATTTTGAAAAGAATAAACTATATTTGTCAGCAAAAACTAAAGACTATTATTTATTTTATCATTTTACAATCCAAAAATTATGAACAAGAAAGAATTAATTGACAAGATTGCAGCAGCAGCTTCAATCAGCAAGGCTGATGCCAAGAAGGCATTGGAGGCCGCTACAGACGCTATGAAGGAAGCCCTCGTAGCAGGTGACAAAGTTCAACTCATCGGCTTCGGCACATTCTCTGTTTCAGAGCGTCCCGAGCGTCAGGGCATAAATCCTGCAACAAAGGAGCCTATCACCATCGCAGCCAAGAAGGTTGTTAAGTTCAAGGCTGGTGCAGAATTGGCAGACGCTATTGTGTAAGATCACAACTTTTTTTACCAAAATAAGGGCATGCCGCAGAAACGGCATGCCCTTCTTCTTTGTATATTCGGTTGTCTTATTTAGGCTGCTTGCCGATATAAGCGAGAATACCACCATCGACATAGAGCACGTGGCCATTGACAGCATCAGAAGCCTTGGAAGCCAGGAATACGGCAGGGCCACCAAGCTCAGAAGGATCGAGCCAACGTCCGGCAGGAGTCTTGGCACAGATGAAGCTATCGAATGGATGACGGCTGCCATCAGGCTGACGCTCGCGGAGAGGAGCTGTCTGAGGAGTAGCGATATAGCCCGGGCCAATACCATTACACTGGATGTTGTACTCACCATACTCAGAGCAAATGTTGCGGGTGAGCATCTTCAGACCACCCTTGGCAGCTGCGTATGCAGAAACCGTCTCACGGCCAAGCTCGCTCATCATAGAGCAGATGTTGATAATCTTACCCTCACGGCGCTCCATCATCTCTGGGATGACAGCACTTGAGCAGATGAACGGACCAACAAGGTCGATGTCGATTACCTGCTGGAACTCAGCGCGCTTCATCTCGTGCATAGGAATGCGCTTGATGATACCGGCGTTGTTTACCAGGATGTCGATATTGCCGACCTCAGCGTGGATTTTCTCCACAAGTTCCTTTACAGCAACCTCGTTTGTAACGTCGCAAACATAGCCCTTCACGTTCTCGATGCCAGCCTCCTTGTAGTTGGCAAGGCCACGCTCAAGAGCAGCCTCATTGATGTCGTTGAAGATGATGGTCTTTGCACCAGCAGCCACAAACGCTTTAGCAATGTTGAAACCAATGCCATAAGAGGCACCTGTAATCCAGGCATTCTTGCCTTCGAGTGAAAATTCTTTTAAACTTGTCATTTTAGTCTTGTATTTAAGTTAGTTCTAAAACTATAACCGATAATAAATTGGGGAGAGGGCAGCAAACTACTTTTCCACCATGGACGGATTATTTCAAATCCGTGATGGCATAGAAGTCCTGATCACCATAGTCGAGGTTCTCGCCTCCCATTCCCCATATGAATGTGTAGTTGTGCGTTGCGGCTGCCGAATGTATGCTCCATTCCGGTGACAGCACGGCCTCGTTGCCCTTCATCCATATATGCCTTGTCTCCTGTGGCTCACCCATGAAATGGCATACAGCCTGGTCCTCAGGTATATCAAAATAGAAATATGCCTCCATTCTGCGACTGTGAGTATGAGCCGGCATGGTATTCCATACAGAGCCTGTACACAGTTCCGTCATGCCCATCTGCAACTGGCATGTCGGCAGCACCTGATTGACAATCATCTTATTTATCACGCGCTCGTTCGATGTCTCCAACGCTCCCATCCTGACGCTTACGGCATCATCCTTGGAAATCTTACGGCAGGGATAAGAGGTATGGGCAACAGTACTGTTGAAGTAGAGCTTGGCGGGATTATTGTCTTCCTTGCTTGCGAATGTCACGTCTCTGTCGCCACTGCCTATATACAATGCCTCCTTGAACCCAAGGGTAAATGTCTCTTCGCCGACCTTTACAACAGCCTCTCCTCCACCGACATTGAATATTCCCACCTCACGTCTTGAAGTGAAGAAAGGGGCTTTCAGGGGGTCAATGGCTTCCAAAGGCAGTTCCTCACCGGCAGGCATAGCGCCTCCCACCACCATGCGGTCGTACATGGAATAGACCATGTTCACCTCGTTTTCCACGAAGAGGTTGTCTATCAGGAAGTCACTACGCAGGCGCGAAGTGTCGTATGATTTGGCATCAGCCGGATGAGCGGCGTATCGCAGTTGGTAATTAGTAGTCATATAGCAGTATTATATATTTAATGTGCTTCGATTAGTCAGTTCGTACCGTAAGCTAAAGACGGGGCGCAAGTCCTTTCTCACAAATTCTTTGGCAAAGATACAAAATAAATTCGAACATCATCATTTTATAATACGTTTCTTTTCTGAAAGATACTTAAAATGCCACCACAATCAACAAAAAAAGATGGATGAGAACATTTCCGCTCTCATCCAATCAAAAAAACTGGCATAGATAATAATGGTTGGACCAACGGGACTCGAACCCATAATGACAGAACCAAAACCTGTAGTGTTACCATTACACCATGGTCCAAACTTAGATTTGGATGCAAAGTTAGCAATAAAATGCCTAACATCCAAATTTTCCTTGCAATATTTTCCTGCCCACGTATCTATAGAATCCTTCCCCTTGGTATAAGCCTAATCTTAGAGTCCAAGCAGGTAGGGCGACACACGACACCTACTTCACCGTGATGAGGAAGTAGTTCTTCTTGCCTTTCTGTACAAGCAGATACTTGCCATCGATGAGGTCATCGGCAGTAATCGTCTGGTCGAAGGCAGTGAGCTTCTCCTTGTTGAGGCTTACGCCACCACCCTTGACGAGCTTACGCATCTCGCTCGTGCTTGGGAAGATATCCATTCCTTCCTGACAGAACACGTCAACAGCAGGCTGTCCTATCACATCCTTGGATGCTGTGTAGTGTGGCACACCATTGAAAACATCAAGGAATGTGGCCTCGTCGAGACGCTGGAGGCTGTCCTTGGTGGCTTTACCGAAGAGGATGTTGGTTGCTTCCTGAGCCATCTGCAGGTCTTCGGCAGAGTGTACCATTGTGGTAACCTCCTCGGCAAGACGCTTCTGCAGGGTACGGCGGCCAGGATCCTGACGGTGCTCCTCAATAAGAGCATCGATGGTTTCCTTTTCGAGACTTGTGAATATCTTGATGTATTTCTCAGCGTCATCATCCGACACGTTGAGCCAGAACTGGTAGAAGGCGTATGGCGTTGTGCGGTTACGGTCGAGCCAAACATTGCCACTCTCTGTCTTTCCGAACTTCTTTCCGTCGGCCTTTGTTATGAGCGGGCAGGTGAGGCAGAAAGCCTCGGCTTCCGAGCCTAGCGTGCGGCGGATAAGCTCCGTACCAGTTGTCATGTTGCCCCACTGGTCGTTGCCGCCAAGCTGCAGCTGTACTCCATGGTGCTGGTAGAGGTAGAGGAAGTCGTATCCCTGCAGCAGCTGGTAGGTGAACTCGGTAAATGACAGACCGTCGCGTGTCTCGCCGCTAAGACGTTTCTGCACGGAGTCTTTCGCCATCATGTAGTTCACTGTGATGTGCTTGCCCACCTTGCGTGCGAAGTCGAGGAAGGTGAAGTCCTTCATCCAGTCGTAGTTGTTTACGAGCTCGGCCTTGTTAGGCTCGGTGCTGTCGAAGTCGAGGAACTTAGCCACCTGCTTCTTTATAGCCTCCTGGTTATGGTACAAGGTCTCCGCATCGAGCAGATTGCGTTCCTGGCTCTTGCCGGAAGGGTCTCCAATCATACCTGTCGCACCACCGACAAGGAGGTATGGCTTGTGTCCGCAACGCTGCAAGTGACGCAGCATCATTATGCCACAAAGGTGGCCTATATGCAATGAGTCGGCTGTTGGGTCAGTACCTAGGTAAGCCGAAACCATATTCTTCTGCAAAAATTCTTCGGTACCGGGCATTATCTGTGCCAGCATACCGCGCCATTTCAGTTCTTCTACGAAATTCTTCATATATATTTTTTTTAGTTGACGAGTTGACAAGTACTAAGTGGTTTTACGGCACCGGGTCATATCCGCTTCCTCCCCACGGATGGCATCTGAGCAACCGCCTTATTGCAAGCCACATTCCCTTTATCGGTCCATGTTTTTGTAAAGCCTGCCGAGCATATTCCGAGCAGGTAGGCTGAAAACGGCACGACGGCGGTGTGAACGGAGATATGCACCTTTGATAGAAAAGTATCGGCAATATGAGCAGCCAGCTTATCCACCTTGATAGTGTCCTCATGACTTTTCCCATAACTTCTCACACAATCTTTCCATCAGGTTGAGCATCTTGGCATCAATGCGTGCAGAATCATGCAGCTTGGCATCGAGCCATATAAAGGCCATCACGAGGGTCTTTCCCTCAAGAGTTCTGGCAGCCTCCATAACAACATGCTTGTTGGTACGGTAGGCCTGCCTTAACTGCCTTTTCACACGGTTGCGCTTAACGGCACGTTTGAAGCATTTCTTAGGAACACTCACAAGCATCTGGCACGGTACGTCTCCTTGCGACTCCACAACCTTGTAGACAACACGCAGCGGGAAGGCCGAGAGAGAATGGCTATGCCCTCCTCTGAACAGAGCGTCAACAGTATTCTTGCTACAGATGCGCTCACTCTTTCCCAGCGTGCAGTCAACTGGCGAAGTCATTTCTGCCATCAGTGTATATATAATATATGTAAACTACTCCTCGCCCTTTACCTCAGCCAGATATGCCTTCAGGGCACTGGTCATAGACGGGTGTATGGATGACGGAGCCTCCAGGTCAAGCCTCAGTCCCTCGTCGCCCACGGTCTTTGCAGTAGCCGGACCAAAAGCAGCAATTCTGATGTCGCCCTGCTTGAAGTTGGGGAAGTTCTTGGTGAGAGCCTTCACACCTGTGGGGCTGAAGAAGAGAAGCATGTCGTAATCGAAATTAGCAACCTCCTCCTCGGTAAGGTCGTTGCTTACCGTACGGAACATCACACACTCCGTATGGTCAAGGTTCTTAGAGTCAAGCAGATCCTTCACATGGTCGTTATGCACATCACTAAGCGGAATGAGATATTTCTCTGTCTTATGCTTTGCCATAACAGGCACCAGGTCATCAATCTTACCCGTAGTACCGAAGAACACCTTGCGCTTGCGATACTGGACATATTTCTGGATATACAAAGAGATTGTCTCCGTCACACAGAAATACTTCATGTCCTCGGGTATAGTAAGCCTCATTTCCTTAGCCAACTTAAAATAGTTATCTATGGCGTGCCTTGAAGTGAACACCACAGCCGTATGGCTAAGTATGCTTATCTTCTGCTGACGGAACTCCTTTGCCGTGATACCTTCAACCTTGAAGAATGGTCTGAAAACCAATTCCACTCCAAACTCGTTCGCAATGTCATAATATGGTGACTTATCGCTTGCCGGCTTAGGTTGAGACACCAAAATCTTCTTTATCATCTTCTGTTATGTCCTAAAAATTTATTTTCAAATAACTGCACGCCATTACCAACACGCCCCACAAAGCGATGCCTGGCACTATTTCGAGCGCACAAAAGTACAAAATATTTTGCAAAAATACACCTTTCTGGTGGAAAAAGATTATATATGTCTTGTAAAAACACAACAATTTGGACAAAAGCAATACTATTGAAGCATATATGACGGCACTCTCCGATTCCAAATCAAAATATGCCATAAACATGGCCAGAGGGTATATGAGCACGCCCTCGGTGGCAACAAGGAAGAGGAATGCCTTAATCCATTGTAAAGTATTCTTCTTGTCAAAAAACACCCATCCGACAAGCCAGTAGGCAAGAATCTTCACAAGGAAATAGGCCGCTATAACTCCTGTGAAGGCGCCAATGACCAAATATTGGTCGATGACGAATGTCTGCCCGGCAAAGTCGTGGACAGCATAAAAGAAGATGAGCGAGAAGAGAAGGCATGTCTGAAGCATGAGGAAGAACTGGAAGCGCAGCTCGTTCGATGTCTCGCTAATCTCTGTAGTCTTTGAGCGTGGCACGTAGAAGAAGTTCTTGGCCTGCCTGAGGATGAACTGCTTTGACTGCGCTATAGCCACCATGGCTATGACAAAACATCCCAACAGCATGGAGGTAACAACGTTATCGCCAGCTATAGAGTAAGGCACAGGGTCACCACCTACCCCTTGCCGCCATGCTATCACCTCGGGTTTGTACACAGAGTCTTTCTGTACGAGCGACTTGCCATGCCATTGTGGCTTGGACAAAGTGAACGTGTCAAGATCGGGACGAGTGGAAGGAGTTCCCAGGGTGTCAGGACGAGAGCTGTAAGTAGGCGGCTCAATCTTGATATTTGCCCTTATGGCAGAGTCCTGTTGGGCAGGCGTAGCATCCTTGGGCAGCCAACTGAGCACCTGTGCCGGAGTGGGCTGTCCTGAATGGTGAACGGCGACAGCCTCCTCAGCAATCGCCGTTCCCTGTACTGTTGTAGTGTCTGCGTTCTGTAAAGCCATTAAAGCCCAAATTCTTTCCTAATATCCTCTACCCTATCGAGCTTCTCCCACGTGAACAGCTCCACGTCGATGGTCTTGCGCTCGTGGTAACGGCTTGTAAACGTCTTCTTCACAACCTCATTCCTGCGGCCCATGTGCCCGTATGCTGCAGTCTCAAGATACATGGGCTGGCGCAGCTTAAGCGTGCGCTCGATGGCCTTTGGCTTAAGATCGAAGAGCTTGGTGATGCGTGAGGCAATCTCTCCATCGGAGATGCCTACATGTGACTTGCCATAAGTGTCGACATACACGCTCACAGGCTCGGCCACACCAATAGCATAGGCTACCTGCACGAGCATCTCGTCGGCAACACCGGCTGCGACCATGTTCTTGGCAATGTACCTGGCTGCATAAGCTGCCGAGCGGTCAACCTTGCTGGAGTCCTTTCCCGAGAAGGCACCACCGCCATGGGCACCCTTGCCACCATAGGTGTCAACAATAATCTTACGGCCTGTAAGACCAGTATCACCATGTGGTCCGCCAATAACGAACTTGCCTGTAGGGTTAACGAAATACTTGATACCGTCATTGAACAAGGCCAGAACCTTCTCGCCTACCTGCTCCTTCACCCTTGGCATCAGTATTTCTATTACGTCCTTGCGTATCTGTGCCAACATGGCGTCATCGTCGTCGTTGCCGTTGGCATCCTTGATGAAGTCGTCGTGCTGTGTACTTACAACAATGGTGTCTATACGCTGAGGCACACCATTGTCGCTATACTCTATCGTTACCTGGCTCTTTGAGTCCGGGCGCAGATAGGTCATCTGCCTGCCTTCCTTGCGTATGTCGGCAAGGGTTTTCATGATGAGCTGCGCAAGGTCAAGGCCCACGGGCATGAAGTTCTCTGTCTCGTTGGTAGCATAGCCGAACATCATTCCCTGGTCACCGGCACCCTGGTCGTCATCGTTGTCATGGTCTACTCCACGGTTGATATCATCGCTCTGCTCGTGTATGGCAGTGAGAATACCACATGAGTTGCCATCAAACTGATACTCCGACTTGGTGTATCCTATGCGATTGATGGTACGACGTGCCATAGTGGCAAGGTCGATGTACTCAGATGAGCGCACCTCACCCATGATAACAACCTGTCCTGTAGTGACGAAACTCTCTACGGCACAGCGTGCCTTGTCGTCGTAAGCAAGGAACTGGTCAAGAATGGCGTCTGAAATCTGGTCGGCAACCTTGTCGGGATGACCCTCAGAAACAGACTCTGACGAAAATAAGTATGACATGTTTAAATAATGTGTTTATGGAGACCGTTCTGCGACACCGTCCCACTAATTAACAAATATACCATTTATGATTTCTGAGGGTAATCTTGGAGTTGGCCTCGCAGCACCATCTCCAAAACGTGGTGCAAAGTTACATCTTTTCATCCGAACAGCAAAATTAATAATGTGAATTTTGGTTTGGCGGCCTAAAAACACCTGTTCCGCACACTAAAGCACACTACAAGACAAAACCATCCGCAACACACGACATGGATAGTGTTGCGGATGGATCTGTTACGGATATACTGGCATGCCACGTATGGCACACCCTCAAAGGATTATTCCGCCGGCATCATGCAAACCGACAGACGGTTGCCGCTGGCATTGAACTCCTTCATGAACTGCATGATGGTCTCGGGGGTCTGAGCCTCGACGAGCTTCTTGTAGTCTGTGTGCATGTCGATGCCGTACTTGTTCCAATGACTCATGATGTTGAGCCAGTAGCCGTTGGTCTTCACGGCATCATCGGCCTGCTTGAGCATCAGCTCCTTGACCTTTGCAACCATAGACGCGTCACATTCAGTCTCCATGTTCTTGACTTCCTTTTCCATGATGGCTGTGGCAACGTCTTTCTTCTCTGGCTTGACAGGGCATACGGCGTAAATCATGATGTTGTGGGTCTTGTCCTCACGCATCTGTGCCATGCCTCTCGCACCCACCGAGTAGGCTGCGCTCTCCTCCTCACGTATCTTCTTGAGGAATATCATGTCGAGCACCTGTCCGGCAATGTCGGCACGGATGACGTTCTCAAGAGAGTAAGGCATATCCTCGTTGTACCACATATACTGGAACTTGGCCTTTGGTGTCTCCATCTTTCGTGTGAAAGTATTGTCGACAATTCCCTTCTCAAGGAAAGCGGTACGCTTGCCATTCACCACCTTGCCCTTGGCAGGCAGCGATGCTATGTACTGGCAGATGAGCGGACGGATGGTGGCCTCATCGTAGTTGCCGATGATGGTGAAGGTCCATCCGGCAGCATTGGCAGTACGCTCTTTGGCAATCTGGAGTATGCGGTCGTAATCGATGTTCTTGACATCTTCAAGGAGCATAGGCTTCAGACGTGGGTTGTGTCCATAGAAGGTAGCGGTAGCAGAGTCGCCGAACGCTATGTCGGGCGACAGCTCACGGTTCTTCAGCTCAATCTCGTAAGAGCTTATGAGGTTGTTGAAGGCATCGGTATCTTTCTTGATGTTGGTGAAGTAGAGATAATTCATCTGCAGCATGGTCTCTACGTCCTTAGGTGTGGAGCTTCCGTTTACTGTCATCGTTGTTCCAGAGAGCCGGAGGTCTACATTTGCAATCTTGCCAGCCAGCACCTTGCCAAGCTCAGTACTTGAGAAATTGCCGAGGCCGCTGTAGCCTATCACCTGGTCGAATGCGTTGAGGTTAGTAATCTCGCTGTTGGGATAGAGCGAGCCGCCGCCCTTGCCCTCACCGGAGAGCACTACCTGGTCTTTCTTGAAGTCGGTCTTCTTGAGTATGACGGTGGCACCATTGGAGAGGGTAAGCTTTGTGTAGCCGAACTTCTCGTTGCGCTCCTCCTTCTTTATCTTGCCTGGCTTAGGCATACTGGCTATCAGCGGTTCGTTCTTCACATTGTCCACGAAGGCCTCTATCTGCTGTGCGCGAGCCTCCTTGACAGCATTCAGCAGTCCTGCCTCGGTAGGATAGACGTTGCCCTCCTTCTCGTTGTTGAAGTTGATGATAACCATGTTGCTGTCGTTCTTTGGCAACAGCTCTGCCATGAAAGCGTTCACTACTTCGATAGGTATGGCAGGTATCAGCTGCTTCATCATCTGATAGCTGTAGTCGATGGAAGGCATCGGGGCATTGGAAAGGAAGTGGGCCTTGCATTCGTTGTAGAACTGGCTGCTATAGCGCTTGTCCTTGTTGCTGTACATCTTGTCGAGTGCGCTCAACATGCTTTCCTTGAAACGCGCATACTCAGTAGGCGTGAAGCCAAACTCAGCAGCCTTGCGCGCCTCTACGAAGGCAGCCTTGAGAGAAGGCTCAATCAGCGACATGTCCTTTGGCGACACACTGATGCCAAAGGCATCCTTGGTCTTGGCAAAGATATAGTTGCCGTCGAAAGAGCTGGCGCTGACGTATGGGCAGTCGGCCTTCTGGGCAGCCTCACCAAAGCGGCTGTTGAGCATGCTGGTGGCAGCCTGCTTCACATAGTTGTAAACCAGGTACTGCGGTGTCTGCTTCAGGGAGTCGGGGAACACGTCGTGCTTGAACATGATGTCGATGTCGTGCGACTGGTATTCCTTATCCTTGTCGATGATAACGATAGGTTCGGCATTGTCGGGAACAGCCTCGTCAACAACTGGAGCAGGGTTCTCAGGATTCTGGATTGGTCCGAAGAGCTTCTTTATCATAGCCTCCGTATGGTCGACGTCAACATCTCCTACGACAATGATACCCTGGTTCTGTGGATGATACCATTTCTCGTAGTAGTCGCGGAGCTCCTTTGGGGCAAAGTTGTCGATGACAGACATAAGGCCGATGGGATAGCGCTTGCCATACTTCGAACCGGGATAGAGCTTCTCGAGATTACGCTCAAAAAGGCGCGAGCTGGCACTTGTCCTCATACGCCATTCCTCATGGATAACGCCACGCTCCTTGTCAATCTCCTCAGGGTCGAGGATAAGTCCGTCTGCCCAGTCGCGAAGGATGAGCAGGCAGGAGTCAAGGGAACTCTGGCGTGCTGTCGGCACGTTGTCGATGTTGTAGACCGTCTGGTCGATGCTTGTGTAGGCATTGAGGTCGCCTCCGAACTGAACACCGATAGACTCGCAATAGCGGATAAGGTCGTTGCCCTTGAAATTGTCGGTACCATTGAAGCACATGTGCTCAAGGAAGTGGGCCAAGCCGCGCTGGCTCTCCTCCTCCTGAATGGAGCCTACCTTCTGTGCGATATAGAAGTTCGCACGGTTCTCAGGCCAGTTGTTGTAACGGATGTAATAGGTGAGTCCGTTGTCAAGCTTGCCTATCCTTACTGCCGTATCTACAGGCAGGGAAGGCATTGACATCTGCGCCTGCGATGCACTGGCCACTAAAGAAAGGGCCAGAAATAACAATTTTCTAAACTTCATGATCTTATATGTTATTTGTTAATCTATATGCTAATTTCTCCATCTATTGCCACTTGCGACAGAGACGAATCCAATAAAAGAACGTAAAATAAACGCTTTTAAGCCATATAATAGACATTTATGCCAATGTTTTATGTTATTTTAACTCCCTATTCCTGTTTCTGGGATGGTGGTCGAGTATCTCCTGTCTCAGCATGGTGGTGTCAATATGCGTATATATCTCCGTAGTTCCAATGTCCTCATGGCCGAGTAATGCCTGTATTACTCGCAGGTCGGCACCGCCCTTGAGCAGTGCTGTTGCAAACGAGTGACGGAGGGTATGTGGCGAGATGGTTTTCTTGATACCAGCCTCCTCGGCCTGCCGCTTTATCATTATCAATATCATAGTACGGGTGAGGTGATGACCACGGCGGTTCAGGAAGACATAGTCCTCCTCGCCACGCTTTATGTCAAGATGGCAACGGTCGGTGAACCACAGCTGCAGCTCATGGATGGCCTTGTCGGAGATGGGAACGAGCCTTTCCTTGCTCCCCTTGCCAAGCACTCTTATGAACTTCTCCTCGAAGAATATGTCAGAGAGCTTAAGATTGACAAGCTCGCTGACCCTAAGGCCACATGAGAACAGCACCTCGATGATGGCTCTGTTGCGCTGACTCTCGGCCTTGCTCATGTCCATGCTATCCTCAAGCCTGTCCACCTCCTCAAGGGTAAGATACTCGGGCAGGTGCTGGGGCAGGCGTGGAGACTCTAGCAGCTCAGAAGGGTCTGCATCCATGAAGCCATCGACATTGAGAAACTTATAGAACACCCTCACGCCACTCAGTATGCGGGCTTGCGTCTTTGCCGACATGCCACGCTCGTGAATGGTTGCCGCAAAATGCTGCAGGTCCTCAAGGCGCACCTCGGTAGGAGTGAGGCTGTTGGCGGCAAGATAATCGAGAAGCCAATGCAGGTCATGACGGTATGCCTCGATGGTATTCTCTGAGTAGTTGCGCTCCAATTTGAGGTATCTCATGTAGCGTTTCACAATATTGGCAGTTGATTGCTTGTCTGTTTCCATATTTTTTCGTACTTTTGCCGACAAAGATACAACATTTTCCTGAGATTATGAAGATACAAATCATAAACGGACCAAACTTAAACCTGCTCGGAGTACGCGAGCCAGGCATCTACGGTGACAATTCCTTTGAGAGCTATCTGCCACAGCTGCAGGCGCTATATCCCAATATAGAGATTGACTACTTCCAGAGCAATGTCGAGGGACTGCTCATAGACAAGCTACAGGAAGTGGGCTTCACCTACGACGGCATTGTAATCAACGCCGGAGCATATACTCATACTTCGATAGCCTTGCAGGACTGCATAAGGTCACTGAAATGCCCCGTGATAGAGGTACACATATCAAACGTACACAAACGCGAGGAGTTCAGACACCACAGCATGATATCGTGCGCCTGCCTTGGAGTGATTGCCGGCTTCGGACTCGACTCCTACAGACTGGCCATAGAAGCCATCGTAAAAGCAAGATAATGGATATCAGCGAATACATCCTCGACCACATAGAACCCGAGGGGGAATACCTGTACAGGCTGTATAGGGCAACCAACATACATACCATTCACGGCAGAATGGCGAGCGGGCATCTGCAGGGCAGGCTGCTGAAGATGCTGGTGCGGATGGCCAGGCCAAAAAACATACTGGAGGTGGGAACATTCAGCGGCTATAGCGCCATCTGTCTTGCTGAAGGTCTGGAGGAGGGAGGCAAAGTGTATACTTTCGAGATAAACGACGAGATGGAGGACTTCACACGCCCATGGATAGAGAACTCCTCAGTAGGCGACAAGATAGATTTCCGCATTGGCGATGCCAACGTTCTTGCTCCTCAGCTCGGCATCACGTTCGACATGGCATTCATAGATGGCGACAAGCGCACATATCTCGACACATTCAATATGGTAATGCAGATACTTAGGCCTGGTGGATTTATCATTGCCGACAATACTCTATGGGACGGGCATGTCACCGACCCCAGCTACAGCCATGACCATCAGACACAAGGCATAAGAGCTTTCAATGACGCACTGGCCAAAGACCAAAGAATAGAGCAAGTCATCCTGCCCCTACGCGACGGCCTAACAATAATAAGGAAAAAACACCCTTAAACTCCCCCTCACCTCTATCTCCTCTATCTTCTCTACCACATCTATCTGCTCTATCACATCTATCTGCTCTATCTCATCTATCCCCCTTCAGCAGCCTCTTACTGAAAGCCCTCACAGGATACCAAACGGCAAGCCAGCCCACTACGACCACCGTCACCAATATATACAGCACATCAATATAGTGTACGCTTACAGGATAGGCATCAACAACAAAAGACCCATCACTATCGCCCATGCGCACGAAGCCATACTCCTGCTGCAACCAGCACAAAAGCAGGCCTATGCCTATACCAAAAACTGCACCGATGAAGGAAATCATCCTACCCTCGAAAAGGAATACGCGGGCAATCTGTCTGTCCGTTGCACCAAGGTTGCGCAAAGTGACGACATCGTCTTTCTTGTCTATCATAAGCATTGACAGCGAACCGACAATATTGAAACATGCCACCATGAGGATGAAAGTCAGGAAGATGTAAGCTATCATCTTCTCAATCTGCATTATCTTGAATGTATCCTCCTGCTGCTCGAAGCGGTCACGTACAACATACTTGTCACCGGCAATCTCTCTTATCGCCTTTTTCACAGCACCAAGATCACTGCCATCCTTGAGCCTGAGCTCCAATGAGGACAACATCCCTTGCTGTCCAAACAGGTTGCGGGCAAAAGTTACGGAAGTAAGGATATAGTTCTTGTCGTACTTCGACTGCTTGACACAGAACACCACCCCAGGCGAGATTAACGAGTCGACAACAAAGCCGTCGGAAGGCGATGAAAGGTCAAGCTGTCCCTCACGGCGGGGAGCATAGAGATGCATATACCCGTTCCAACGTGCGCCAAGCCCCATTTCTTGGGCAAGGCGTATGCCTGGAACGCCATACTCGAGATTACCGGCATGAAGGCTGAACTGCCCGTCTCCAACAAGAATATCTGTGATATGGGTAAGCTCCGTGAAATTATCATCTACACCTTTGACCCGTACCATCATCTGGTTGCCATTATATATGGCAAGCGCCATATCCTCGACACACTCGGTAGCCACGTCTATCTGTGGCAACTTACTTATCTCAGTGAGTACAGGGTCGTCACAGGGAGCGGTCTTGCCTTTGGCTGGGACCACCTCTATCTGCGGGTCGAAGCTGGTAAAGAAGGAGGCTACCAGATCGTGGAATCCATTGAAGACACTCAGCACGATGACAAGAGCCGTCGTAGCGACGACAACGCCAACAACAGATATTACGGAGATGATGTTGATGGCATGAGTGCTCTTCTTGGAGAAAAGATACCTGCGGGCTATGAATAGAGGAAAGTTCATTTATTTCTTCAACAGTTCGTCGATGTGGTCTAAATAGTCGAGGCTGTCATCGATGAAGAACCTCAGCTCGGGTATGATGCGTAGCTGGTTGCGTACCCTTGTACCCAGCTCGTAACGGATGGTCTTCTCGTTTGCCACAATATTCTTCAGCAGTTCCTCACCCTTGTCCGACGGGAAAATGCTTAAATATGCCGTACAGATGCTCAGGTCAGGACTGATGCGAACCCTGGTGACGCTCACCAGTACACCATGCATAAGTCTGGTCTGTGACTGAAATATTGCCGCAAGTTCCTTCTGCAGCAGTCTTGATATGCGGTTTTGTCTTGTTTCTTGCATAACTATCCTAAATCTACGTGTTTAACATTTACTTGTTCATGGAGGAATATCCTTGCTGTCTCGCTAAACTTCTCCTCGCTCTCCGTGGTCAGATACTGACATCCGCCACCACGGGTCAGCATGGACTCAAGGGATTTGTGCCGGTCAAGGTAAGAACGAAGGCTATTGGCGACATACTCTCCCTGAGGTATGATGCGGACACCAGGAGGCACATGCGTGACAATACTGTTCATGAGCAGCGGGTAGTGGGTGCAGCCAAGAATGATTGCGTCGATATCCGGGTCTTTACGCAGAAGCATGTCTATGCGCTTCTTCACGAAATAGTCGGCTCCGGGACTGTCCGCCTCGCCAGCCTCAACGATTGATGCCCACAACGGACAGCCTACGCCCGAGAGTCTGATGTCGGGAAAGAGCTTGGCTATCTCCAGCTCGTAGCTTCCGCTGAGGATTGTTCCAGGAGTGGCCAGTAGACCTACATGCCTGCTTGTTGTCAGGTTGCCAATAACTTCTGCCGTGGGGCGGATTATTCCCAGCACCCTTCTGTCCGGATCCCATTCGGGCAGGTCACGCTGCTGTATGCTCCTCAATGCCTTGGCCGATGCGGTATTACAACCAAGTATAACAAGCTGGCATCCCATGTCGAAAAGCTTGAGAACGGCCTGACGGGTAAACTGGTACACAACCTCAAATGAGCGCGAGCCATAAGGCGCACGGGCATTGTCGCCCAAATACATATAGTCGTACTCAGGAAGCCGCTGACGGATGCCATGAAGTATTGTCAGGCCACCGTAGCCTGAATCGAAAATACCGATTGGACCGGGTGAGTGTGAGAACATATCCTATGTTTTAGAGATAATATCACTGGCGGGCTGCCTCTCGGATATACTGAAGGGCATCCTCACCGTAAGCGGGATTGATAAACGGCACCGAGTTCGAGTCGGTATTCAGAATGAAGGCATAGCCTCTTTCCTTGCCCACCTTGAGTATGGCATTGGCGAGCTTGGTCTTCAACTGGGCGAAAGCCTCGGTCTCCGCTTGCTGGAGCTGCCTCTTCGCCTCGTCTTTGAATGCGAGGTTTTTCTCCATCAATTCCTTTATCTCTGCCTGTCTTTTCTTTAGAATTGATGGAGCAAAATCACGCTGACCGTCAAGGAACTCCTCGTATTTGACATTGAATTCCTCCTCTACCCTCCTCATCTCGGCGTCATACTTGGCCTTAAGGTTGGCCACACTCTGCTGAGCCAGCCCATAGCCGGACATGGTTTCAAGGGCCTGCTTGTAGCTGAAATAGCCATACTTCAGCTGCTGCGACTGCTTGTGCATGGTGGAGTCCTGTGCATACATATAGCCGCAAGCAAGCATCGTCAGGCACAAGGCCAGTAGTCTCATTATCTTCATTTATTGTTTCCTCCCCTATATTTAGCCTATCCTCAGAATGTGGGGCAGAAAGCTCACCACCATCGGGACAGGGTATTATGCAAAATGTCTCCAAGCCTTGTGGAACACAAAGCCTGGAGCCATTCGCATGGATATAATTATTACTTCATTTTTGTCAGCTCGCTCTGTACCTTTGAGGTAACATCCTCAACATTGGTACCAGTATATACGGCAGCACCTTCCTCAAAGATATAGGTAAAGCCACCTGCATTGCCAACATTCTGAATAGCGTTGCGAACCTTTGTGATGACTGGCTGCATCTTCTCCTGCTGAGTCTTCTGCAAAGCCTGCTGGTTGTCCTGGTAAGTCTGCTGAATCTTCTGATAGAGAGTCTGCAGTTCCTGCTCCTTCTGCTGCTGTGCTGTCTGGTTCATTGTACTCTTAGCCTTCTCGTATGCCTCGCTCTGGCGCTGCAGTTCCTCCTGCATGCTCTTAAGCTCGTTCTCATACTGCTTGGCAGCGGCCTCCAGCTCACCATTTACCTTACTCAACTCTGGGAGCGACTGCATGATGGCCTGTGTGTTTACTTTGCCGAATTTCTGTGCGAAGACGGCTATTGGAGCCATCAGCATCACCATTAAAACAAATTTCTTCATTTTCTTTCTAACTGTTTATTATTACATTGTTTACTGTCAATGGGAATAGCCGAGCTTCTCAAGGACCTCATTGCTAATATCTATCTTCGGACTGCCGAAGATGATGGCCGTGTCGCTGGCACGGTCAAGGACAAGGGAGTAGCCCCGAAGGTCGGAAATTTCCTTCACGGCATTGTATATCTCCTCCTGAATAGGAGTCATGAGACTCTCACGCTTCTTGAACAGCTCACCCTCGGGACCGAAATATTTCTTCTTCAGGTCAGCAGCCTCCTTCTCCTTCTGCATTATCTGCTCCTGCTTGGCCTTCTTCTGCTCCTGGGAGAGGAACACTACCTCGTTCTGATAGTTCTTGTACATGGTTGTGGCCTCGGTGGTGAGAGCCTCAACCTCTGCCTGCCACTTCTTGCTTACCTGATTGAGCTGCTCGTTGGCACGCTCATAGGCAGGAATACTCTTCAATATGTATTCCATGTCGAGCAGGGCAAACTTCTGGGCATTCGCAGCCACGGCTGTCATTGCCACTACAATCATTAATAATATCTTCTTCATATCTGTATTTTTTTATATGTAACAGACTATATGATTCATCATTCTTTTCTCTTCACTTAGAACTCCTGTCCAAGTATGAAATGGAATTGGCTTCCGCCCTTTACTCCATATACCTTGTCGAAACCGTATGCCCAGTCTATACCCATCAGACCAACCATCGGGAGGAAGATGCGGACACCTATACCTGCTGAGCGCTTCATGTCGAAAGGATTGAAATCCTTGGTATCGTTCCATGCGTTACCAGCCTCAACGAATGTCAGTCCATAGATAGTCGTATTGCCGAGCATCAGCGGATAGCGTAGCTCCATAGAGAACCGGTCGTATGCATAACCCTCCTGATAGTACGGGGTAAGTGAGCCGTTCTCATAACCACGCAGTCCGATGGTCTCCTCAGCATAGCCAGTTGAATAGCCGCTCATACCATCACCACCCATATAATAGGTCTCGAATGGGCTCTTCTTGTACTTGTTGTACGAGCCAAGGATTCCAAGCTCAACACGGGTCATAAGGACGAAGCACTTCTGGCCGCTGGTCAGTGCAGTATATGTCTTCGACTTGAACTTCCACTTGTGATATTCTATCCAGCGGTATTTCTCCTGCTGCTCATCAACATAAGTTGGCGATGCAGTGTTGGTAGCAAGGTTTTTGTAGTCCTTGCCGTCCCACAAGCTCCAAGGTGGAGTAATGGTGACTGAGGCCGTGAACTCTGAACCGCGGCGTGGGAACAGCTGGTTGTCTGTAGACACACGGTTGAGTGCGATGCTGAGGTTCAGGTTGTTGGAGTTTCCGTTAGTGATGAGGAAATAACGCCAATTCTTCAACATGTACCTCTGGAATGCCAACTCGACATTAAGCGTGAAATAGTCGTCTGGCCAGCGCAGGCGCTTACCCCATCCGAGACTAATACCCAAAAGCTTGACATACTTGTCTGGGTCATAGTAGTTCTCGTAGTTGCTATAGTTGTAGCCGTAGCTGTTGTAACCATACAAATAGTTGTAGTAGTTGTTCATGTAAGCCGAGTTATAGTAGTTGCTCGACACGTCGGTCTGCTTCGAGAAATAGGCTCCGACACTGAACTGTATTGGGCGTTTGCCACCAAACCAGTTGGTGGAGTAGCCGATATTATACGACTGATAGTATGAGCCATTGGTCTGGGCACCGATGCTCAGGGTCTCTCCGTCTCCGATAGGCATGATGCCACGGTGCTCCTTGTTCTTATTGAACAGGTTGGCCATAGAGAAGTTGTTCAGCTTTAGTCCTACACGGCCGATAACGCCCGTCTGTCCCCATCCGAGTGAGAACTCAATCTGGTCATTCGATTTCTGTTCCAGGTTCCAGTTCACATCTACGGTACCACTCTCCGGGTCAGGCTTAACGTCTGGCACAACTTTCTCCGGGTCGAAATGTCCCATGGATGCAAGCTCACGTGCCGAACGCATCAAGGCATCTTTCGAGAACAGGTCACCAGGCTTTGTTCTAAGCTCTCGTCTGACAACATTCTCGTAGAGTCGGTCATTACCATTGATGCGCACATGGTTGAGGTGGGCCTGCGGGCCTTCCGTTACCCTCATCTCAAGGTCTATGGAGTCACCGATAATGTTCACCTCAGTAGGCTCAATGCGTGAGAACACATATCCGTTGTTATAATAAAGGTTGCCAACAGCATCCTCATCATCCATGAGTCGCTTGTTCATGAGCTTCTGGTTGTAGACATCACCCTCTGCCATGCCGAAGAGACGGGCAAGCTGGTCGGTATTGTAAACAGTATTGCCGACCCATGTGATGTTTCTCAGGTGGTATTTCTTGCCCTCGTCCACCTTAATATATATATTAACATGCTTCGGGTCGTTGTTCCAGACGCTGTCCTCAACGATATAAGCGTCACGGTAGCCAAGCTCGTTATATTTATCAAGCAGTTTTTCCTTGTCCTCCTTCCATCTGGTTGGCGTGAACTTCTTGGACTTCAGGAATGTGGATAGCTTGCCGGCCTCATGGGTCTTGGCAAAGGCACCCTTCCTAAAGAGTCCACCTTTTATCTTGCCTGTCTTTAGCTGCTCGTTGCCCTCGATGATGATATTTCTGACCTTCATCTTTTCCTTCTTGTCGATGATGACATCCAGTATCACATGGTTCTTCTCCGTCAGGTCAGTACGCTGCTGTATGTCGACATCGGCATTCTTGAAGCCCTTCTCGTCGAAATACTTCTTGGCAAGTATCTGGGCACGGTTGATAACATCAGGATGTATCTGCGAGCCGCGGAGCAGGCCGAGCTTCTCCTCCATGTCCTCACGCTCACTTTTCTTCAGGCCGATATAGTTGATTGCTGATACTCTCGGATGTGCGGAAAGCTTTATGTGCAGATACACCTTATTGCCCACTATGGAGTCGGCAGATATCTGCACGAAGGAGAACAGACCATGCCGCCAATACCTCTTCACGGCATCAGTGATTTCGTTTCCTGGGACAGAAACCTTCTGTCCAACCTGCAGTCCCGAGATACTGGTGAGCATGTAGTCCTCGTATCCCTCGATACCAGACACGCTCATGCCTCCGAGAATAAGCTCACGTGGTGTTCCGGCATAGGATATGTCGGGGTGAACTATCTTGTCCTGTGCAACTACGGTCACGCTGCATGCAAGCAGAGCGAGGGATGTAGCCAGCAGCTTTTTTATCTTGTTCATTGTCTCTGTTAGATTTCTTCTTTTTCCTTTTGGTATGCGGCTCAATGTGTTACCGCTCACTTTGTTACAGGAGTGTTGTTGTCGTTCTCCACCTGTTCTTCCGTCTTGCCAAACCTCCTCTGTCTGCCTTGGTAGCTGGCAATAGCCTTATGCAGGTCGGCCTCACAGAAGTCTGGCCAATATGTGTCACAGAAATAGAGCTCCGAGTAGGCTATCTGCCAAAGCAGGTAGTTGCTGACCCTCAGCTCGCCGCCAGTACGTATGAGCAGGTCGGGGTCGGGCATGAAGTTGGTAGTCAGATGGCGTGCTACGTCTTCCTCGCTTATAGAGTCAACCTGAAGTGTACCCTCGGCAACTTTGCGGGATATGGTTCTTACAGCCTCTGTTATCTCCCATCTTGATGAATAGCTCAGGGCAACAACCATTGTCATGGCGCTGTTCCCGGCAGTATTGTCCATGGTCTGCTGAAGCTTCTCCCTTACAGGGGCAGGCAGCCGTCCTATATCACCTATTACTCTGAAGCGGACGTTGTTCTTCATGAATATCTCGTCTTCGAGTGATGTGAGGACAAGCCCCATAAGTGCAGCGACCTCGTCGGCAGGCCGGTTCCAGTTTTCTGTTGAGAAAGTGTAGAGGGTAAGGTATTTAACCCCCAGCCTGGTACACTCAGACGTTATCCTCCTGACGGTGTCCACACCTGCCTGATGACCGAAGCTTCTCTCCTTTCCACGTTCGGTAGCCCAGCGCCCGTTGCCATCCATGATGATGGCAATATGCTGAGGCACGTTGTTCATATCTATTTCCACGTTATTCATCAATAATCCTTGTTGCAAGTTACACATTTTGGCATGAAGCTGTATGTCAGCGACAGCTGTAGTACCGAATAGCAGTCAGTATTCTTGAAGAGTCCAGAGCTTTTGATGCCGTATGGGTCCTCCGCTCCGTCCAGCTCATCGCTCTGCGAGAAGTGCACAGCCCACTCCAGACCGAGGTTGACTCTTTTGCCTATCTTGTATTTCAGTCCCAATCCTATTGGCATGTTCACGCTCGCGGCAGTCTTGCTGTCTCCTCCCGAGGCTACGCTCGCCCCAAGTCCTATGAAGACAAACGGTACGAGAGGCTTCGCTCCACGATAGTCGCGTCCCGTACCATAGGGAAGGAAGTTGTATTCGTATGTCAGGCATATGTCATACAGACTGCGGTCGAAGTTATATGGCTCTGAAAGATACTCAGGATATTTCGTCTCCACATTTGCCGACGAGCCTTTGATTTTACCAAACGAGGCGTTGAGCCTCAACCCCATCCATGGTGAGAGGATGCGTCGGAGCATCACGGTTGCCATAGGCTGGCTCTCCTTGAACAGGTTGCCGTTGAAGTCGCCCTCGTATGTGACGAGACCAACGCCTGCACCTATCTCCATCCTGTACTCAGGGTCATCCTGGGCTTTTACCGACAGGACGGCAAGAAGGAACGCTATGACAAGACCGGCTCTGCTCATTCTGCGATGATTTTCTTGTCATCAGTTGCCCAGCCAAGGGCATTGAGCCTTCCACGCCACACCTGTCCTGTGCCGCCGCATACCAACCAAATGAAGTTGTTGCTGTCAACAGCCATGGTAAAGCAGTCGGAGACAGAGGAAAAATCCTCTGGCAAGGTATATGTGGAGTCGGCATGCCATGTCAGTCCACCATCCCTGCTTGCATAGAAGTGCGAGAAGGGTTTTGATGGACTTCCGTCAAGAGCCTTGCCACCAATGGCAAGCGCACCATTATTATATGGTATCACATGCAGTGCTGCAAGGGCTGGCAACAGACAGCGGTTGTCCTCGCCCAGAGAGAATATGCTCCATGGCTGATCCTCTACTGCTCCGGGGGCTTCCTCCACCTTGCTCCAGATGCTTGTCTTACTGGTTTCAGTACCATTGCCGACCATCATCACCTGATAGGTATCATCGTTTGTCTTCGACTTCAACGCCACCATATTTATATTGTCCACTGGCAGCAGAGAAGCAGGAGCATCCATGCCACAGGCTTTCCATGTACTTCCGCCATCTATGGAGGAGACCATGAGTCCATTGGCATCATAAGCATACAGGCGTGTACCACCTGCTCCAACGAGACGGGATATGTCCGCATTGCCGCTTATCACGCTTACAACACCTTCTGTAACGGTCTTCAGTTCAGTGCCATCAAGAACATATACCTCACCGTCCAGCATGGCAACATTGCTATAGGCATCAGCTCCAAGAACCACGTCCGTCTGCCCGAATCCAGCAAATGAGGCGACATCGCCCATATATAGACGGGTTGACGCGCCATCGAAGCCAAAGAGATAGACAGAGCCGCCTGCACAAACGCTGCGCATGGCCTTAAGGCTGCTTAGTGTGGCATCCGCACCAAAACTCTTCCACACAAAGGAGTCAGCAACCTCCTTGTGAACATTCAAGGTAACGGTATATGCACGATAGGCTGTAAGCATCGTATTGTAAACTCTCAGCTCACGTGGCTCGGAGAGATCTACGGAGTCCTGTGCTGAATAAAAGGCAAGGCTGTCCTGGCCATTCGCATCAGTGTATTTCCATACTGCTACGCCAGAGTTCTTGGTATTCACCGTACAAAGCACTTTCGACGGATCAATACCCAATGGCAAAGAATCCGGGTTGTATATCATGCAGGGACGGCTCATGTTGTCAATACGGAAACCATAGCTGCTACAGTCCGTGGTCAATTTCACAATGCTGTCCTCGCCGGTCGAGGACTTCACGGTGACATACTTGTTCAGGTTACCAAGAGAAAAACTGGTAACGGCAGTATCTTCGTAATATATTATCTCCTGTTCATCATCTTCAAGGCATGAGGCCATACACAAGGCAATGGCACAGACCATGAAAATAGGCAATATTTTCTTGAACATTATGCTATAAAAATTGTTTTTGGGTACAAATTTACTCAGAATTCTGAAAATAAGCATCTTTTTTAATAGTTTATTATGTAAAAAATTGGTATAGAGGTTTTTTTTTAAGTTCTTTTAGAAGAAGAGCTGTGCAAGCCACAAAAAAAAGGTTGATACTCACCACGAGCTTCAACCTCTCCAAAGAATAATGTTAACCGATGCATGCCGTCAGGCTTCCGCCCGACACGATCATAGACATGACCTACACTACATCGCAGTTGTTTCTAAAACTAATAACATAATCTTTACCTTAAAAAAATCTATCAAACTACTAACCTAATGAAACTTTATAGTGATGTATTCTCACGAACACGATGCAAAGTTAGCGATTTTTCTTTCACTGTGTAATCTCAAAATACTTTTTTTGCTACAGTTCCCTTATTTGTTGACATATATCAACGGCATCATCCTCCAGAGGGGAGCATCCATCTATAATCCTCTCATAACGACTGCTTCGCGAACAAGACAAGCGGTTCTGCAGAAATATCCTGAGGGCTACAGTGACCCGTATGAAGAGTCTGACGTCCCTTTTCTCTTATCAGAATAGGACTGACGATTTCTGTACCAGTTTTGCCCATCTCAGACGCAAAGCTTTGCAACCGTCAACGCAAAGCTTTGCATCAGCCAACGCAAAGCTTTGCAATCGCCCATGCAAAGCTTTGCATCCGCTCCCGCAAACGTTTGCTGGAAAAGGGCTCTGCCAGTACATTGACCAGCACGCGCTGTCGGCGCAGAAGCACATAGCCCAGGGTAAAGCGCAGCGGCATCCTGGGTGTAAGTGGACATTGTCCATGCGCGCTGTAAGCGCAAAAGCGTTATATATCCTGCTGTTATCTACGCTTTTGCGCTTACAGCGCGACCATCACCTACACGAAATAGCCCAGGGTGTCGCTACGCTTTACCCTGGGCTATGTGCTTCTGCGCTTACAGCGCGACAATTACCGACATGAACTTCAGAATTAGGATATTCAATTTTTGCCCATCAAACTGTACACCCTACGAAATAATAGAACCCTCCCTGAAAGATTAATATTTCCAGTTCGGCATTTTCTTGGCACAGATAAAAAAAGAAGGCGTTCCTATCGATGGAACGCCTTCTTTCTTGGATGTTATCTCATGCGGCCGTGCAGGCACGACTGCTTTGAAGAAACGGATTAGAGCTGTGGACCAGCAGCAACGAGAGCCTTACCAGCCTCATTGGTGGTGTACTTGCCGAAGTTCTTGATGAAGCGTGCAGCAAGGTCCTTAGCCTTCTCTTCCCACTTGCAAGCGCAGTCGTAGGTGTCGCGTGGGTCGAGGATGTTGGTGTCAACGCCTGGCAACTCTGTAGGAACAGTGAAGTCGAACAGAGGAATCTGCTTTGTTGGAGCCTTGTCGATGTCGCCGCTCAGGATGGCGTCGATGATACCACGTGTATCCTTGATAGAGATACGCTTGCCAGTACCGTTCCAACCAGTGTTTACGAGGTAAGCCTTAGCGTTGTTGGCTTCCATCTTCTTAACCAGCTCCTCAGCATACTTTGTTGGGTGCAGCTCGAGGAATGCCTGGCCGAAGCAAGCAGAGAAGGTAGGAGTAGGCTCTGTGATGCCGCGCTCTGTACCTGCCAACTTAGCCGTGAAGCCAGAGAGGAAGTAGTACTTGGTCTGCTCTGGTGTCAGGATAGATACTGGAGGCAGTACGCCGAAGGCGTCTGCAGACAGGAAGATAACCTGCTTTGCTGCCGGAGCAGAAGAACCGGGCTGGATGTTATTGATGTGGAAGATTGGGTAAGAAACACGAGTGTTCTCAGTAACGCTCTTGTCAGCGAAGTCAATCTTACCATCAGCAGCTACAGTTACGTTCTCCAAGAGAGCGTTGCGCTTGATAGCGTTGTAGATGTCTGGCTCAGACTCCTTGTCCAAGTTGATAACCTTAGCGTAGCAACCACCTTCGAAGTTGAATACACCATTGTCATCCCATCCGTGCTCGTCATCACCGATAAGCTTACGCTTCGGGTCTGTAGAGAGGGTGGTCTTACCTGTACCAGAGAGACCGAAGAAGATAGCGGTGTTCTCACCGTTCATGTCGCAGTTTGCAGAGCAGTGCATGGAAGCGATGCCCTTCAGCGGCAGATAGTAGTTCATCATTGAGAACATACCCTTCTTCATCTCACCGCCATACCATGTGTTGATGATTACCTGCTCGCGGCTTGTGGTGTTGAAGGCTACGCAAGTCTCTGAGTTAAGACCCAGCTCCTTGTAGTTAGCAACAACAGCCTTTGAAGCGTTGTAAACAACGAAGTCTGGCTCGAAGGCCTCAAGCTCCTCAGCAGTAGGACGGATGAACATGTTTGTTACAAAGTGAGCCTGCCATGCTACCTCAACGATGAAGCGTACAGCCATACGGGTGTCCTTGTTGGCACCGCAGAAACCATCTACTACATAGAGGTTCTTGTTTGAAAGCTCGTTCTTTGCAATCTCCTTAACCTTTGCCCAAACCTCCTCAGACATTGGGTGGTTGTCGTTCTTATATTCATCAGATGTCCACCATACAGTGTCCTTTGAGTTCTCGTCCATTACGATGTACTTGTCCTTAGGAGAACGTCCGGTGTAGATACCAGTCATTACGTTGACTGCGCCAAGCTCGGTCTGCTGACCAACCTCGAAACCTTCAAGTCCTGCCTTTGTCTCCTCCTCGAACAGCTGCTCGTAAGAAGGATTGTGAGCGATTACCGTAGCGCCGGTAATGCCATACTTTGTCAAATCTAACTTTGCCATTTTCTATAAATGTATTTAAGTTGTAAATATATCCGTCGTCACAGATAGTCAGCCGCTATCTGTTTTCGGGCGCAAAGATAGCAAAAAATATAGACTTTCCCGACTTTTACAATGACAAAAATATCATTCTCTAATTCTTTTTAGGTTAAAGAACTTAAAAAACAGTCCACGCAAAAGATATTTGCCACATAGAGTTTGCAAATGTCTATTAGACAACAATCTGTTGCAATCACACATTATTATATTTAGGATGGGTTCTATTAATTCGCTTTGTCAGATTTTGTTTTTTCGAGGATAAATTGTAATTGGCTTTCGCCTTCCTCCTCCGCGTCTCGGCAATATTCAAGCAAGCTTGACATTGCGCTCGCTGCTCCATCGGTTCAGGAATAAAAAGAAAAATTCCATTTTCCTTTTATATTCCGTTCGTTTGCACTACCTTTTCATAATGTAGGCTGCATTTGGCTTAGCCGACCTCTGTCACGACTCGGCAATGTCAAGTTTGACATTGCGCTCGCTGCTCCATCGGTTCAGGAATAAAAAGAAAAATTCCATTTTCCTTTTATATTCCGTTCGTTTGCACTACCTTTGCAAACGAAAAGGCAAAAATATGGAAATCATAAACTTATCTGACACAAACAGTATTCTCGGCCAGTATCTTTCAGAGATACGTGACAAGGACTACCAGCAAAACCGGTTGCTGTTCCGCAACAACATCATGCGCATAGGAGAATACGAGGCGTTTGAAATATCAAAATCGTTGGAATACGTCCGTAAGGAGGTTACGACACCTCTGGGTACAGCTGTTGTAAACGTACCGAAGGACAAGATTCTGCTCGGAACCATCTTCCGTGCAGGTCTGCCATTCCACCAGGGCTTCCTGAACATCTTCGACCATGCCGGCAACGCTTTCGTGTCTGCTTACCGTGAATATACCAACGATGCGCATACCGAGGTGGGCATACATGTTGAATACCTTGCCACACCGAGCGTAGACGGGAAAGTGCTGATAATTGCCGACCCGATGCTCGCTACGGGCGGAAGCATGGAACTTGGCTATGAGGCTTTCCTGACAAAGGGTACGCCAAAACACATCCATGTGGCATGCGTCATCGCCACGCCAGAGGGTATTGACCATATAAAGAATACTTTCCCTGCCGAGAAGACCACCATCTGGTGTGCCGCCATCGACCCGGGGCTGAACGAGCACAAGTATATAGTGCCGGGATTTGGCGATGCCGGAGACCTATGCTATGGAGGCAAGATTTAACAACAGAGAGGTTGAAGCCTACAGAATTAAGAAACAGTTTTTATTGATAACACAAATTACAGAAAGAGATGAACATAGAAAATCAGATATGCAGCTCAGTGATAGCTGCCATTAAGGAACTATACGGACAGGATGTACCGGGAAATATGGTACAGCTGCAGAAGACAAAGAGTACTTTCGAGGGCAACCTCACACTTGTGGTATTTCCATTCCTGAAGATATCAAGGAAGAAACCGGAAGACACAGCACAGGAGATTGGCGAATATCTTGCAGCTAACTGCAAGGCCGTCAGCTCGTTCAATGTTGTGAAAGGTTTCCTGAACCTCGTCGTGGCCCCTGCCGCATGGGTAGGACTGCTCAACGACATCCATGCCGACGGGAAGTTCGGAGAGAAGACCGCTGACGAGAACTCGCCACTGGTGATGATAGAATACTCCTCACCAAACACCAACAAGCCATTGCACCTCGGACATGTGCGCAACAACCTCCTTGGTTGGAGCCTTGCCAAGATTATGGAGGCCAACGGCAATAAGGTTGTGAAGACAAACATCGTCAACGACCGTGGTATTCACATCTGCAAGTCGATGCTCGCATGGCTGAAATGGGGCAACGGCGAGACTCCAGAGACATCAGGCAAGAAGGGCGACCACCTGATAGGCGACTACTACGTGGCCTTCGACAAGCACTACCGCGAGGAGATAGCCCAGCTCAAGACACAGTACATGGCAGAGGGCATGGATGACGAGGCCGCCACAGAGAAGGCCAAGGCTGAGGCTCCGCTTATCAAGGAAGCTCATGAGATGCTTGTGAAATGGGAACACAACGACCCGGAGGTACGTGCCCTTTGGCAAAAGATGAACAACTGGGTATATGCCGGTTTCGACGAGACATACAAGACTCTGGGCGTGAGCTTCGACAAGATTTACTACGAGTCAGACACATATCTTGAGGGTAAGGCCAAGGTAGAGGAAGGTCTCAGCAAGGGCCTCTTCTTCCGCAAGGACGACAACAGCGTATGGGCAGACCTCACCGACGAGGGACTTGACCAGAAGTTGCTTCTGCGCTCCGATGGCACCAGCGTATATATGACTCAGGACATCGGTACCGCCAACATGCGTTTCCGTGACTTCCCTATCGATAAGATGATATACGTTGTAGGCAACGAGCAGAACTACCACTTCCAGGTGCTGTCGATACTGCTCGACCGCCTCGGCTTCAAGTGGGGCAAGGAGCTGGTACACTTCTCCTATGGAATGGTAGAGTTGCCAAACGGTAAGATGAAGAGCCGCGAGGGAACGGTTGTTGATGCTGACGACCTCGTAGCGACAATGATTGAGGACGCACGCAAGACATCCGATGAGCTGGGTAAGTTCGACGACATGACTGAGGAGGAAAAGCAGGAGATAGCACGAGTGGTTGGCCTGGGAGCACTCAAGTACTTCATCCTCAAGGTAGACGCGCGCAAGAACATGCTCTTCAACCCAGAGGAGTCTATCGACTTCAACGGAAACACCGGCCCATTCATACAGTACACCTACGCCCGCATCCGCTCCATCATGCGCAAGGCCGAGGCTCAGGGCATCACCATCCCGGCAGCACTCGCAGACGATGCTCCTCTAAACGAGAAGGAGACTGACCTCATACAGAAGCTCAACGACTTCGGAGCTGCCGTTGCTCAGGCTGGCATCGACTACAGCCCGAGTGGCATAGCCAACTACTGCTACGAGCTGACCAAGCAGTTCAACCAGTTCTACCACGACTACAGCATCCTCAATGCGGAGGACGACACACAGAAGACCGTCCGTCTTGTTCTTGCCGCCAATGTTGCCAAGATTATAAAGAATGGTATGGAGCTGCTCGGCATAGAGGTGCCCGAGAGAATGTAATCTGCCAGAGGATGAACAAGGATGGAAAAACTTATTAATCCACCAGACTATAGGCACGACACCATACTACCTCTGCACATGGAGGTCAATGCCAACGCGTGGGCTGTAGATGCCGCGTGCAGCGGCAATCCCGGCCCGATGGAATACAGGGCTATTGACTTGCAGACTGGAGCGGAGGTGTTCCACTTTGGTCCCATGCACGGCACCAACAACATCGGTGAGTTCCTTGCCATTGTTCACGCACTGGCACTGATGGAACAAAGGGGCATCAAGGACAAGGTCATATACAGCGACTCCTACAACGCCATGCTCTGGGTGAGAAACAGAAAGTGCAAGACTAAACTGGAACGCACGCCTCAGACAGAACAGCTCTACAACATAGTGGCAAGGGCAGAGAGATGGCTGCTCACCCACAGGGTGACAACACCGATAATAAAATGGGAGACAAAGCGTTGGGGAGAGGTGCCCGCCGACTTTGGCAGAAAATAGCAGACAGCAGGAACAGAACACCAATTCTGTCCCTGCTGTTTTTCTATTCTCAAACTTCAGTTATCAAAAAAAACAGAAAAAACTTGCCGGTTTAAAACAATTTAACTACTTTTGCACAAGCGAAACAAATTCACCACAACACTCAAGGCAGACAACAATGAAACTACATGCCGAAACTGCCGATAAACACACATTATTCAGCAATTTTTGAAAACTATTACATGCATTTCCATTAATAATCATTATTAAAATGAAAACGAAAATTACTCTCACGTTAGTAGCACTGCTATGCTGCTTCAACATCAACGTAAATGCTCAGGACGAGTATAGTTATGACGAGTCTTCTGAATTCAAATTTGGCATCTGTAAGCACGTGGCTGTAGGCGCAAGCTTGTCAACGCTTGGTGTGGGCTTCGAGGTGGCCACCGATATCACAAAGTTTTTTGCCCTGCGTGCCGGCGTGAATTTCATGCCTGCATTTAACCTCAAAGGCGACTTGGATGTAGACATTGATAATGTTGGAGGTAACCTTACGGAAACAACCGTTCAGGCAGAAGGCTCATTCAAGCGCACTACCGGCGAGCTTCTTATAGACTTCTACCCTCTCGGTGGCACACTGTTCCTGACAGGCGGTTTCTCCTTTGGCGGAGGACAGATTCTTAAGGTGAAGGCTCACTCCGACGAATTGGCTAACAGCAATAATGCCAGCATTATCATCGACAAGTACAATCTGCCAGTTGATGAGAACGGTGATGCCAATGGCGAGATTAGAGTAAAGAACTTCCGTCCCTATCTTGGCATAGGCTTAGGTGGCCGTGCAGTGCCCAAAGGACGTCTTTCCTTCAGAACAGAGCTTGGCGTGCAATTCCATGGTAAACCGAAGGTGACAGCAGGTGGGCAAGACCTTGTGGAAATGGCCAGAGAAGCTGGCGACGACGACATTTCCAAAGTTGTAGACAAGCTGGTTATATACCCCGTAATTAAGCTCAGACTGTGCGGAAGAATATTCTAAAAGGCAGATAAAGTCTTAGAATCTTTGTAGAAGTGAAAGGAATATCCATTTACAATCACAAACATAACTATTCAAACCAATGACAAGGACACGACTCATAGCCCTGATACTAACACTTTTCTTGGTCTCCAACAGTGTATATGCACAGTCCAAGAAGAAACGTTCAACAAAGAAGCCTGCAAAGACAGTAGTGGTAGAAACTCCTGTTGAGCCTGAAATACCTGTTCTGCCCGTTGACACGGCAGTAGTTGACTCAACCCAAGCCGACACCGTGGTCATAGAGGTACCAAAGGACCGTACCGACACCATATACTATGACAAGACCTGGCGCGTGATATCAAACAAGACATTCGCCACCTACTACAGATATGCCCTATACCCCGCTGACAGTCTGGCACCTAAGTATTTCAAGACCTTCTATCTGAACGGCGAGTTGCAGGGCGAAGGCAACTTCATCGAGCTTGGTGACAGGAACGACGCCAACAGCATCTTCGATGGCGAGATAGACTACTACTATCCCGGTGGAGCCCTGAAACGCCGCATGTTCTACAGCAATGGCAAGTCCAACGGAGAATGCACTGACTACTACGAGAACGGTAATATCAAGGAGCACATCAGCATTATTGATGGCAAGAAACATGGCATAAACTCGTCATTCACCGAGGATGGTATCGTATGCCGTCTGCAGGAATACGATAATGACAAGCCATCTGCATTCTACGTCATTGTTGACAAGGACGGAAACTACTCCAAGTATGATGCCGCTACAGAGCAGCCATTGCTTGAGGAGCCGAATGTCGACGAGAGACAGACGGAATACAAGAATGGTGTGGCATGGCCATACTATAACAAGAACGGACTTATCCTCGGTGTTAGCAACTCCAATGTACGCGACAACATCGGCAACTTCCGCGAGATAAGAGTATTCCTGGTCAACAAGAGTATGATTAATGTAGAGATAGACCCAAAGAATGTCACTGTATACTCTGTCAAGAAGGACAAGCGCACCAATTTTGAGCTTATGGAGGCCGACGAGTATGATGAAAAGGTCTACAAGAAGCAGGTGAAGAACAAGAAGCGCTCGCTCAAGAAGAAAGCTGTCGTTACCATAGAGCGTGAGGACAACGTGAGCGAGAACCTCGGAGCATCAGTCTTCGATGCCGGAACCTCCAACACACTGAAGGCATTCCAGGAACGCATCATCTCTCTGAAGACCCTCGTCAATACAAACAGGATGAAATATGCCGAGCGAGAGCACGATGACCTCGGCTATCTGGAGCGTACAACCGTTCACCCGGGCGAAATGGTGGCAGGCTTCCTGCTGACCGATGACAAGAAGGTTGACGACCTCTTCGTAGAAGTTACCATCGGTGGCATCAAGTATGTTTACGAATGGAAAACTGAGAAGAAGTAAGAAGGACTGAGGTCAAAGGGCTAAGGACTAAGGTCAAAGGGCTAAGGACTGAAGACTGAGGACTGAGGACTGAGGACTGAGAGTAAAGGTTGTGACATGATAATTTATTAGGGTGTACAGTTTGATGTGCAAAAATTGAATATCCTAATTCTGAAGTTCATGTCGGTAATTGTCGCGCTGTAAGCGCAGAAGCACATAGCCCAGGGTAGAGCGTAGCGACACCCTGGGCTATTTCATGTAGATGATTGTCGCGCTGTAAGCGCAAAAGCGTAGATAACAGCAGGATATATAACGCTTTTGCCCTTTCAGGGCGCATTGATTAGATTCCTCTAATACCCAGGGTGCCGCTACGCTCTACCCTGGGCTGTGCGCAGGTTGCCCTTTGCCTTTCCTTTCAGCCGGCGACCTTTGGTTCAGGGCGTTGTGCTACTGATTTTTGTACAACAAACTGGACGCCCTAATAATTTATCCCTATGGCTATCTAGCTCCCCTCCCTTTTGGGGAGGGGCTGGGGGTGAGGCTTTACAGTCCGCAGGGCAATGTTAGCAGCTGGTACATGAGCGTCTTGGCCATGCGCTCATGTCCCTTGTCGTTAGGGTGCAGGCGGTCGGTATCAGCATTGTTGAAATACTGTGAGTGTGCGTCAATCATTGGGAACAGTCCCGATGTGGCGTTGAGGTCCAGTACAGGTACTGCCCACACATTGGCAGCCTCTTTCACGGCATCTATATAGCTGTCGAGATACTCCCCGCAACGGTTCACGTAGTCTTCCGTACACTGCCAGTTTTTCTCGTTGGCATAGAAGCCTGCGCGGTGAATGGGTGTGAGCAGCACTATCTGCTTGGTAGGGTACATTCGCTTCAGCGAGTCGAGGGCTATATTTATGCGGCCCTTGTAGGTGTCCTTATTCATGGACGGATGGCGTCGCATCCTCTGCTCGGTTCTCTTGGCATACCTGTGGCCATACTCCACATTCTCCAGCCGTTCCTCATACCATTGTCCTATTGGCACGGCATTATTGTAGTCGTTGGTGCCCATGAATATCAGTATGGCATCGAAGTCGTCACCATGCTCTTCCTTCAGTTTGTTTGCCTGGCGTGGAATGTCGTCCCATTGTCTTCCGCTGACGGCATACACAAATGGTTTTATGCCGAGCCATTGCTCCAGTAAGTTCCAGTATTTGTTTCCCGCAGCCTTATTGTTCGGGTCGGTGATGGAGTCGCCGAAATATGCCACTCGCTTTCCCTGCCACGGATGCGTGAACGTGGTTTGCGTCTTGTCGTTCTTCTTCTGTGTCTTGGCCTGAGCCGATACTGTGGGAGCAGCAGCCAGCATACCTATTATTATATAGGTGGCAGCAGTGTGGAAAAAGTTTCTTGTAGCCATCATCTTTCTTGTTTGATGTTAGTAGTCTGTAAGTAGATGAAAATGATGTTAGGATAGTGTGAATAAGGCTTGTATGCGTGGTCTCACCGAGAATCGAACTCGGATCTAATCTTTAGGAGAGACTTGTTCTATCCATTGAACTATGAGACCCCAACAATAAAGCGGTTGCGAAATTAATCATTTTTTACGAGATGACAAAGAAAAAAGGCAAAAAGTTACACGAACACGCTATTTTCGCCTTTTCCTTGCCTTCTGTTTTGTGTATTATCGGTTGTATATCCGTATTTATAATAGTTACCACCGAGACTAAATTATATAACACTGATGAAACCCACCATACGGCAAACATTATGAGAGCATTTATTACATTAGCATTCGCAGCTCTGCCGTTTTCGGCTGTACAGGCTGACGACGGCCTTGAGAAGTACCTGGAACCATACATGCAGTTAGTGGCCGAGAACCCTTGCTGGCTCTCGTCACGCCTTCAGATGTACTGGTCGACTAATGCCACCGATGTATTCATCATGGGTGAGAGTTTCGACCATCCTGGCGGCGAGCGGGCACCACACCCTACCGTGAAGTTCAACGGCACCCGAAGCAATGCCTCGCAGTATAACAGGCCCAAGCTTGAGGATATCATCCCATACGACGATACTCCGCAGGGTGAGGTAACATTCATTAGCCGCGCAACGGGAGTGATGGAGAGAACGCACCCGTCAAAAACCGGATGCAACATCGACGGAGTAAACAGGCAGATACTCGGACTGGCGTCTGATGCGGCAAGAGCGTATGTGCAAACGGGAAAGAAGGAGTATGCCGACATGGCGCGTGGGGTTTTCGACGTGTTTATGAGGGGCATCTACTACCGCAACGCACCCACCGACCTCAACCATGGCCATCAGCAGACCCTTGTGGGCATGTGTACGTTCGAGGTCATTCACGAGGATGCGCTGGTGAAGTGCTGCGAGATATACCAGTACCTGAAGTCCGCACTGCACGAGGACAGCTGCGCGCTCTATGATGCTGCACTGAAGAAATGGGCCGACCTGGAGATTGCCAACGGTGTGCCGCACAACAACTGGAACATGTTCCAGGCAGAGTACATCACAGACATAGCCCTGGTGCTTAAGGACAATAGCTCATACAGCGACGGCAAGGGACGGCAATACTACCTTGACAAGGTTATGAACGCCACGGACATAAGGCAATGGGGCATGCGCAAGCTCTGCGACTTCGGCTTCGATGCCGATGCCCACATATGGTACGAGTCTCCGGGCTACAGCACTACCGTGATGGCCGACCTTGGCAAGTTCGCCAACAAGCTACACCTGGAGGCCGGCATCGACATGTTTGCCGAGATACCCGAGATAGCACGCTCCATAAAGAACCTACCGCAGTATCTCATGCCCAACCGCATGATATGCGGCTTCGGCGACACACATCCCAACTACCTGAACACAAAGGGTATGGAACAGCTTCTTGCCTATAGCAAGCGACGTTCCGACAATGCCACCCAGGATGAGATTGCAAGGCTGATGGAGGCCGTGGGCAAGGATGCTCCGGCAGAGACCGTCGAGCGGTATGTGTCACCGAGCTTCTATTCCGAAAAGGTGTCATGGCTCATACAGCGCAGCGGCATGGACAGCCGTCACGACCTGGCAATATCGCTCAACGGAAGCATTGGAAACCACATGCATGCCAACGGCATCTCGATGGAGCTGTACGGCAAGGGATATGTGCTCGGTCCTGACGCTGGCATCGGACGCAGTCTGTACAGCGGACTGGACTACCAGGAATACTACAGCCAGTTCCCTGCACACAACACGGTGTGCGTAGACGGAATATCCAGCTATCCGGTGATGATGTCGAGCCATGCCTTCAAGCTCATAGACCGCTTCCCGGCCGACAACTCCCTCACCCTCGCCAGCAGCAAGGGAGACACGCACTCGACGGTGGAGTTCCTGGAACCGGAGACCAACAGCAGGCAAGTGCGCACCAACGGCATCGTGAAGACAAGCAGCAAGGGTGGCTACTACATAGACATCTTCCGCAGCAGGAGAAACGAGGGCGGAGACAAGTTCCACGACTATTTCTACCACAACCTCGGACAGCAGATGACGCTCACGGCTGACAGCGGCGAGGACATCGGCCTTCAGCCTACCGACGAGCTGGCCTTTGCCGGGGGACACCTGTACGCCTACTCATATATATATAATAAGGTGGGAACGGAGACCGACAAGAACCTGAAGACCACGTTCACCATCAACATGCCCGACGGCAACGACATACACATGACAATGTGGATGAAGGGTGAGAGGGGACGCGAGATATTCAAGGCATTGTCGCCCGTAAACCTCGGATATGAGCGTATGCCAAACCAGCCATACAAGATAGATGAGCAGCCGGTTCTGACCTTCGTGGCACGGCAGCACGGCGAGGCATGGACAAAGCCGTTCGTAGCCGTCTACGAGCCATCGGCCAATGACGAGCCGTCGGAGATAGAGTCTGTAAGCTACTTTCAGCCAAAGAGCAAGGATCCTGACGCCATAGGTATATGCGTACGGCTGAAGAGTGGAGCCACGCACTACATATTCTCAAGCGCCAACGGCAGTGAGATGAGATATGAGGGCATGAGGGCCAAGGGATGGCTTCAAGTGATAAAAAAATAAAAAAATCAGCTGCCTGTTAGGTACTTTTCGCATAACTAACGTATTTATCAGCAATAAGAGTATAGTTTTATGATATTTAGGTTAATTAGTACAGTTAGTATTATTTTGGTCATGTCCACAAACTGGACAGTAAGCGCAAAGGAAGAGTTCTCTGTTGATAGGGAGCTCTCCTATTGCCGCTCGCAAGTGAAAAAAGCTCTTAAGGAACTTCGTCCATACAACTTCAATATGCAGCCGCGCAACATACTGCAGGGAGACAAGCAGAAAGGGTGGAACCTGCGCGAGGCAAAGGCAGAGGAATGGTGCTCGGGCTTCTGGCCGGGAATATTGTGGATGACGTACAGCATCGACAAAGACCCGGAGATACTGAAGGCCGCCAAGGGATATACGCAGTCTCTACGCGACCTGGCATACCGTCCCGCCTACGACCACGACCTGGGCTTCCTGATGTTCTGCTCCTACGGCAAGGGCTACGAGGTTACCCACGATGCCACCTACCGCGACATCATCAACGCCACCTCCGATACGCTGGCCACGCTGTTCAATCCCCTCGTAGGCACTATCCTCAGCTGGCCCCGTGAGGTGGAGCCAAACAACTGGCCTCACAACACCATCATGGACAACATGATAAATCTCGACATGATGTTCTGGTCGGCTGCCAATGGTGGCAACAGACTGCTCTACGACATGGCCGTGACACATGCCAAGACTACCATGCTCAACCATTTCCGTCCCGACGGCTCGTGCTATCACGTTGCCGTCTACGACACTCTCTCGGGCAACTTCATCAAGGGGGTCACCCATCAGGGATATGCCGACTGGTCGATGTGGGCACGCGGACAGAGCTGGGCCATATATGGCTACACCATGGTGTACCGCTGGACACGCATGCCCGTATTTCTCGACTTTGCCAGGAAGGTTACTGACGTCTACCTGCGCAGGCTCCATGACACCAGCGACGACATGGTACCAAAATGGGATATGGACGATCCTCGGGGCAAGGATGCTCCCAAGGACGCCTCTGCCGCCTGCGTTGTTGCCTCTGCCCTGCTTGAGCTCTCGGAATATGTCGGAGGCTCTCAGGGTGAATACTACCGCCAGCAGGCCATCAGCATGCTGGAATGTCTCAGCACGGACAAATACCAGAGCCGCGACCGAAATGTGGCATTCCTCATGCACAGCACAGGACACCATCCTGCCGGCTCCGAGATAGACGCAAGCATCATCTATGCCGACTACTATTACCTTGAGGCTCTACTGAGACTGGCAAGGAAGTAGACGCTCAAAAATAGCAATAGGCAATTATTTCTCCCCAGCCATACCTTAATAAGAGGATGGTTGGGGAGTTTTTTTTGTTTTTTGGGCTGTTTTAATGATAATTCCCCGCATTTTGACGATTTGTATCCTTGCCATATCGAATTAAATTGCTATCTTTGCAACCGAAGCCTTGCCAATATTTGCTACTATATCAATTTTAAATATCAATATTACTAATTAACTTATCAAAAGCATGAAAAAAGTACTACTAATGTCTCTTGCGATGTTTTTAGGCGTTAGTGCCTACGCGCAAGAAGAAGATGTAACGCATCTTATTAAAAATGCTGGTTTTGATAGCGGTTTAACATTTACCGATGAAGGAAAACCAGTCAACGAGACCACAGCTACCGGTGCTACTTCTGAACGTTCACGTTTCGTCAAGTCTACCGACGGCAGTATCTATGCTGTTCCAACTGACGGCAAGGGAAATAACATCGTAGGTGACCTATCATGGTATGGCTTCCTCGGCAATATAGAAGGATGGGAAGTACCAGCAGAATATGCAACGGAAACTCCTGAGTGGAAGTATTTCGGTGCTCTGCCCTATTCATTAAAGACAGACTATCTCGGTGTCGGTGACGGTAAGCCAGCTGGTGCCATCAATGCTCCAGAATCAAAGCCAGGGGGAAATGACACTGACGACAACACAGGTTTCCTCTATCTGCGTGCAGGATGGGGAGGTGCATGTGCATACAAGCAGGTAGTAAACCTGCCTTGCGCACAGTATCGTCTTGAGTATTGGACTATCAACACCAATGCCAAATCTACCGCCGAGGCTACCAACCTCTCAGAGGTTGTTTGCCGCAAGGATGTTTTCAAAGATACAGAGGGCTTGTCTTCTACAACATGGACAAAGCACGAGATTGAGTTCACGCCCGTTGACGAGTTCTCTATCCAGTTCGGCTACAAGTCTGCCGGCTCCAACTCAAACTCCAATCCTTGGCTTATCATCGACGGTATCAAGCTGTATAAGATTGGAGAGGCTACAGAGGAGGAAATCATTGCGTCTGACCTCAGTAGTCTTGAGGCAGAAATGTACGAGCTGATGGAAAGCGCTGGTGAGTATGGAGGCTTAACAGAGGAAATCAACGACGCTATCGTTGAGATAGACGATTGTATTGGCAGTGGTGACCTTGCTACCATGAAGGAAGGTTACGAGAAATACAATGCCTTGAAGGAGCAGATTGCTGCTGTTGTGGAGTCACTCCCTGCAACAATTGCCTTCTACAACAAGGCTGAGGCAGCTCTCGCCTTGGGTTATCCTGGCGCAAGCGCTCTGCAAGAGATTCTTGCCAAGTGGGATAATATTATCAACAGCGGCTACTCTGCCGCTATAGCAGCATACGCAGAGGAACTGAACCAGGCCTACCGCGATTACATGTTCAGCCAGGAGGCTTCTGAGGCCAGTCCTGCTGACTATACATTCCTTATTGCCAACCCATTGTTCGTTACCGCAGGCAACGAGCCAACCATCGAAGGCAGCACCTTCACATATCCTAACCAGGATACATACGAACTGGGTAAAGCTCCTGCTGACGCTACTTCTGAGGGTTGGTACAAGGCTGGTACAAATACCGGCGGCGACCAGCGTCTGAACTATGCTCAGTACCGTATATGCTGGAACGCATGGGCAAGTAATGCTGACGGAAAGACTCTTGCTGTTGCCACAGACCTTGAGAACCTGCCTAACGGTTACTATAAGGTTGCCGGCGACCTCATCACACAGACAGGCTTCGTTACCGACCAGCACGTATTCGGCACAAGCGCATTGCAGTCTGCCAACTCTGCACCTCTGACAGATGCTCTGTGGAGCGATGATGGCTATGGCACTTGGACAACACTCACCACAGAGAAGGTTCTCGTACACGACGGTAAGCTCACCATCGGTGCTTCCGGCACAATGGCCAACGCTAACCAGTCTGGCTGGTTCTGCGCAACCAACTTCAAGCTCTACTTCGTAGGCAAGGCTACCGACCAGGAGATTGCCGATGCTCTTGCCGCTAAGGTTGCTCACGCTCAGAAGCTTGCTGCCGCCATGCACTTCGCTGCTGACAAGGCTCAGGTTCTCGACAGCATCAGCGCATACACTGCTTCCGGCGACGTTGCCGTACTGAATGGCGGTATCGCTCTTGCAGAGACTTCTGAGGCTAAGTACGAGGAGGTTAATGCCGAGGGCAAGACCATTCCTACCGTTGCCCAGGGTCTGGCAGACAACATCTACGGCGAGGCTACCGAGTTTGTTAAGTACGCTTACGGTGCTGTTCAGGATTACTTCACTTCTGACGAGGCTACATATACTGCAGTTGACGCCATATTAGCTCAGCTCAAGGCTTATGTTAATAATTACGCTCCTGTATACAACTCTGCGTACGAGACTTACACAACCCTGACTTCTGCTACTGCCAAGGCTGCCCTTGAGGCAACATTCGCAAACCACAAGGCTCTGCTCACAGCTAAGCTCGAGACCGAGGCCACTGTAGCAAGCGCTGTTAGCGAACTGACAGCAGCCGTTGCCACAGCACAGGCTCAGGAGAAGTACGAGAACAATCCTAACGCTTCCGACTACACTGCCTTCATCATCAACGCTCAGTCTGCATCTACCGATGGCTGGACTGTTGTCAAGGGCGACGGTGACGGTCCTGTAAAGAAAGGTCAGTACTTCACAGGTGATGATTCACGCACTTACTTCGACACATGGAACGGTACAGCAGGCAAGAACAACTTCTACATGGAGCAGGTAATCGAAGGTCTGCCTAACGGTACATATACTCTCGGTGCCAACGTACGTACATCTGGTCTGGGTGCTTGTCTCTTCGGTGCTGTAGGCCCAGAGGCTGCTGACACCACATGGATGGAGATTCCTTTGCAGACTTACACTTACCAGGATCCTGCTTCTGGTGATTATGTTACAGAGAATGCTCTCGACAAGTGGGGACAGATATGGGAAGATGCCAAGAAGCAGCTCGAGACAGATACACAGAACGCTTATCTCGCTTCTATCACCAATGCAAACGCCACTAACGGTTATGGATGGATGCACCTCGATGTTCCAAACATCGAAGTTGTTGACCACACTCTCACCATCGGTCTGACTTCTGACTCTACCAAGACAGGCAAGCCTACTACTGTTACATGGTACTCAGCTACCGACTTCACCCTCACCCTGACCAAGCTTGGCAACAACGAGGGATGGAACGGTCCTATCACTGGCATCACAGAGATTAAGAACGAGGCCCTCAAGGCTGACGCCATCTACAACATCAACGGACAGCGCGTTGCCAACACTGGCAGCAAGGGTCTGTACATCGTTGTACGCAACGGCAAGGCCGTAAAGGTTGCTACAAAGTAAATACTGCCATCCCGTAACGGGACAACAGAAATGACTATAGGAACTCTCTTCTCCAGCTTGTGGGGAAGAGAGTTTTTTTTAGCTTTTCACTTGCCTATTTGGGCAACAAGTAGTATATTTGCAAAATAAAACCAACAATACTGTCGGCAAATCTGGCAAGTATTATCAACTATTCCAATATATACTGACTAAACTTACATACTGATGAAACAAATACTGTTACTCGCCTCTTTGGCTTTTCCAGCCTGCATGACGGCACAAACCGATGTTACTACTGACTATGTGAAGAATGCATCCTTCGAGGCTGATGACATCAGCACTCTCAGCGCAGTGAACAACTCCGCCGACGGTCTCCGTGGCTACACTCTGGCATCGCCCGCCAGCTGGACTGTCAGCGGTACCGGCGTGACCCAGCTGCTTGTCACCGCTGACTGCTACACGGACAACAACTTCGGAAAGGTTACCACCCTTGCCGACGGCACACAGGCTTACTACCTGCGTATGGGCTGGTCTACCGGCTCCACCACTCTGCAGCAGACACTTGGCGAGCTGCCCAAAGGCAAGTACAAGCTCTATGCCGACGTGCGCTCGGCCTATGCCAACTCCGCAACGTCCTCGTTCAAGCTCTTTGCCGGCGATGCCAACATCTCCGCAGCTTTCGACCAGGGTGCCACATCATATTTCACCACAGCAAAGTGGAACACCCATGAGCTGACATTCGAGCAGGAAGTGGATGGTGACGTAAATATCGGCGTAACAGTTGACTGGCTATCCGGAGGCAGCTGCATCATGGTCGACAACATAAGGCTCGTACGCATGCCCGATGACTATGTTGAGCCAGGAGACCCAACGGAAGACGAGATACAGAGCGTCACCGAGGGCATCATCAATGGTGACTTCGTTGACGAGGCTACCATGCAGGGCGACCTGCTGCAGATGCTCGCCAACTTCGCCACATATCTAAAGAACGACTTCCAGCAGGCACAGGCACCAAACAGTGTCGGAGAGGTGTGCGGATGCTTCAAGAGCAACTCCACCATGCAGAACAACGAAGACGGCGTGCGCTCGAATGCCGACCTGTCTATGATATGCGCCTTCCTCGCCAAGTATGGCAAGGACAAGGTGACGCTGCCTGCCAACGTCACATGGGATGACATCGAGGATATGGCCATGAAGTCGCTTGTCTTCGCTTATTCCACACATAAGGCAAACAAATTGAAGGTGTGCTCGGGCAACACCTATTGGGGCTCTACCTCTACCTCTGACCACGTTTGGGAAAGCTCACTGTGGGCAATGTCTGTTGCCTACTCCGCCTTCTTCCAATGGAACAAACTGACCGATGCACAGAAAGGATATGTCAAGGCACTGCTCAAGGCAGAGTGCAACTACGAGCTCTACCGCTCCATTCCTACAGGCTATGCCGGCGACACCAAGGCAGAGGAGAACGGATGGGAGGCTGACGTGCTTGCCGCCACTCTGGGACTCTTCCCCGATGACGAGCTTGCACCAAAGTGGTTCGCACGCCTTCGTGAGTTTGCCATCAACAGCTACTCCCACAAGGACGATGCCAACAACAACACCGTCATCGACCCCGACTACGACAACACAACAGTGGCTCAGCTCTACAAGGGACAGAACCTGTACGATGACTATACCCTACAGAACCATAGCTACTTCCATACATCTTATCAGAACGTGGTCATTCAGGAGCTTGGCGAGGCCGCGCTCGCACTGAAGCTCTTCCAGACTGCTCTCTACGGAGAAGAGAAATGGAAGACCAACGCACTGATGCACAACAACGACAAGGTGCAGAAGGAGGTGCTCAACTGGCTTGCGCTGGCCGACGGTGAGCTGGCCATGCCTAACGGCAACGACTGGAGCCTCTTCCTCTACGACCAGATTACCTCTTACTCTACCAATGCCTGCTTCCTGCGCGATGCAGACGCACTGATGCTTGAGAACCTGGCATACAAGATGATCAAGGCACGACAGACTACCACGGAGGATGGCTCGTGGCTGCTGCGCTCTGATATCGGAGCACGCCGCATGGGTGTCGAGGCTCACCGCGTCATGATGTCCTACCTCATGCACCTCGTTGCCTCTACCGCCGACATGCAGCCTACCGACTTCGAGACATTCCGCGCAAGACACTCCGAGGCCAAGCACATCAAGGAACAGAACATCGTGAGGGCATATACCAAGGACCGATTCACAACCTTCTCATGGGCACCGGGCATCAGCAGCTACACTGGCTACATTGCCGCCAACTCTGTTGACAAGAACAAGATTGTCGTGCCGTTCAAGCAGAACAACACCGGAAACTTCCTCGGCTTCTATACCGTCAGCGGCAAAGGCACCAACGCTACTCCCGTTGTCAACGGCATCTACCAGTTCGATGGCAACGCATGGGTGATGAATGGTGAGCTGAATACCAACGACGCCACTCTCAACAACCGCTTTGTCATCTACTCCACTCCAGGCAACGCTGTAATCTATCTCGACAACGTGACGGCTCTTGCCGACGGTACCATAACAAAGGAGCAGGGCGGACTGACTGCCATATCGGTAGACGAGCTGACAAAGACTCAGCGCACTCTCTACTATGAAGATACTCACAAGCTTTCGGATGGCTCGCAGCTGCTGACCTTCACCTCTCCATGGGTGAATATCGACAACGCACTCGGCATCGTGGCACACAATGGCGACAAGGGCATGGCATTCGGTGACAAGGCTAACAACAACTCCGTGATGACGGCCAAGCTCTATCCTGCCTACTCCACATCAAGCAGGGCGTTCACAGCTGGCTCTACCGTAGACCGCCGCAACATCGTCTACTACAGCAACATCAGCGCAGACGAGACCAAGCGCATGAGCGACGAGCTGATTACGCTCACCGACAAGCTGCCGCAGGGATGGAACGGTGCTATCGCCGCTGACCCTGACGGCACACGCTATACCATCATCTCAAACTTCAACAGCGACGAGAAGGCGACCTTCGAGCTGCCTACGACTATTCTCGGATATCCTGTCCTCAGCGTACCGACGACATTTGGAAAGGTGACTGTGGCAATAGAGCAAAACAACTCTTCGGCAAGTGTATCAAGGATATTCGTTGACGACCCATCATTGACAACGGTTCTCGACAAGGACGATGCCAACGTGGCATACCTTCAGGCAACAGCCGACTGCGACTGCGAGTACACCGTAAGGGCTATCACTGAGAAGGGCATCGTGGAGAAGACTTTCAAGACTACTGGTTGTGTAAAGGTAACTATCAGCGGAGGCGACCTTCTGGTGGAAGGGAGCACGTTTCCCGTTGATAATGAAGAAAATCTCACGGAAGGATATACGGACATTACGGAAGACAAGGTGCAGAACCCAAGCTTCGAGGAAGACGAGACCTACGGACAAGTAAGTTCCAACATCACGGCAAGCGGTGTCACATACGCCACATGCTACACCAACAGCGTATCGGCCTCTAATGCCAAGTGGCCAAACGTGCTGCCTGTGGCAGGATGGACTCCCGGCTCTACGCTCTCTGGAGGCAGCAACTATTGCCGCATGTACTCCATGCCCTATAGCTCGACGATGTTCTGCGTAAGTCCGAGCAGCGTGGGAAACTATGCCGCAAAGACGTCGCACATGATAGCTGACGACAACTGTGGAGCCCGCACGCTCACCGTCCTCAACTCCTGGGACATGGGCAACAACGCCATCACTCAGTCTGTATCGCTTCCTGCCGGCACCTACCGCCTGCTATTGGACATGAAGTACGAGTGTGCCAACGAGACGTCCAATGACGGCAAGAAGGTGACAACGGCTAATAACACCAATACCTCGCTTACCGGCGTGGCATACAACGGTATCACCGACTACCGCTACCCGTCAGCACGCAGCCAGTGGGAAGTAATGGTCTACGACTTCACGCTCGACAGCCCTACTGACATCGTACTTTCTCTTGGCTACGGCTGTTCTGCCAGCCAAGGTGCTGCCAACAACACCTTATTATATATAGACAACCTGCGCCTGTTGCAGAAGACAACAACTGGCATCACTAACGTCAGCAACGATGCCAACGCCAACAAGCTCTATAACCTTGCAGGACAGCAGGTCGGCAACTCCTACAAGGGTGTTGTAGTAAGCAAGGGAAAGAAAGCTATAGTAAAATAAATTTCCTATCTTTGCAAAAACTTAAAATTCTCACTATTAATTATCAACAAATTCCTAAGAGACATGACCCTTAAACTTATCAAATCACTCGTAGTGATGCTTGTGTTGCTCACGCCTGCATCGGCGGTGGCAGCCAAGAAGAAACAGAAACAACAGACGGACCGTGAGTACTGGTGCGAGCAGGCCTACAAGATGGCGCAGCCAGTGCTGGAGAACATGGCAAAGGGCGAGTTGCAGAAGAACATGCAGCTTGAGGTATCGCCCAACTGGGACGGACGCAGCAAGAAGGTTGCCTACATGGAGTGCTTCGGCAGGCTCATGGCAGGCATCGCACCATGGCTGACCCTGCCTGACGATGACACCGCAGAGGGAGCACAGCGCAAGCAGCTCAGGGAGTGGGCATTGGCAAGCTACAAGAATGCCGTTGACCCAAACAATCCCGACTACCTCGCATGGAGAGGACACGGACAGGCACTCGTAGATGCCGCATACGTGGCCGAGAGTTTTCTCAGGGCATACACCACGCTGTGGGAGCCACTCGACGATACTACCAAGAAACGCTACTTCGAGGAGTTCACACAACTGCGACGCGTAGACCCTCCCTACACCAACTGGTTCCTGTTCTCAAGCATCATCGAGAGCTTCCTCGCCAAGGCAGGAGCTGAATACGATGAGTTCCGTGTTAACACGGCTTGCCGCAAGACCGAGGAATGGTATGTTGGTGACGGATGGTATGCCGACGGCCCCGTATTCGCCTTCGACTACTATTCCAGCTACGTCTTCCACCCCATGTACCTTGAGACCCTGCAGGCAATGGTTGACGCAAAGGCCAACACACGCCTCGACTACAAGAAATACTACGACCGCGAGCTGAAGAGGGCACAGAAGTTCTCCATCATCCTTGAGCGCTTCATCTCTCCCGAAGGCACTTACCCTGTCTTCGGACGCTCCACACCCTACCGCCTGGCAGCCATGCAGCCATTGGCTCTCATGGCATGGTACCAGAAGTTGCCTGCCGACATCAGCAACGGACAGGTAAGGGCGGCACTGACAAAGGTCATGCACCGCATGTTCGACCAGCAGAACAACTATAACGAGGGCGGCTTCCTCACCATAGGCTTCTGCGGTTCACAGAAGAACATTGCCGACTGGTACACCAACAACGGCTCACTCTACATGACCTCCCTCGCATTCATGCCTCTCGGCCTTCCCGCCGACTCTCCTTTCTGGACTGACGAGGCACAGCCATGGACACAGGTAAAGGCATGGGGCGGTCAGCCATTCCCCAAAGACCACCGATGGGCAGACGACATACAGACAAAGGATAAATGGTAATTATTCCTCAAACACTAAAAAAATTCCAACAATGAAAAGAACACTTATCATAGCCTTGGCATTCCTCGGTATGCAGTCAGCATCAGCCAAGGACTGGACAGTCACCGAGGTGAAGACCATTATCACGAAGGTCAACGACACATGGCAGCAGAACCATCCAAAGCAGGAACGCTCCTTCTGGGACCCTGCTGTATACCACACGGGAAACATGGAGGCTGCAAAGTACATGAACAACCGCAAATGGTACCGGTATTCATACGACTGGGCTGAGCAGAACCTCTGGCAGGGAGCACGCGAGACCGACAACACCAAGTGGAAATACAAAACCTACGGTGAGGGACATCAGTTCGTTCTCTTCGGCGACTGGCAGATATGCTTCCAGACATACATAGACCTCTACAACTCACCGCTCGCACCATCCGACAAGGAGTTCATGGTTAAGAGAGCCAAGGAGGTTATGGGCTTCGAGGCATACAGCGATGCCTCCGACTACTGGTGGTGGGCAGACGCCCTGTACATGGTAATGCCTGTGATGACAAAGATGTACAAGCTCACCGGCGACAAGCAGTATCTTACCAAGATGCACGACAACTGGCTATATGCCAACAGCATCATGTACGACAAGAAGACTGGACTATACTTCCGCGACGGCAAATACGTCTTCCCCAAGCACACCACGGCAGCAGGCAAGAAGGACTTCTGGGCACGTGGCGACGGATGGGTAGTGGCAGCTTTCGCAAAGATACTCCAGGACCTGCCAAAGGATGATGCCAACCGCAAGGAGTACATCAAGTACTACAAGAAGATTGTCAAGGGCGTAGCAGCATGCCAGCAGGCAGAAGGCTACTGGACACGCTCCATGATGGACGCGGAGCAGGCACCAGGCAGGGAGACCAGCGGTACGGCTCTCTTCGCATACGGCATACAGTGGGGCATCAACAACGGCATACTGTCGAAGAAATACCAGAAGGTTGTCGACAAGGCATGGGAATACCTTGCCACGATAGCTCTTCAGCCTGACGGAACAGTGGGATACGTACAGCCCATTGGCGAGAAGGCCATCCCGGGACAGGTCGTTAACCAGAAGAGCGTCACCAACTTCGGTACAGGCGCGTTCCTGCTCGCTGCATGCGAGTACGCAAGGCATCTCGAAAAGAAATAATCCTTACCGTAAGGGATATTCTGCTGCTTGCAGACCAAATCTGTGTAATCTGTGTAATCTGTGGACTTATTACTTACCCTCTTTCTTGTCCCACGGATTTCACAGATTTCACAGATTTTGTCTGTATGGCCCCTGTCCTGACAATCCGTGTCATCCGTGGTTTTTTCCCTTATCCTCTGTTCTTGTCACACGGATTTCACGGATTTCACAGATTTTATCTGTAAGGCCCCTGTCCTGACTATCCGTGTCATCCGTGTTTTTTTTACTTACCCTCCATTTTGTCCCACAGATTTCACAGATTTCACAGATTTTGTCTGTATGGCCCCTGTCCTGACTATCGCATCCTTTGAGCTTACTACCTCCCCTCTCCCCTTGGAGAGGGGCTGGGGGTGAGGCTTCTCCCTCTTCTTTCTGTCCTGACAATCCGTGTCATCTGTGGGACAATACCGAGCAGGAATATTCCTATCAGCTTGATGATGAGAGAGACACCATGGGCTCTGGTGCTATATAGTCGGACAGAAGGGATGGATTGAAATTGTTTTTCTATACTATACCAAAGATTTATTGTCTCAATTAAGAAAGATTAAAAAAAAATGTTATCTTTGCAACGCATAATTGAGACATCTACTAAAACTATTACCAGTAACACATACTATAAAAGTATATATATTAAAACAAACTATAATAATCCTACATTATGGCACACTCTCTTCTACTGCGAACAGTCATCGCACTGCTCACGTCTTTGTCAGTCCTTCAGGCATACTGCCAGGACGACCCGCTCTATTTCACTCATGACTTTGAAGACAAGAGCATCTATCCGTCGAGCCGCACAGCAACCGAACAGACGTTCAACGCTCCCTACGGTGAATGGATATACGTCAATGCAAGCTCAAGTACCAATTCAAGCTATCTGCGCACTGGCATGGGCACACGCGACCTGCGTATGCCTAAGAACATTGGCAGCTATGTAGTACTGCCCCTGCTCGACCGCGGTGCCAAGGAATTGTCGTTCATGGAGGGACGTGGCGACAGGAGCATCACTGTTTATACTTCCGAAGACGGAGGAAAGACATGGACGCTACATTCAACGGTAGCGACAGACAAAACGTCGTACACCAACCATGTGGCAATCAGCAATATCAAGGTGAACCGCATAAAACTCGCTAATGAAGGCACTGCCGATGCAGACGTGGACAATATTCAGGTGTCTATCCTCGCTGCCGGAACGAAAGCTACGATGCGGACGGGCGACGCAACGGACATCACAAAGAACGGCGCAACGGTGGAAGGAGAAATCCTCGATACAGGTGACAAGGATATGGTTGAATGGGGTGTTTGCTGGAGCACGGAGAATAGTATCCCGAAGACTGCCGACTACAAACAGATGGCAACAGAGAATCCCTTCCAGATAAAAATAACAGGCATTGAAGCAGGAACCACAGTATATTACAGGGCATACGCCATAACAGGTGCCGGCACGGGATATGGAGAGGTGAGCACCTTCAGCACCAACGATGCTACAATGGCTATGCTATCTACGACAGAGGCCATACTGAATTCCACATCGACAGACCACAGCACCATGTCTGCTTACTCCGGTGGAACAATAACCGACAACGGAGGGGCGACACCTATATTATATGGTGTTGTGTATGGCACGAATGTTCTCCCAACAACAGAAAAGTCAACGAAGGCTATCGGCAACGGTATCGATGCCGACGGCAGCTTCAACGCCGTCATGCGCCTCTTGCCTAACACAACTTACTACTACCGAGCTTTCGCTACGACAAAGGCCGGCACGGCATACGGCGACGAAAGAAGCATCACGACGGGAGATCTTGTCATTCCCGACTTCGACGGACAGATAATCCATTGCGCACCTACAGGAAATGACGAGACAGGAGATGGCTCGGAGGCAGCTCCTTTCTTCTCTCTGCAGAAAGCTGCTGACATGGCTCAAGCTGGCGACACCATATTTATGATGGCGGGAACATACGTATATGACGCACGCATCAACATCCTGCACAACGGAAGAGAAGATGCATACATCAATGTCTTCGCAAAGGGAGGACGCGCTGTGCTCGACTTCTCCGGCATGCCCTACCACTCACACTCTGACAATCCATATCAGGGCATCAGACTATGCGGCAGCTACTGGCACTTCTACCGCATCGACATAACGAACGCAAGCGACAATGGTATGCTCATCGAAAGGAACAAACCTGATGGAGGCACGGCTCAGGACATCATCAACGCAACAGACCAGGCACACGATAACATCATAGAAGAGTGCAACTTCTATCGCAACGGTGATTCTGGACTACAGATGAAAAACCTCGCCTCAAACAACCGCATCATCAACTGCGACTCTTACCTTAACTGCGACGAAGGACAGGGTGACGCCGATGGCTTCGCTCCGAAGATTTCCGTAGGCGACGGCAACTATTTCTATGGATGCCGGGCATGGTGCAACTCCGACGATGGATGGGATGTCTTCTATAAGAAGGACGGTGGCTTCGGTGACAATATGACGGTCATTCTTGAAGAGTGTCTGACGTACAAGAACGGATTCCTCGACGAGAACACCATAGCGCCAAGCGGCAACGGTAACGGATTCAAGATGGGAAGCGACCAGGGGGCAATGAACCTTTACATGAACAGATGTCTTGCTGTCTGCAACAAGTCGAAGGGATTCGACCAAAACCACAATGCAGGCGACATCATCATGAACAACTGCACGGGCATGACGCTGAAGAGCATAAGCGACAAGGCTTACTCATATAGAATCTACGAGTCGATAGCTGACGGTCATGTCGTCAGACTCACTAACTGTATCGCCATCAACGACAATGAGGCTACGGACAAAATAGACACAAGCACCGGTCTGCCCAAGGCTGGAGAAGAAGGAAAATACGGACAATATGGACGATTCCAGGTTGACACCTCGCTCAATGGACTGACAACAACGACATGCGAGTTCAGAAAAGCTTCGCCAGACCAATTCATCGACACAGAGAACCATGCCATGCTCATCGCTCCCAGAAATGACGACGGCAGTCTGCCTTATTCCACCTTCGCAAGGATAAAGGACGAGTCGTTCCTCATTGACAAAGGAACACCGGTAGAGGCTACGCTGTACAGAGGCATTGAAGTGGAAGGCATAGCCTACACCGGAACGGCTCCTGACCTCGGAGCATACGAGAAGGAAACTGGAACGACAGGAATAAAAAGCACTGTCGCAACAGAGGAAACCAACAACCTGCGCATAACAACGACAATGGGCGGAAGGGTGATGCTCACCGTATGCAACGCCTCTGGCACACAGCATTTCAAAGCTATCGTATACGACGAGAATGGAAGGCTAACGGCAAACCACGATTTCGTGGGAACAACGACGATGCTGCCTGCAATCACAGGAAAAGGTATCTTCATCATCAGGGTGGAGAACGGAAATGGATGGAAAGCAACAGCTAAGATTGCTGTTCGCTGAAACTGAAACACATTTTTCGCATGCGCCACCCCAAACCACCTGATTATTCCACGTGACTCGTTGATTATCATCATACGCTATATGATGGCGCATAAAAAGTGATGAAGTCAGGGAATTGCTGGTTCATGCTATATCTCGAGTGACAATATATTGTTGCGTGGTCTATGCATATATATATCATTGCCGATAAGGTTAATAACCTTAAGGCCGTAAGGTTAATAACCTTTCAGCCGTAAGGTTATTAACCTTATCAGGGATGCAAACGTATTCATCTCCTATGGCAAACGGTTTCACCCACTTCATTTAATAATATACTTCAGGAATAATATATTATTATGCGTCACTCCATATTTCTGATGAACCGAATTGCTCCATTATTTGAAAATATGCATCCAAAAGGAGTGAGTTTCTCGGATTTTATTACTATCTTTGCCCTGTCTGTTGGGTTTTATACATATTTTGATTTGCAACAATAAGAATAGGTGAAAAATCTGACATGACAAATTCCTGTGCCGCTCGGCTTTGACGCTTGCCATAAGCAAGGACTCTTTGTTGCTCAGGAACTTACAATAATAGTTAAACTAATGTGCTACGGAATTTTGGTAAAACAAATCATGAAACAGACTATTCTTCTATCCTTAGCTTGCCTCCTTGGCACACCTACCGTCTCGGCACAGCCACGCTACGACATGCAGCACATCTGCAGGGAAAAGCTCAACAGGGGCGTAGTGGCCATAAAGAGCAACGGAACGGTGACGGTATCATGGCGGCTGCTCAAAGCCGACCTGGCTGACACTCCCTTCGACGTTTACCGCAACGGCAAGAAACTGAACAGCAAGCCAATAGCAGACGGCGGAACATTCTTCATCGACGAGCAGCCACTGCCTTCTGATGCCACCTACGAGGTAAGGGGAGGCAGTGCCAACGGCTCATTCCTGCTCACGGCCAATGCTCCCGAAGGCTATCTGCCGATAAAAATAGACAAGCCTGCAGAGATGACCATGCCCGACGGCAAGAGTTGCACCTACTCGGCCAACGACTGCTCCGTGGCTGATGTAGATGGGGATGGAGAATACGAGATTATCCTGAAATGGGAGCCGTCCAATGCTGCCGACAACTCACATACGCGCTATACGGGCAATGTCTTCTTCGACTGCCTGAAGCTCGACGGCACAAGGCTGTGGCGCATAGACATGGGACGCAACATCAGGGCCGGAGCACACTATACGCAGTTTATCGCCTACGACCTCGAGGGTGACGGAAGGGCGGAGCTGATGATGAAGACTGCCGACGGCACTATCGACGGCAAAGGAAAGGCTATCGGTGACCCGACGAAAGACTGGCGATGCCATCAGCAGGGCAAATGCCTCGGACGCATCATGGATGGCCCGGAATACCTTACCGTCTTCAACGGACTGACGGGCGAGGCCATGAAGACTGTTGACTACATCCCTGACCGTGGACCGCTCGGCAGCTGGGGCGACAGCTACGGTAACCGATCCGAACGCTACCTTGCGGGAGTGGGATACCTCGACGGCCACCGCGCATCGGCAATCTTCTGCCGAGGCTACTACACGCGCACCGTCATAGCGGCATGGGACTGGGATGGCAAGGAGCTATCCTCACGATGGGTCTTCGACACCAACAACCCCGAATGGAAGAGCTATGCCGGACAGGGCAACCACAACCTGCGCATTGCTGATGTCGATGGCGACGGAAAGGACGAAATAACGTTCGGCTCCATGGCGGTAGACCACGACGGACGGGGACTCTACAACACTGGCTTCGGACATGGCGATGCCCTGCACCTCATGCCATTCTATCCTGACAGCGACAAGCTGCAGGTATGGGACTGCCACGAGAACCGCCGCGACGGCTCTGACTTCCGTGATGCTGCCACTGGCAAGGTGATATTCCAGCTGCCGGCCAACTTCGATGTCGGAAGGTGCATGGCTGCTGACATCGACCCAACAAATCCCGGAGTGGAGATGTGGAGTGCCAACAGCGGGGGCATCAGAAACGTAAAGGGCGAGCTGGTGAAGCCTGCAGAATACGAGGAGCCAACAATGGACAGGAAGAAGAGAAGAGGTATGTCCACCAACTTCGGCATCTGGTGGGACGGCGACCTGCTGCGCGAATTGCTCGACCATGAGAGCGTACAGAAATACGACTGGAAGACGGGACGCGTAGACATCATCAAGCGTTTTGATGGTAGGTTCAACAACTGGACAAAGTCCAACCCCTGCTTAAGCGGCGACATCATCGGCGACTGGCGCGAGGAGGTGCTCATACGCGATGAGGCCAGCACCCTCCTACGCCTATATGTCACCGACATTCCAACACCCCATCGCATCCCCTGCCTCATGGAGGACATACCCTACCGACTGAGCGTAGCCACCGAGAACGTGGCATACAACCAGCCACCCGAGCCCGGCTTCTACTTAGGAACAAAGTAGCCTCACCCCCGGCCCCTCTCCAAGGGGAGAGGAAGAAAAGCCTCACCCCCAGCCCCTCTCCAAGGGGAGAGGGGAGGTAGTAAGCTTAAAGGATGCGATGGTCAGGACAGGGGCATACAGACAAAATCTGTGAAATCTGTGAAATCTGTGGGACAAAATGGAGAGGAAAAAGCCTCACCCCCGGCCCCTCTCCAAGGGGAGAGGGGAGGTAGTAAGCTCAAAGGATGCGATGTTCAGGACAGGGGTATACAGATAAAATCTGTGAAATCTGTGAAATCTGTGGGACAAGAATGGAGGGAAAGTAAATAATCCACGGAGGACACAGATTAAGAGAAAATAATCTTTATAATAATGAGTAGTGCAATAGATAAAACTAACGGCGGTGATGATTTTTGCCTTTTCAGAACACTCAAGTACCCAAAGTGGCTTGTTACATTTTTTTTTGCAGTGGCATATTGTCTCAATATCGCCGCACAAAACATAGTGGTACGACCATTTCCCTTCGTCCGTCAGTTATACACTAATAATATCTATGAAATCTTTCAGGACCGTGAGGGCTACATCTGGATTGGCACTGCGTCAAGTCTGCAGCGCTGGGATGGACATTGGCTGACGAACTTCCGTAACACCGACTCGCGCACACACCTTCTAGCCGACAACAATATTTCGAATATTGTTGACACCGACCAGCTGCTGTGGATATGTACCAGTGGTGGCTTGACCCTTTATGACAAAGCAAAGGGACATTTCTTTCAACCTACAGACAAGCGCATCCGTGGCAAATGGACAAACAGCATGTGCAACGATAGTGACGGTGGCATGTGGCTGGCTATTGGCACAGAGTTGTACCATTGCGATGCCACCTGTACTCAGATTGAACAGGTCAACCCGTTTGGCAACAAGAATGGGAAGCACAATATCAATGCTCTATACATGGACAGCAAGGGCATGCTCTGGCTGCTGTGCAGCGATGGCACCCTGATGAGGGGGCGTGGCAAGCGGTTCGACGCCGTCAAACCCATACCTGATGGTGTGGCATGCACTATGTTTGAGGATGCGGATGGACGCTATTGGTTTGGAACCTGGGGGCAAGGATTGTGGCAGTATCTGCCCGAAAAGGCGAAAGCTAAAGGCGACTGTTGGTTGCAGCATCATGTGCAGGACAATGACGAAGGAGGCGAGGAGGATATATTCTTCTGCATACAGCAAGATAGGACAAAGCGCTGGCTGTGGATGTTGTCGTACAAGAAACTCTATGTGCTCGAATATGCAGGCGGAAGGTTGAAACCAATAGACCTGACAGCCTACTTGTCACCACGCCACGAGTACACCAATATGATATGTGATAACGTGGGTAATATCTGGCTGGCGGCTAACGATGAGAGTTCCATTGTAAGCTTTGACTCTTCGGGCATCCTCAGCTATCACCCTCTTCTGACTTCGTGGCAGACTGATGAAGACCTGTACAACGTGCATGCTGATGGCAACTATATCTGGCTGAACTGGCAACGCAATGGCTTGCAGTTGTATGATCGTGCCCGCAATGAGATGACCAGCCTTCGAAACCTGAACCTACCAGAGATGTCGGTTATTCGTCCTTCACGTAAAAATGAATCCGTGTGGGTAGCACAGAAATACTATTCGACGGCCTATCGCCTTACTCGTGATCAGGGGCGTGTGTCCGTGGAGGACAAACTGGATTTGGAAGCTGTGCTGAAAGATTCATGTCCCATCTTAGACATCTGTGAGGACAACGGTGGCATTGTTTGGATGCTTACGCCTCGGCATCTGGCTGCAAGACTAACAGATGTAGGCAAGACCATAGCCGTTGCAGACATCAAATCTCCAACTGCCATCACTCAATCAACTAAGACGGGCACCATGCTGTGTGCGGCAGGCCACAGTCTTTACCGCTGCAAGGCTGAAGAAAGGTATTTGACATGCAGTACTGCCGCCGCACTCGATATGCTGTCGGACAACGAGAGGGTTATAGCCATGAGCCTTGACAGCAACGACGGCCTCTGGTTGGCGACATCCATGGGCAGGACCTTCAGCAGCGACCGGCATATGAAGAAGTTCCACCCATCGCCTGTAGATACATTGCTACGTGACGGACTTTGCGAGGATATCGTCTCTACACGGACCTCTGTGTGGCTGATGAATAACAAGAAGGTTGTGTGCTATAACCTGCAACGCAAATGTGCTACTATCTATCCGGTCACAGACGAAATTGTCAATATCCTCAGTTTCCGTCATCGCGCTATATGTACTGATGGAGACGGTGTCCTTGCTGGTGGATATGGTGGCTTCACTCACTTGCCTGAACAGCGTAATACGAAGTCTTCCAGAGTTTCATGCCCTGTACTGACAGACGTCCTGCTGGATGGTACGAGTATTTTTTTCAACAACAATAACGCATCAGAGAGTTCATTCAGTCATGCCATCCTGCCATCCGATGCCCACAACATAGAGTTGCGGTTGTCTCAGTTAGCATACTATACAGGCATGAAGCAGCACATGCAGTATCGTCTTAAGGGATTTGAGGACATGTGGTCTGAACTTGAATCTACATACCATCAAATCACTATTACATCACTCCCGTGTGGAACCTTCAATCTCGAAGTTCGCATTGAGCAACCTGATGGAAAGTGGAGTAAACCTTTTGGAGTAGCAACATTGGAGCGACTCCCAGCATGGTATGAGACGACCGTAGCTTACATTATATATATAGTAATAGCAATAGCGGTATTGGCGGTAACAGTATGGCACGTTCGGCGTCGCCATCAACGAAGATTGGAAACTGAGGTGATGCAAGCTAAGGTGGCAGTCATAACTGCCGATCACCACCTCACGGACAAGATGGTTGCCATCATCGACCAGCACCTTGACGACTCAGACTTTGGGTTGGAACAATTGTTGGCAGAGATAGGTATGAGCAAGAGTACTCTCTATCGTCAGCTGAAGACCGAGACCGATATGACACCATCTGACTTTATCCGTAACATCCGTATGAAACGTGCCTGTGAGATGTTGCAGGGTCGTACGATGACCGTGTCTGAAATTGCGTATGCCACCGGTTTCTCAACACCAAAATACTTCACTCGCTGCTTCAAGGACATGTTTGGCAAGACTCCTACGGATTATGTACGAAGCTATCAAAAGTCAACGGAGATATTCGACGATCAGGGGTAAAAAACGTGTCAAACGGGGGTATAAACGTGTCATGAAACCCTTTTTACCCCACAATAAGCCTATTTTGAACCCTTTTCTGCTACAAAAGGGATACTTTTGCGCCATCATTTCAATTAATCAAAAGTTTAATCAAAATGGCAACAAGACACAATCTATTCATGGCATTGCAAGCTGGAGCTTGCCTGATGTCATTACTTCTGGCACTACCGGCAACGGAAGCCAGAGCAGACGAACAACTGCCTGTCACAACCGTTTGGGTTTCGCCCAACGGTAATGATGCAAACAGCGGAGCGCAAGACACCCCTTTGGCAACGCTACAAAAGGCGTTGCAGATGGTGAGGGAATTGCGAAAGGCAGGAAAACCGCTTGGAGAGGTTCACGTAGTGCTCAAGGGTGGAACGTATTATCTGAATAGCACACTGGCACTGACTGCCGAAGATAGTGGTACGCCAGAGTCGCCAACCATCATTGAGGCAGAAGAAGGACAAAGCGTTATGCTGAGTGGCGGAGCTGTCATCCGCAACTGGGAGATAGCTGAAAGCATAGAAGGTCTGCCAACCATTGCTCAGGGACATGTATGGAAAGCCACCATTCCACAGTGTGAAGGGGCTGCAGTTCCTTTCCGCCAAATGTGGATAGGCAAGAACAAGATGCGACGCGCAAGCACATTCGACAAGCAGTCGCTTCCTCGTATTTTCTCTGTGAACAAGTCGAAGGGTGAGCTCATTGTTCCACGCCCTACACAGAAATTTGCCAATGCCGACGGACTGGAGATGACTATCATTCAGGACTGGGTTACGAATGTTATGCGTGTAGATGGCATCACCTCGGCAGGCGAGCACAGCATCTTCACTTTCAAGAGTCCGGAGAGTGGCATTGAGTTCAAACGTCCATGGCCTATCCTTCGTGCTGATGCAAGCAGCTCTACCAATCACATGTTCTACCTCTCCAACGCGATAGAGCTCCTCAATCGTCCTCAGGAGTGGTATGCCGATGGCGAGCAGGGGGTGGTGTATTACTGGCCTCGCTGTGGTGAGACACCTGAAACGACCGAAGCCGTTGCGCCAATGCTTGAAACACTAGTCAACCTAACAGGCGACAATGACAATAAGATTGAGAACATCACCTTCCGTGGAATTACCTTCGCACATAGCACATGGTTGCGTCCTTCACAACAGGGACATGTGCCATTGCAGGCAGGTCAATGGCTCTATAATGCCTATACTGATCCTTCTTCACGTGCAGGCAATGTGGCATGGGTAGGACGACCTGCTTCGGCAGTCAGTGTGAGCAATGCACGTTCTGTTACGTTTGAGGGTTGCAATTTCACTCAGACAGCATCTACGGCTATAGACTTTGTTGCTGGCAACAAGCAGATGATAGTGCGTGGCTGTACCTTCAGCGACATTGGTGGAACAGCTATCCTTGCAGGCTACTTCGGTGACGAGAACTTTGAAGCCCACGAAGCCTACAATCCCGAGAATCCAGATGTTGTGTGCGACAGCATAGTCATTGACAACAACTACATTGCTCATCCTGCAACAGAGGACTGGGGCTGTCTGGGAATCTGCATCGGCTATGCATCGAGTGTTACCATCAGTCACAATGAGATCTACGACACTCCTTATTCTGCTATCAGTGTGGGATGGGGATGGACCAAGGAGTCAAGCTGTATGCATGACAATCACATCACTGCCAACTACATACACAGCTTCTGCAACCAGATGCGCGATGGCGGTGCCATCTATACATTATCTTCGCAGCCAAACTCATCAATTGAAAACAATCGAATAGAAGATGTAGGCAATCCTATGTTCAACCCTATCATGTGGGAGAATATGGCGCACGCTCAGTTTGACCTATATACGGACGAGGGAACAGACTACTATACTGTCAAGAACAACTGGTGTGAACGTGGCGAGATCTCAAAGAACAAGAACGGATCACATAACACATGGGGTACCAACAACAAGAATGTATCCGAAACCATCAAGCAGGCTGCTGGTCTCCAATCTACTTATGCAGCTATCAAACAGCTGGTTAAGGAACAAGACCTTGCTCCACAGGATTCTATCAGCGATGATTCAGAGGATTATCAGACACTCTCATATCCCACGCCTAAGACCACAGGCGAACCTGTAAAGCTTCTTGTAGATGGCGAGGAGTATGCCATACAGAACAGCAACACAACTCTTGCCAACCGTAATTTCTATTGGGAATGGGGCACATATCTGCGTACTCATTCCGACGGCAAGATGGACGATGTGACCTTCATAGCACATGAGCATCAGAGGGATGGAAAGATTTTGTGGTCTTTTCAGATAAGTTCAGAACCAGGTAAGGGTAAGTACATGGGACGAAGCAATGGCTCAAATGTGCAGATAACCGAAAATGAGATGTTATGGAATGTCAGTTATGTCGAAAGCAGCACAAAAGAGGGTAACGGCTTCGTGCTTCTTCTTGACGGCGACAAGCCTGGCGAGGGACATGAGATGGTTATGAACGGCAGTGCCGACTGGGTAGTGAACTATGTTGACGGCAGCACTACTGACAAAACATCAGAAACTACTCACTGGTCTTTTGTGCGTACGACAGACATCAATAATGCAGACGTCAAGAAATACAATGACGCAAAGCTCAGTCTCTACCAGTATCTCGTTGAGGCATCGCAGATGTGCGAAAGGGGTATCATGGCAGCGGCAGATGCATACGACAATGCCATTGTAGTGTACAACAGGGCTGATAACACAACAGAGGATTTGTTGCAGTCTGTAGAGGATATTAAGAATGTAATCGTAGCATCAACGGCTAACTACGAGCAGGATGTTCCAGCATCGTATGGCATAGTGAATCCAAGTTTCGAAAATACCTCCTCGCAGCATAACACAAACAGTTCCGTACCCTTTGGATGGATAATGACAAAGGATGGTAATGAGGTGACAGATGCCACTCAGTGGGCGTGGTGTGGAGCAAACACCGATGCAAATAATGCAGATGGATACTTCATCTGGGGTGTATGGCACTGGGGAGCCTATGGTAATATGGAGCTTTCTCAAACACTGACAGGTCTGCCTAATGGACGTTGGAAGCTTACTGCACGGCTCATGAACAATCACACAGAGAATGGCAACCTAGCTCGAATCTTTGCAGGTGAAAATAGCATGCTGGCAGGTGATGCCAGTGCATACAACACATTGCCTGAAGGTGAGTATTGCAGCTTTGAGGGTTCGTGGGCAGAGAATGACTGGGATCTGAGTCACGTCATGACCGTATATGCTAACGTAAGCGATGGTATGCTAACCATCGGCGCCAAGTCGAACGGATTTTTCAAGGTTGATGACTTCAAACTTACATATCTTGGAGATATTCCAAGTACTATCTCGGATATGCCAGGACGAACGCCTCAATCTAATGTAATATATGATCTGACAGGAAGAAAGGTCAACACCGTAAGGCATGGTGTGTACATAATCGATGGCAGAAAAATTGTCTATTAAAACATCCCCCCTCCCACAAAAATGGGTAGGGGGCTGCTATGCGTCCAGGTCAGCCATGCGAGGGGATGCTTAATGTCCTTGCCTCTTGCAATCATTTTGCACGCATATTTAAACCACAGAGTTAAAGAGAACCAACGGTCACCGTCCGAAGGGTAAGGTAAAAAGAGATTTGTGATTTTATAGAGTAGGTCGCAAGTGACAGAGGACACAGAGTTTCCTTGCGGCAAACATGATGCGCAGCTCTCTATGAGCTCTAAATGCCTTGGCATTCACCCTCTTTCATTAGTATAAATACTCTATATCTCTTAAACTCTGTGGTTTAAAATATGCACGATTTACCCGTTGTGCTTTTTAGTAAGATGCCGATACATCCCAATAGCTTTTGATAGCATATAGAGGAACATTGACTACCCAATCCTCCTCACGGTAGTCAGCCATTGAGGTTCGTAGGCAACTTACTTCGGGGTTCTCGTTGTGGAAAGCCTTGAGGGATTTTGATTGAAGGTTTTCCTCTGATTTAACTTCTACGGCAACAATGTCAGCGTCGTGCTGGACCACGAAATCCACCTCCTGGGTACTGTTTTCCTTGCTGTAGTAGAATACCGATAGATTTCGGCAATTATGTAGCTGTGAACATACGAAGTTCTCAGTGAAACTGCCCTTGCTTTCTTTCATCTTGTTGGGTAGCAGCATCAGCGAGGGCGGCATGTCGTTCATTGCACCGAGTAGTCCGCAGTCGAGCATATACAGTTTGAATGATGAAAAATCTGCATAGCACCCTAATGGCATACCTGGTTTGCTCACCCTGTCTATCTTGTAAACCAAACCGGCATCGAGAAGCCATTGTATGGCAATCTCAAAATCCTTAGCCCTTGCACCTTTTCTCACAGCACCATATACGAATTTGCGGTTTTCCTTTGCGAGTTGTGCAGGTATGGATTTCCACACTTGGTTTATTCTTACGGCTTCATTCGTGGGCGCATGTTTGGATATGTCCTTATCATAGGCAAGAAGAATCTCCTTTTGTATTTCCCTCACCTGTACGGTGTCATTTGTTTCAAGGTGTTTCTTCACAGCTTCAGGCATGCCTCCAGTGAAATAATATTCCCTGAGCGATTGAATATACAAGCTTCGCATGCTGGCAACGACATCCCATTGTCTGTTCTTCAGCATTTCATACATTTGCTTCTGTCCTTTAGCCATGAGAAACTCCTCGTATGTCATTGGTTGGATATTTAAGGTGTTTACTTTTCCAACAGGGTATGACTCACCCTGATGAAGAGTAATGCCGAGCAATGATCCTGCTACTGCAACATGATATTCGGGGGCGTTCTCGCAAAAATATTTCAAGGCATTAAGTCCTCTTTTCAGTTCTTGTATCTCGTCAAGAATTATGAGGGTTTTGCCCGGTTTGATGCTAACATTAGTTATAGAACTAATAGCGAGCAGGATGCGTCTGATGTCATAGTCGGGTAGAAAAAGGTCCTTGACCATTTCGTTATCATCACAGTTTATGTATGCCGTTTGTTCATAATATCTCCTTCCGAACTCCTTGAGGATATATGTCTTGCCTACTTGTCGGGCGCCAAGCAGGATAAGTGGTTTGCGGTCGCTTCTATCCCTCCATTTTATGAGGTTTTTCATTATCTCTCTTTCCATTACATTACAGATTTTGCAATTTGTCTGCAAAAGTACGTAATAATCACCATATTACAAAATATCATCGCATTTTTATGAGGGACTTTTATGCATAATACAACATTTTTATGAGGGACTTTTGTGCACAATACAACATTTTTATGAGGGACTTTTGTGCACAATACATATTCTTAACCGAATAAAATCTGCAAAAAAACAAGCTGACAATGTAGTTTTACTATTTTGCTTGTCCCACAGATTTCACGGATTTCACAGATTTTGTCTGTATGCCCCTGTCCTGACCATCCGTGTCATCAGTGTCATCCGTGTGACAACATCGCACCCTCTAAGTTTACTACCTCCCCTCTCCCCTTGGAGAGGGGCTGGGGGTGAGGCTTCTCCCCTTGGAGAGGGGCTGGGGGTGAGGCTTCATCCCTTCCTTTCTTTTGTTTACTGTTAAAATAAAAAATAGCACTAACCCAACGGAAGCTTCCACTCTACCGAGGGGAAAAAATCGTTGGGTTAGTGCGATTATTAGTTACGAAACAGTCTATTCCGGCTTAAACCTCAGCGTATAGGTGTAGCTGCCGCTCGTCGGACATTGGTACTGCGACAGAGCCTGGTCGCCACCGCAACTATTGTTGCCAAGTCCACGCTGGTAGTAGTCGAAGTGCGCATATATCTGCGACTGCTTAGTCATGTCATACCAGTGGAGACCGTCGGACCACATAGTGTCGCCAGAGCCGTACCATGATTTCTCGTCGAAGTGTCCGAGCGAGAATGCCACCTGTCCGCTTGTCTTCACATTGAGCTTCACGTTGGCAGAGCTGTTCGTCAGCGTCAGCTCACGGAGGTCCTGATGGTCGCCGAATGTCTGCGGATGCGGGAATTCCTCCATGAAGTCGTCTACCGTAGTGGTATATCGTCCGAGCCATGAGCCTGTCTTGCGGTCTACGTAGTTAGACCATGGGCCACGGCCGTAGTACTCCACCTGCTCGAAGCCGCTGGGGAACTGCATGCCCAGTCCGATGCGGCGTGTTACACCCGTTGGGGAGAACGTCACTACCATATCCACCGTGGCGTCGGGATAGAATGTATATGCTATTGTGTACGAGCAGTTGGTTGCCGTTCCCCTCATAGTCATTGTCGCCTTGTTTCCGCTCTTGGCAAGAGCAGATGTGACGCTTGTATTGCTGCTGTTGACACATGTAGCAGAAAGGCTACGGTCGTTGTCTATGTCACGATAGCTGTTGAAGTCGGGAGCAGCATACATAAGCGACTGACCACCGTATGTCCATGATGACATCTTGCCGCTGCTGAATCTGATGCTCCATGCCTTGCCCGATGGTGTCGTTCCGCTTACCGTTGTTCCGCTTACCGAGATAGATCCTGACGATGTGCTTACCGTTGGCAGCGATGGCCATGATGCCAGCGTAAACTCACCCTCGGCTACAGGATATCCCTTGTATGCCCACATCTCGTCCTCTGCGAGGCAGAGCTGTAGATGCAGGATATACTCTGCGTCCGTTGTCGTAGAGGTAGTGTAAGGTATGCTTACCGTGCCTGTTCTTCCGGCTGCTATCGACGGCATGCTTACGATACCGCTCTCCACGCGCCGTCCGTCCTTCAGCACGAACCATTGCAGGGCATACTTGTTCAGATTGACGAAATTGTTCTTGTTCTTTATCGTCAGCGTCTTGTTGCTCAGCGATGAGAATGTCACGTTCTTATATACGTTCTTCACCTCGGCAAGCTCTGCGCTCCACTGGCGGTCGGCAGTGATAAGACCGTTGTTGAGGAAGTTGCCCTGGAAGCCGTAGTTCACGCCACCTGTTGAATTGTAGTCATAGCCAGAAACATAGTAGTTGAAGCCGTTGGCGTCCTTCAGCGTTCCTGCTGCAATCTTCGTTGGGTTATAGATGCTCTGGTCCACGAAGTCCCAGATACATGCGCCGATGATACCCGTGCTGCTCTCTATGATATCCCAATACTCCTGCAATCCTCCTAATGAGTTGCCCATTGCATGTTCGTACTCACAGATGAAGTAAGGCATGCCGTTATATCCGCTCTTGTTGCTGTTTAGTCTCTCTATCGTAGGATACATGTTCGAGCCGAGGTCGCTGTAACTCTGGTTCTGCTCGTTGTGTATCAGTCGGCTGTCGAGGCTCTTCACCATATTGTACATTCCTCTGAAGTTGCTTCCTGCTCCACACTCGTTACCCAACGACCAGAAGATGACGGACGGATGGTTACGGTCGCGCTTCACCATGCGCTCTGCACGGTCGTTCATTGCATTCTGCCAAGAGCTGTTGCTGGAGATAGCAGTTCCTACATAGTGGCACTCCACGTCTGCCTCGTCCATACAGTAGAGTCCGTAGGCATCGAACATGGCATACATCTTCGGCTGGCGTGGATAGTGGCTGGTGCGCACGGTATTGATATTTGCCTGCTTCATCAGCTCCACATCACGCAGCATGGTTTCCAGGCGTATGGCACGGCCCGTCAATGGGTCGGTGTCCTGAGTGTTCACGCCCTTGAAGTAGACCCTTTGTCCGTTGATGAGCACGGTATTGTCGCTTTGTGTGATATTGCGGAAGCCATAGCGTGTAGAGAATGCCATTTCCTCGTTGCCGCTGGCATCCTTCTGGCTTATGAGCACGGTATACAGGTTTGGCTCCTCGCAGCTCCATGCCTTCAGGCCTGAGAGTCCGGAGAGGGTAACGGTCTTGGTTGTAGTTGTTGCCGATGACATGGAGAATGTGGTAGAGCCAGAGGCTATCTCGTTGTCATCATTGTCGAGCAGGGTGACATCTACAGTCTTTGTTGCCGAGCCTCCGTCACGGTTGTCCATTGTCAGGGCTACGCTCATGCTTCCTGCTGTGGCGGCGGTATTCGATGCCGAGAATGTTATCACGTGGTCGCTGACGAAGGTCTTCGGGGTAGCAACGAGATATACATCACGGTGTATTCCCGACAGATGCCACATGTCCTGGCCCTCTAAGTAAGAGCCGTCGCACCAGCGGTATACGCATACCGACAGCTGGTTGTCGCCTGTAGAGACGAAGCCTGTGAGGTCAAACTCAGCATCGGTGTTCGAACTTTGCGAGTAACCCACGAAGTTGCCGTTCACCCATACCACTATCGCACTGTACGCTCCGTCGAAGTGCAGGAATATCCTCTTGTCGCTCCAGTCCTCGGGTATATTCATCGTCCTGCGGTAGAAGCCCGTTGCGTTGTGGTCTTGAACACCATAAGATGTATATCCTGTATTTGCATCTGGGGCGCTGCTTAAGAACGGGTAACCGACATTAGTATATACAGGCTTGCCGTAACCGGCCACCTCCCATGACAGTGGAACCTTAATGTCGTCCCATCCGCTATCATCAAGGGGCTCTGAATAATAATTGTATGAGCCTGGTGTACCCGATGTTCCTGAATTGAACTTGAATTTCCATGTACCATTTAGGCTCTGGTATTCTGTGTTATTCTCCGGTGTCAGCCAAGGCTTGTGGTAATTGACGTCTGCCTTCAGGGCTGCAGTCGAGGCGTAAGGCATGAATGTAGCATGTGCATCTTCCTTGTACTTGGCATATATCGTCTGGTCAGCGACCCAGCTAACATTGAAGCTGCCATGATTTGGTGTCTCCGTAGTGCTGCCGCCACCAGAGTCACCACCACCTGACTCGCCACCACCTTCTGATGATCCATCGACAAGAATGAATCCGAACACAGCAGCTTCGCTCTCGTCTGTGGTGCGTGTCATGATCTCGCCCGATGAGGTTGTAAGGTAATAGATTGTTGTAGAACCTCCATCCGTGTATTTTGCGCGGAGCTTATAGGTATTGTTACCCTGACTTACGAGATAGAACTCCTGATTCTCATTTTGGCTGTTATCATAAGACACCTCATCCGTCCACTGCAGCGGACTTAACGATGTGTTATTGTTGGCCATATCAATGGCAAGACCTGAGAGGACGCTCTTGAAGAGATATGGATAGCCTGAATCAAAGGTACTGTTCACAACTGTCCACTGCTGTCCAGTGGCATTGGTCAGAGACTGGACCTTCAAGCTCTCGTCTACGCTTCTCGTTGTCACGGTGATGGCCTTCGTAGGGTCATCCACCGGTACGATATAGTAGGACTTGCCGTACTCTGGAACTACGTATGTGGAGGTCTCTGTGGCATCAGTTATAGTCACAGCTTTATATGTGGCATAGCTTCGTGTATTTCCCTGTGTGCTGCCTATCTGCACGCTTGTCTGCGAAAGCAAGCTGGAGAGAACAGTTCCTGGATAGTCTGAATGTACTACGCCGTTTATGCTCAGTCCGGCTGATGACAGCTCTACGGTAAGGTCAGTGCTTGAGAGTATTATGTCTGTCTGTACACTGGCGTTGCTCATATTGACCCAGTTCAGCTGTAGCTTTTTTTCGCTTGCGGTATAATACAGATGGACATTGTAATAGCCGTTCCAATCGCCGATGCCCGTTCCTATCGACAGGATATTCTCCCACGTTGTGGATGAGGAGCATGTGCTGAGGTCTATCTCTGCCTTAATGCTCTGTGTCGTAAAGTCTATGCTTGCTGTCTGTGAGAATGAGACCCCTTTGGGGGCGTAGTTGCTCCACAGTGTGGTGTCAGCCTGAGCAGTTCCTAAGCCGAGCATCATGTAAACTGCCACGGCCCATATATATAATAATGTATGTCTCATATTTGTGTCTGTTATCTTTTCACTACTTTCTTTCCGTTCACTATGTACAGTCCGCTGGGCAGTCCGTCAAGCGATGTAGCATTGGTCTTGACCTTCTGTCCGTTGAGGTTGTAGATGTCGTAGGGCTTGGTGTCGAAAGACTCTACGATGCCGTCGATGGCTGTCGAGCCGCCAATTGTCCAGTTGCTGAGCTTCGACTGCCCCGTCGCATCCTCCCACATGTAGCTGCGGAAGCCGTAGAGGTCCATGTCGGATGTCAGGTGGTAGAGTTTGTTCTGGCTCCACACGTATGCCCTGGCTGGTACTGTTCCCTTGACGAAGGTACCGATAAACGTTATTCCTTCATGCCTTACGTCCGTAGGAGCCTCTGCGAAGCCGCTAACATTGTCGAACTCATAGTTAGTGTTGTCGGATGCTGCCTTGGTGGGCCACAGCAGGTAAGGAATTCCTGCCTCGGCACTATCCACGGGAGTGAAGTCTATGGTCTCGTCGGTAGCTCCTGTGAACTCAAGGAGCACGCAGTCGTCACCGAACTGATTCCTCAACTGCGCCGCGCTGATTCGGAACGGACAGCATAGTGTATTCCACATGTTAAGCGCAAGCGAACGCTGGAACAGCACGTTGAATGTTCCTATAGGACGGCTGTAGCTTGTATCGCCCTCCTTCAATGTCAGCGTAGGAACCACGTAGTCGTTGGCAGACACAAATTCCCACTGCGCCTTCTGGTCACTTGCCGATGGGGCCAACGGGTTGCGCAGGACGTCGCCTGTAAGGTCGCTATATTCCAGATAGGTGTAGGCGTTCACGCCGCTGTTTCTCAGTGCAACATTGTACGTGCCATTCTCTGCTGCCGTAAATGTCCACTCTTCGTACATGCCGCCATTGCTCAGGAGCCTCTCGGGCACTGTTGCCGACAGCTTGTCGGAGGAGTCCAGCAGGTAGTAGGTACCTACGGTGCTGTTGGCTGACTGCAAGGTCAGCGGTGTGCCACTTGCCGACAGCATCACCCTACCCTTGCCATCCTGGCAAAGATACTGGCTGGTGTGGACGTTCCTGATGTAGTAGCTGCTGCCATTAGTGGGCTTCTGTCCGCTCTGCGCCATAGCCCCAGGGCATACGGCCATAGTCATGGCAACAAAAGTCAGAAATAGGTTCTGTCTCATAATCGTTTTATTACTCTGTTCATTTGTGTGTGTTTGTGTATTACTCCTCATCGTCTCCCCACAGGTTTCCCCGCTTGGAGTTGATGGTAGGTGTAATTCCGTCTCCCGTAGGATTATACTCATTAACGTTGCCCAATGGAAAGCTGGTTTCACTTGCTCCAAATTCAGGCGATGCTGCAAGCAGTGCATCCATTGGAAGCTCATGCACCTTAATGTTTGGTTTTTGATAAAGTTTCTTTTTCATAATTAGTATTTTGTTGTTATAAATTCGTCTATATCGAACCGTGTGACAATCCCCACAGCTGCTTATCTTTATTCACACGGATTTCACGGATTTCACAGATTTTATCTGTAAGGCCCCTGTCCTACCTATCCGTGTCATCAGTGTCATCCGTGGTTTTTTAACTTCCTCTCCATTTTGTCCCACAGATTTCACAGATTTCACAGATATTGTCTGTATAGCCCTGTCCTGACTATCGCACCCTCTAAGCTTACTACCTCCCCTCTCCCCTTGGAGAGGGGTCGGGGGTGAGGCTTTTTTCCTCTCCATTCTTGTCCCACAGATTTCACAGATTTCACAGATTTTATCTGTATAGCCCTGTCCTGACTATCGCACCCTTTAAGCTTTCTACCTCCCCTCTCCCCTTGGAGAGGGGCTGGGGGTGAGGCTTTTCTTCCTCTCCCCTTGGAGAGGGGCCGGGGGTGAGGCTTCACACGCGAAAGGGGGGATGACACCCCGTTAGGAATGTCGTCCCCCCACTCTTATTCTCTTGACCAATGATGGTCAGTGTTCTGCATTCTTACTTGCTCCATAAGTCGAAGTGCTTGTCCCAGTAGTTTTTCTTTGAGTCCACCTCGATGTCCTCATCGGTGTTCTCTCCGATACCTTGCTGCATGTCACCGTCCTGGTTCACTATCGTTCCTGCGTGGAGCAGGCTTTCTGTTTTTGTTGTTATCACCTCAGTGAGGGGAATGATATATTTCTTTTTCATACTGTTTTGAGTCTTTGTTGTGCAGCCGTGGGGGGTGGCTGCGGTGAGTAATAGTTTACCTATAGAGTGGGGGAGGAGTGGTTATTTCACCACTACCTTCTTTCCACCTATTATATATATGCCCTTGTCCAGACCATCGACAGATGTCGAGTTGCTGCGTACAAGCTGGCCATTGAGGTTGTAAATATTACTGTTTCTCTTCTTGCTTACCTCCATTGAGTTCTCGATGCCCTCGATTGCTGTTGCCTCGCCTTCCTCGATGCCGTTGATGAAGAACTTAACGTCAGAAGCTGGTGCTGCCTTGCCTGTCTCAAGCCATCCGCGCAGACCCTTTACGTTCTTTACGGCAACTGTTGTATAGTACCACTTAGAGCCTGTCTCGCCCTTTGGTGTTCCGAGGATATAAGAGTTTGCAGGAATAGCCTTGGTGCCTGTCGTTACGGCATCGCCCTTCTTTACGTAAGTACCAACCATCTGCAGGTAGCCCTGGTCTGTTGATGCACCAGGAACAGGAACAGTTGGGTATGACACATCTCCGCTAGTACGTGTCTCTCTCAATACCACCTGGTTGATGGTGTAATAAGTTCTAAGGCTTAAATTGAAGGTCTTGCTATTATGGTTTACCACCCTTGTGACAGCATCAGCATCGTCTGGCAGGGTTGTCATACCTACCTGTGGCTTGATGATGTAAAGCTGGCCTGCATGGATAGCGGTAGCATCATCATCGATAAGGTCAACCTTTGTAAAATAAATCCTGTTTGGAGCCTCCGCACGAGCACCCTCCAGTACTGACAACTTGGTGTCACCACCGAATGTAGCCTTCACCTGACCGGCTGTAAGATTTACAGGAAGTACCAAAGAGTTCCAGTTGTCGGTCTTGAATGTACGATGCAGACGCATGGTGTGGTTACCCTCTGTGTCTACCTGACCATTGATATAGTCATAATCCGTCTGGTTCTCATCAATAATAATATCGGTATCTGGATCTGGGTCGCCGAGATAGCGTATATTGAAATTGTCAACACACGTCCAAGAACCTCGTACAACAACTTCTTTATCGGCATTTCTATATCCGTCTGTTCCGTTCTCAACGAATGCACCAAATACAATATATGAACCATCTTTTGCCAATCCCGCTTTTTTAGAATCAGCTCGGGGCACATATACTGTTACAGACTGGTGTGCTCCCTCCAAATTACTTAAAGTTTTGGAAGCCTTTACGTATGTTGTTGGTATTGTCGATATTGTGGTAAGAGGTGCTATTTGTCTGGAGTCAGAAATACCTGATGTTGCACCATCTACAGAAGCAAACAAGTATCCTGTTCCATCTGTTGTGAAACCATCACAGCTGATTTCATACCATCCAGAGCGTAAATTGTCAGCATTGGGATCTGAAGTGTTTGCCATTATAATCTTCTGGGATATGCTTCCACTTGCACCATGGATATTTGCTGTCCAATAACCTCCATACAAACGCTGCCAATAGTCATCCTCACCACTTGGCAAATCTGGTATGGCAATTCCGTCCTCATCAACTTTTGTCTTTGAAAGAGCATCGGTTCTTTCTGTAAATCCGTTGCCTACATAATATTTATAGCCATCTTTATCGGATACTACCTCCTCTGTTTTTTCATCATCAACAGCGGTAAGAGTAATGGCCTGACTTATAAGATAGGTGCTGTTGTTCGATTTTGAGGAATGAGTGTGCCCGCAGGATAAGCGGTTTTTTCTGGTTAGATTTGCAGTACTACCTATAGTTTCACTTTCCGTTTTTAATGTTGTTGAAGGGACTATAACTGGGTCAAGCGTGGTTCGGTCCCAACTGGGTCCCTGTGTACAAACAACGCTATAGGTGTATGTTTTAGGAGTTGTAACAGTAGAAGTTGTCCTGATAACCATAGCGCTATCAGGAATGACATGATTATCTCTGTTATTTGAAAGGGCTCCATCCGCTCTGGTGCTTCCTGTAAGCCAATTTGATATGTCAGTATCATTTCGGTTAAATCCTAAGTCTTTTAACACAAAGTAAGCAGGTACTGGCTGTGCGTCTGTTGCCTCAGCGTTTTTATATTCTTCCAAGAAGTCTTGTTTGGTAACCAATATCCATAGATATTCTGGGTTTTCATAATCTGCCGTTTCTGTTGTACAGGCTATAGTATCTCCATTAGCATAAAGATAATGATCACCAGGATTTTTGGTAAGTTCCGTACCTGTTGTAATATATAGTCTATACAGATTTGTATACCCAGTCTTTTCTACTGGTTCAAATATTATGGTTCTTGATTCATTATAACCGGCTTGTCTGTCTGTGTATATATTATTACGGTCTTTTGGAGACTGTTCGCCGGTCATATATTCAATGTAACCAGTGGTTCCATTCCAAGCTTTTAAACTGCCACTAAGAAAATATTGATTAGCATTACCAGTCGTTTCCATTGTTAATGGCATACCTTGTTTTGACAGTGCAGCTTGTGTGCCCCATCGCCCTCCATTAATCAGATACTGCTTTGTTCCCAAATTGTAGAGATAAAGAACCTTTGCTGCATCAGATGTCTGTGCGTTTCCTTCTGCATCGGTATACTTACCGGCATACACATCAGCCGGTGTGTGTCCAGCCCATTTTTGTGCGCTGCCCTGCGCGCAAACCTTTTGCGCGTTCATAAGCCCTATGAGCATTAGGGCCAAAACAATTAGTCGATTTCTTTTCATAATGTATTTATTTTGAGTTGAAACATATACATACAAGACATAGCTTCCCTGCAGCCGTGATTTGGTTGTGGACGGCTGAGCATCTGAGTAAATTACGTACTTGCATAAAATACATTTCCATGTTAAATATCTGCATTCTTAATCAATTGTATATAAAGCCATTAAGGCCTGTAGTAGCTCGGCAAGCATAATCATCCTTTGCCGCCTGTAGCCATAAATCGTATCTGCATTCTTAATATTCGCCTTGAGGCCTCTCATCGGTCATTCCGCCTCTTGTCAGTAGCTGAAATGAGTAATTTCAGCGCTGCAAAGTTAGATGTTTTCAATTAACTGTACAAGATATTTAACAAAAAAGACAGATAAATAAACATTGTTTAACACAAAAGCCTCACCCCCAGCCCCTCTCCAAGGGGAGAGGGGAGGTAGTAAGCTTAGAGGGTGCGATAGTCAGGACAGGGGCCTTACAAATAAAATCTGTGAAATCTGTGAAATCTGTGGGACAAAATGGAGGGTAATGAAAAAACCACGGATGACACGGATAACACGGATAGGCAGGACAGGACTATATAGACAAAATCTGTGAAATCCGTGAAATCCGTGTGAATAAAGATAAGCAGCTGTGGGGATAAAGATAAAAAGCAGCTTACAGATTTATCCCACGAATGTTTTCCATAGAAATGGTGGAACATTCGTGGGATTAGTGGGATTAGTGTTTTTATGAGTTCATGAACAAGTGTTCGAACTACTCGAACCATTCGAACTACTCGAACTACTCGAACCACTCGAACTACTCGAGCTCTCGAACGACGCGTTACTTCTTAATCCTATATATATAAAAGGTACGCGCGGGAACAGTCACCTGCTGCGATGGTGCATTGACGGTGAGGGTTGAGGTCTGCGGAACTATCTTTGTAGGATTGTCGAGAGTGTTCTCTGCATCGAGGTCATCGGAATGGAAGGAGATGAGGGTTGCCTCACGTGTACCCTTCTTCATACCCTTAAGGTTGAGCGTAACGTCCTGTGGTGCGTCGCCAGTGTTGATAACCTTGATGACAACCTCGTTGGCCTGCTTGTCAAGCACAGCCGATGCGAAGAGGCCGTCCTGTCCGTCGTTGCCCGCCACGGGCTTGCCGTTCATGGTAAGCGGCAGCACGTTTGTACCCTTGTTGAGAGTGTACAGCTGCTGCACATAGTAAGAGCAGGAGTTAAACTTGCGGAGGTTGTCGAACCAGATGGCATCGGGACGCCACTGCCATCCCTCGACATGTGCGAAGAGAGGCGCGTAGGTGGCCATCTCAACGATATCCGCATTGCGCTCCAGGTCTGTCATGAATGCAGCCTCCATGAGTGATGCGTTGAAGTGGTTCCACTTCTTTCCCTTTCCGTGGCACGCATACTCGCCGGCAAACACCTTCGGTGCCTTCTTTGAGCGGTCGTAGTTGTCGTAGCGGTTGCCGCTCTTGAGGAACCACTCCTCATTGCGGTAGAAGTGCTCGTCGTAGAGGTCGCAACCGAGCTGCTTCATCAGCGGCTGCAGACGGTCGAAGTTCTCGCCCTCCGAGTCGGGGCCTGTAGAACCGATAAGCTTTATCTCCGGGTGTACCTTGCGGATGGCGTCGACAAAGAGTTTCAGGCGCTTGGTGAAGGCGGGGTTGTCCTTATAGTCCCACTGCTCGTTGCCCACGCCGAGATACTTGAGGTTGAACGGCTCCGGGTGTCCCATGTCAGCGCGCAGCTTTGCCCACTTGTTGGTGGCAGGGTCGCCATTGGCAAAGTCGATGAGGTCGATGCAGTCGTCGATGTATGGCTGCAGCTGGTCGAGCGGCACGTGCACATGGGCCTCGTTCTTGATGTCGTTCTGATACTGGCAGCTCATGCCGACATTGAGAACAGGCAGCGGCTCGGCACCGATTTCCTCGGCAAGCTGGAAATACTCATAGAAGCCAAGTCCGTAAGACTGGAAGTATTCCGGGTAGTAGCGGTGGGTGAAGGTATAGTGCCAGCGGTTCTCATTGAGTGGACGGTTCTCTACCGGGCCAACAGTGTTCTTCCACTGATAGCGTGTTGCGAGGTCGGTACCCTCAACGATACATCCTCCAGGGAAGCGGAACACACCAGGATGCAGCTGTTCCAGCGACTCGGCAAGGTCCTTGCGCATACCATTCTCGTGTCCCTTGTAGGTATCGACAGGGAAGAGGGAGATGTGCTCAAGGTCGGTAGTAACCTTGGCATCGCCCCAGATACGGATATGTGCCTTGTCGAATGTCCTCTTCGACTTGAGGACAACAGTGTATTTCTTCCATTCCTTGCCTGCAACGTCGAGGCCGGCATTGCATATCTTCTGGTCGTTGGTCATGGAGGCATTGTCTACAAGGTCTATCCACAGCTTGGCGGTACCGCCATCGGGAACTCTTGCCCATACAGAGAAGCGGTAGTCGGCATTCTCCTTAAGGCCGATGCCGAAGAATCCCTCGTTCTCAATCATGGTATGTTTCTCGCGGTGTCCAGATGGAGCGAGGCGCACATAGTGTGGGTTTCTGTCGAATGGTCCGTCATCCTTTATTGACACCTTGCCGGAGATAGTCCAGCCGGCATAATGGTCGGGGAACTCAAACGAGCGGTTCTTGATAAGCTCGGCATAGAGGCCGCCGTCAGCGGCATAGTTGATGTCCTCGAAGAAGATTCCATACATGGTGGATGGAATGGGAGCACCAACCTTAGTGGTGTTGATGTCGAACTGATGCTGCGCATAGGCTGGCGATGCCATGAATGCCGATGACAGCAGGATAGAGAGGAATGTTGATTTTCTCATTGTTATTGTTGGTTTTAGGTTAATGGTTTTGGGGGGGCGAGGGGCGAGGGTGATAGAGGAGATAGAGGAGATAGATTTAATAGAGGAGATAGATTTAATAGAGGGCTATCGCCTCTATCTTATCTATCTCCTCTATCTCATCTATTTCTCCTATCTTATCTATTTCTCCTATCCCATCTATAGCCTCTTGGGAATAGTCGTGGTTACTTCACTGGTGAGATAACGAAGGAGAAGGTCTTGTCGGCATAGCCCAGACGGTGCTGCGGCAATGGCCATGCTCCCCAGCTGTTCTCACCGCCAACACCGAACTGCTCCTTGTCGATGCACAGCTCTGTGTACTTCGACTGTGGCACCTCGTAGCTGTGGCGCTGCTCTTTCTCCTCTCCGTCATCAAGGTCATCGATGCTGTAGTGGAGGGCACTTGCGCTGAAGAGGTTGCCGGATGTGATGCGGAAGCCCTTGCCTGCCTTATCGGTCTGCTGCCACCAGCGTATGTCGCTCTTGGTACCAGTCTCCTGCGGGCGGATGTATGGGAAGAACTGCTCCTCGGCAGTCTGTGTATAGATGCCTACGTTCTGTGAGCCCTTGCGGTCGATGTAGTTCTCGATAGGACCGCGGCCATAGAATGTGGAGTTGTCCATCTGGAATGGCAGCTGCATGAGCATGCCGAAGCGGAACATGTCGGAAACCTTCTCGCCCTCGGTAGCATCCATGGTCTGCTCAACACCCATGGTACCATCAGGAGCGATGGTGTAGGTGATGGTGAGCGCAGCCTTCACGTCGGGCATGTCATAGACAGCCTTTACGACGGCGTTGACATTCTTTCCTACCTTTACCTTGCTGGCAGTGATGGTCTGGAGGTTGAGAGCCGGCGCACGCCATACCCTGAACTTCTTCTGCAGCTGGGCACCCATATCATTGTCTGTTACGGCACGCCAGAAGTTTGGCTTTAGCGTACCACCCTCTCCGAGGAGGTCTACGCCGTTCACCTCATACTCCTTGAGCAAGCCAGTAGCCTTGTCGAACTCTATGTCGATGAAGTCGTTGAGCACCTTAATCTCAGTCTCCTTCTTCTTGTTCTCCACCTTCAGCTTGCCCTCTGCAACAACGGCAGCAGCGGCATTGGCCGTGCGTACCTCAAGCTGGCGGTATGCAACCATCTGTCCGGCCTCCATGAGAGGCTCAGCCTTCTTGAGCCTGAACTCGATGTTGAGGAGCACCTCGCCCTCAGCAGGAATCTGGTAAGGCAGAGTCACGACGGTCTTCTGCTGTGGTGCCACGTCGAGCTTGTCAACAGTGCCATTCTGTACGGCCTTGCCATCCTGAAGGAGAGTCCACACGAGCTGATAGTTGGCAAGATTGCGGAAGAAGTGCTCGTTGTAGACACTAATCTTTCCAGCCTGGAGGTCTACAGCCTCAGCCCAGATGTTCTGATACTCGTATGCCACCTCATAGGCGTGAGGATTGAGCTGGCGGTCTGGTCCGATAACGCCATTGCAGTTGAAGTTGTTGTCAGACGGGTCGTAGTCGTTGTAGTCACCACCATAGGTGTACTTAATCTTATTGTACTGAGCGTATGTGAGGTTGTCCTTTACCGACATCGGCTTAACAGGGTTGCGGTGCAGCGCCTGGTCAACGAAGTCCCAGATGTATCCTCCCTGGAACTTAGGATACTTACGTACCATATCCCAATATTCCTTGAGGCCACCGCTGGAGTTACCCATGGTATGGTTGTACTCGCACTGAATGAGTGGGCGTGTGAACTTGTCGTCCTTAGAATATTTGTCGCAACCGTCGTGGCTATAGTACATCGGGCAGAAGATGTCGGTATTCTCACCCGTGCGTCCAGCCTGCTCGAACTGTACGGGACGGCTCTTGTCCTGCTCCTTAATCCAGTTGTATGCAGCAATGAAGTTGTCGCCGTTTACCGTCTCGTTGCCGAGAGACCATACGATAACCGACGGATGGTTGAAGTACATCTCCACATTGTGCTGGTTGCGCTCGAGTATCTGCTTGGCAAACTCCGGCTTCTTGGCCTCGGCGTCGTTGCCGTAGCCAAAGCCGTGGCTCTCCTGGTTGGCCTCGGCGGTAACGTATAGTCCGTACTCGTCGCACAGGTCATACCATACTGGGTCGTCAGGATAGTGGCATGTGCGTACGGCATTGATGTTGAGACGCTTCATAATCTTGATGTCCTGTATCATGCGCTCACGAGATACCACATAGCCACCATCAGGGTCCATCTCATGACGGTCGGCACCCTTGATCAATACAGGCTGTCCGTTGACGAGCAGCTGCGAGTTGACGATCTCCACCTTGCGGAAGCCCACCTTTTGCGGCACCACCTCAACGATGTTGCCCTTCTGGTCCTTTACTGTTGCCACGAGAGTATAGAGATACGGGTCCTCAGCACTCCACTTCTTGACATTCTTGATGGTGAACTGCGCCGTGCCATTGACACGCTTCTTGAAGTTGGCGTCGCTCTTGATGATTTCGATACCGTTGTGGTTGAGGAGCTTGTACTCGATGACAGGCTGTCCCTTCACCTCGGCAAAAATCTGTACGACACCGTCCTCATAGCCGTTCTGCAGGTCGGGAGTAATCTTGATGTTGGTGAGCTGTACGGCGGCGTCGCGTGCATAGAGGTAGCTGTCGCGTGCCACACCAGACAGTCTCCAGAAGTCCTGGTCCTCGCACCATGAGCCATCGCACCAGCGGAAGGTCTGGAAAGCTATGAGGTTGTCGCCCTTCTTCAGGTAGGGAGTGATATCGAACTCCGCTGCCACCTTTGCATCCTCGGCATATCCTACGTACTGTCCGTTGACATAAAGGTAGATATTTGATGTCACCGAGCCGAAGTGTGCTATCACCTGCTTGCCGTCCCAGCTGTCGGGAATGTTGATGATGCGGCGGTAGCTACCCACATTGTTGTCCTTTACAGGCACAGCAGGCGGCTTCTGGTCGAAATGTCCTCTCCACGCAAAGCCTGTATTGACATACTCCGGTACTCCGAAGCCGTTCATCTCCCAGTTTGCCGGAATGTTCATGGTCTTCCATGCGCTGTCGTCGAGGTCGGTCTTGTAGAAGTCTGTCGGTCTCTTGTCGGCATCCTTTACCCAGTTGAACTTCCATGCTCCGTGGAGGGAGATGAAGTTCGCGCTCTTGTCCATCTGTCCTGCCAGTGCGAGAGTCTCATTCTCGTAAGCGAAATAGTTGGTGTGCAACTTGAGCCTGTTTACCTCGTTTACCTGCAGGTCGTGCCATTCGGTGAACGTAGGAACGAGTTTCTCCGCAGCTTTTTCTTCAGCAGCCGATGCACCAACGGTGCAGCCAAGCAAAGCTGCCATGAGCAAATGTTTCGGGCAAAGCCCAGTCTTTGTTGTTTTGTTCATGATTATTGTTTTGGTTGTTGATAATTGATAGTTTTTTAAAATTTCAGTTTTAGTTATAGACATATAGCCGGAAGGGTATCTTGCCAGTCACAGCCTATCTTGTGCAAAGATAGTAAAAAACCCCGATACTTAGGCTTACAGGCTGAAAAAATGTCACGGCATGGGCAATAGTCCTTCCCATCGCACATCCCACGACGATGGGAAGCCAGGGTTACGTCCCTCTGCTCCATCCCATCCCGCACACATCATTGCCACAGCCGTGAGCAGTCCGCCGTTGCCGGGCATATACACTCGCAGCCTCTTGTCCTGATAGTTATGTCCATTGACGAGATATGTATTGGTGCGCTTTGGCATGAGGAGAGCATCGACAGCCCTGTCTGCAAGTCCGAGCCTCGCACATGTCATTGCCACCATAGGGAAGTCCCATCCCCATGTCTCGTCCCAGTTCCAGTTGTCCCATATCCAGTCGAGCGTCTTTGTCATTACCTTATCGTTGACGAGTGGTGTGTGCGGCATCACTCCAAGCGCGCCCAGCAGTGCCGGATGGTCGCTTGTGAACCGCCGGTCGGTATATGTCGCCGTTGCCGTCTCGGCAGCGAGATAGAGGCTGTCGGCATTGTATGCCAATGGTGACAGCTTGGCAATGATGGAGTCCCAGCGTGCGACAGGCTCCTCTCCCCTTCTCTCTCTCCACTTCCTCGCCATGTCGAGAGCTGTATACCAGTATGCAAGCTCGAACGGCGGGTTGATGGTAGAGTCGGCCTTCAGCGTCTCCTGTGCCGGTATACATCCCCTGATGATAAACCTGTCAGCTACGGAGTCGTATTCAGCAAACCGTCCCATGAACAGTGCCGTAAGGTCAACAAGGCATGCATAGGCGTCGAGGACAGCCTTCCGGCGTACGTCGTTGTCGGCAGCACGATAGAGAAGCTCGGCAAGGTAGATGACGTGCGGCTGCTGCCAGATGAGGTATGATCCTACATTCGACGGTGCCTCTCCCGCTGCAGGGTCGGTCATCTTCATCCACCTCACTCCCGGAAATCCCTGCCTCTGTGCTATCCCCTTCGCATTATTGGCAGCATAGAAATACCATTTCATAGGGTTCTCAAGGATGTCGGGCTTGTTCCACAGCCCATAATGTGCAAGGTGCCACCATACCATTTCGAGGTGGAACTTGCCAAACCATGAGTTGTAGGTCAGTCCCGTCTCCTGTGGAGGCAGTATGCCAGCCTCCTGCGCTCCCATGAGATACTGGCTCAGTATGACCCTGCGCTCAAGCTCGTGCGCCCGAGGGTCGCTGACATTAGAGAAGTCTATGAAGCCACCCGTATTCCAGTATTCCCTCCATCGTCCTGCCGATGCCATGGCAAAGTCGGCAAACGGACGCTGGCTGACATAGAAGCCCATGGGCTTGCGGCCGCTATAGCCGGCATAGAACTCCAGCGTTCCTTTCTTGGAGGTCAGCGATACGGTATGTGCGTCCTTCTTCCTGATGCGGGTACCCTTGTTACATTCCACGTTGACGAAATATACCACTCCGTCGACTACCCTCGTGATGAGTGCTCCCCGTCCATCGACAGACAGCTCGGTGGTATGCTTGTCCTCTGCTTCCCAGTTGCAGGCGTCGTCGCTGTGTGCTCCCGTAGGATAGGGGAACCGCAACACCACCTCGATGGTGCTGTCAGACTCTATGTGTGACGCTATGACGTCATTGTCGGGGTCGCACACCGTCATGACGTGATACTTATGACCAGCATACCTGAACGTGCTCTCTACCTTTCCCGTCCACATGTCGAGTGTCTCGTCGACATCGGTGACGAGGGCTGGCGTGTCGAAGGCAAAGCCTATCGTTCCGAGATGCAGCCTGTGGGGGTTCTGCCGGAAATAGTTGGATGCATCCTTCTGCCGTCCGTTCTCCTTGAACTGTGCGGCGTAATATTCCTCATGTCCCCGATGGAAGTCGCGTGCCACCAGGGTCTCCGAGTGCTTGTAATGCTTCTTGTTGGGAAACGAGTGCCACCCCCAGTCGCTCATTGTTCCGAGCGGCACACCCTTGCTGTACAGCTCCGGGAATGTCTGCAGTCCTGTGGCGTCAACCGTAAAGGCAAACCCTCCGTTGCCGACAGTTAGCGATGCCAAGGTATCAATGGCCGTAACATGTGGGTTATGGCGTGTGACCACTTTCTTTCTGTCTATACTCTCTTTTGCCGTCAACGACATGGCTATGCAGACGAGGAATAAAATAGACCAAGCTTTTCTCATTATTAATAATAGCAGTGATTAAGGCAGAAGCCAAAGGTTAGTTGAAATGATGCCAACGATATAGCAGGCAATTATGTTTTGCAAAAATATAAAATGTTTTCTGAATGTACAAGCAAAAATTAGTTAAAAAAGCATGTCCGTTCAGTTCTAATTATTATCTTTGCAAATAAATCAGCTCACATAGTATGATGCTGGCGCATTTTTGCGCCAATACACGTAGTTACATATATTAAATCATAAAAAACAAGTATTATGCTTAACAAGAAAGTTGAAGAGGCTATCAATGCCCAGATTAACGCAGAGATGTGGTCAGCCTATCTCTATCTCTCAATGGCAGCATACTGCCACGGCAACGGCCAGCCAGGTATGGCCAACTGGTTTGAGATTCAGTTCCGCGAGGAGCAAGACCACGCAAAGATTTTGTTCAACTATGTAGTATCACGCGGTGGCGTGGTGACACTGCGCCCTATCGACGCCGTACCAACAACTTGGGACTCGGTACTGGCCGTATTTGAGAACACTCTTGCCCACGAGCAGAAGGTGACCTCACTCATCAACGACCTTTTCGCCCTGACAACCCAGGAGAACGACTATGCTACACAGAGCATGCTGAAATGGTTCATCGACGAGCAGGTGGAGGAAGAGGAAAATGCCCAGACCATCATCGACAACCTGAAGATGATAAAGGACAACGGATATGGACTGTACATGCTCGACAAGGAACTTGGCACACGCACGTACTCTACCCCCTCACCTCTTGCCAAGGGTGAATAATCAGGAAGGAGTTATGACAGGAGCTTGCTGCCTGTCATAACTCCTTAACAAATAAGCAAATACCCAACTACTTAAAATTACAATTAACCTAAAACCATTACCACGAAACCATATGAGACGACTCTTATTATCAACCTTTTTTCTTCTTTCCGCAACACTGACATTCGCTGCCGACATAGTAACCGCAGAGGGCGCATGGTGCTGGTTCGCAGACTCCAGAGCCATTCACTACCAGAATGACGGAGGCACGATAAACGCCTCATACATAGGATATATCGACGTTCACGGAAACGTGAAGGCCACACAGGTGGACTGGCTCACCAACCGCCGCACGGAAGTGCTCGTAAGAAGCTATTTCCAGCCCGACGACCACAACAACCCCACATTCCTCGTACTGCCCGACGAGAGGATAATGATATTCTATACACGTCATACCGACGAGCCGAAGATATGGTACCGCATATCACAGAAGCCCGGTGACATCACTATGCTCGGAGAAGAGAAATACATCGCCGTAGCCAACAACACCACCTATCCGTCACCTTTCATCCTCAGCGATGACCCGGAGCACATATACCTCTGCTGGCGAGGCATCAACTGGCATCCCACTATGGCAAGGCTCACCATGCCCGACGAGAACGACAACGTAAAGGTGGACTTCGGCCCGAAGCAGATTGTACAGAGCACGGGCGCAAGGCCATACGCAAAATACTACAGCAACGGCAAGGACAAGATTTACCTGACATATACCACCGGACACCCTGACAACGAATATCCCAACTGGCTGTACTTCAACGTCATTGACGTGAACAAGGGCAATGGCCCGATACTGAAAGACATCAAGGGCAACACACTGAAGAACGTTGCTGACGGTGTGTTCAACGTAAGCAAGACTGACAGCTACGCAACAACATACCCCTACACCGTGGTCGACAAGACCGCCAACTGCCGCAACTGGGTATGGCAGATAGCACTCGACAAGGATGAGAACCCCGTGATAGCACTCACGCACATCGACAATGCCAAGACCACACACGTGTACCACTATGCACGATGGACCGGAACGGCATGGAGAGACACATGGGTACAGTATGGCGGCCACGCTTTCCACCAGAACTGGAACTCTACGGAGAAATGCTACTCCGGCGGCATGGCACTCGACCCAGACAACATAAACGACCTGTATCTCTCCATTCCAACCACCAACGGACAATACAACAAGGACGGAGTATACGAGATATGGAAATATGTCATCGACGACGAGGGAAAGGTTGCATCGCAGGAGCTGCTGACCACCAACTCCGCAAAGAACAACATGCGCCCATTCGTGCTGCCCGGCTCCGCACAAAGCAAGCTGAGACTGACATGGATGAACGGTGACTACTATTACTGGATGGTGAACAAGAACTATCCCAAGGGATACCCGACAGGCATCATGGCCGACGCCACACTGCCCAGACAGGCTGTAGACCTGAAAGCTGGAGAGGGAGCGCAGAACGGAGACGCCAATTTCTCAATAACTAAGTTCGCATACCCCGATGCCGACAACTACAAGGGTACACTCTTCAATGTTGGCGACATAGAGATAGGACTGGGCAGCGACAGCAAGCTGTATGTAACCATCAACGGCACCAAGCATACCAGCAGCTGCGCCTTCCTGACATCCGACGACTGGGCAACCACATCTACCGGAACATCGGGAGACTTCCATCCTACCAAGATTGCGTCTGCAGCCATCACGCTCATCTACGACGGTGAGTATCTGTACGTATACCGCAACGAGATGCTCGAGATGAAAATCCCTGCTGAGGGCCTGACATTCTCAACTGTTGCCGACGGTGACATCAAAGGCGACATCAGGACATGGGGCAGAGCACTCAACCAGGACGAGATGGACCAGATGAAGCTGCTGCTTGCCGCAAGCATGGTAACAGTACCGCAGACTGTCACAACGGACATCGTGCTGCCGGAAACAGCTGGTGGCACACCAGTGGTATGGACATCGTCTGACGAGAGCATCATCACCACTACAGGTATCGTAAACCTGCCGGCAACAGAGACACAGGTAACCCTCACCGCCACCATCGGCAACACTGTGAGGGAATTCACCACCACCGTACTGCCCCGCAACATCGCAAACAACCTCCTGGCAAGATACGACTTCGAGACTAACGACACGTTTGCTGAAGGCAATACCACCTACGTCACCGACCTGAGCGGCAACGGCAACCACATGACGGTGATGGGATCGGCAAAGGTTGACGGAAAGCTCAATCTCAGCAGCAACCAGCCGACGGCATTCTCAACTAACGGCTATGGCCTGGCTCCCAAAGGTCTGCTCAAGGGGCTTCGCTCATATACTTTCATCATCGATGCCAACCTGTCAAACCGCGGAAAGATGCCACGCTTCTATGACTTCGGTGCCAACAACGGCAACAGCGTATTCTGCCGCATAAACTCAAGCTTCAAATATGGAGCGGGAGAGAAGCTGGGCGGAGGCACGACGCTGATGGTAGAGGCAGCATCAGCCACGCAACCACTTAACGAGACCGTGACTGTGGCCGTGACATTCGATGCCGCAACGAAGACAACTACTATATATGCCAACGGCAAGCAGGTGGCGCAGGGAACGAACGTCACATATGAGGCATGGCAGGCAGCACCTAACGGCAACGACGGAAGAAACTACATTGGACGTACACAATGGTGGGACAACAACAGCGACAACGGTGATGTTGTCGGCACGCTCGACAACTTCCGCCTCTATGACATCGCACTCACCGCAGAGGAAATAGCCAACGTGACATCTGACATCAAGGCATGCACCAAACCGCTGACAGACAGCTGCGCACTATACTCCATCAATGGCATACGGTTGGAGACTGAGCCATCAAGGGGGATGTTCATAAAGTCTGGAAAGAAAATGATAAAATAAATAATTTAAACTTCGCAAGTAGTAAAAAGGAGATAAATGAAGATAAGAGGAGATAAATGACGTATGTTTAAGCCATGCGAAACTTATATACATTGACCAGCACGCGCTGTAAGCGCAGAAGCACATAGCCCAGGGTAGAGCGTAGCGACACCCTGGGTTATTTTATGTAGGTGAAGGTCGCGCTGTAAGCGCAAAAGAGTAGATAACAGCAAGAACAGATAACACTTCTGCGCCTACAGCGCGTGCTGCTTATAGTATCTGATGCGTTATAAAAGGTATGCGTCCGTGACGAGCAAGAGTACACCAAAAAAACGGGGCATTTCTTTGCAATGTCTGTGAATTGTCGTAAATTTGCAGCTGCAAACTTATAACACACCAATACAGACAATGGCAAACTTAAGATTCGAGGTTGTTGCAGAAGCCTTCAGGAAAAGGCCCGCAGACGTTATTGCTCCCGTGGAGAGACCATCGGAATATTTCGGCAAATATGTCTTCAACAGGGCCAAGATGTACAAGTATCTCCCCGCAGATGTCTATACCAAGCTAATTGATGTCATGGACAATGGTACCAGACTCGACCGCTCGATAGCCGACGCCGTAGCAAGAGGAATGAGACAATGGGCCGAGGAAAACGGAGTGACACACTATACCCACTGGTTCCAACCACTCAACGAGGGTACCGCCGAGAAACATGATGCCTTCATAGAGCACGACGGCAAGGGAGGAATGATAGAGCAATTCTCCGGCAAACTGCTCGTGCAGCAGGAACCTGATGCGTCCAGCTTCCCTTCTGGCGGCATACGCAACACTTTCGAAGCCCGTGGCTATTCTGCATGGGACCCCACATCGCCTGTCTTCATCATTGACGACACTCTCTGTATACCAACCATCTTCATATCATACACCGGCGAGGCTCTCGACTACAAAGCTCCTCTGCTGCGCTCACTACATGCCGTTAACGTGGCTGCCACAGCAGTATGCCACTATTTCTATCCGGAGGTGAAGAAGGTGCAGACCAACCTCGGATGGGAACAGGAATACTTCCTCGTCGACGAGAGTCTCTATTCTGCACGCCCCGACCTCATGCTCACCGGGCGAACCCTCATGGGCCACGACTCTGCCAAGAACCAGCAGATGGACGACCACTACTTCGGCACTATCCCTGAGCGCGTGCAGGCATTCATGAAAGACCTTGAGACTTCCGCACTGGAGCTGGGCATACCATGCAAGACACGTCACAACGAGGTGGCACCAAACCAGTTTGAGCTGGCACCAATCTACGAGGAGTGCAATCTTGCCGTAGACCACAACATGCTGTTGATGAGCCTCATGAAGAAAGTCGCCCACAAGCACAGCTTCAGGGTTCTGCTGCACGAGAAGCCTTTCGACGGTGTCAACGGCTCGGGCAAGCACAACAACTGGAGCCTCGTGGCCGACAATGGTGTGCTGCTGCATGCAGCAGGCAAGAACGGTGAGGACAACCTGCGCTTCGTGGTCTTCATCGTGGAAACACTGATGGCCGTATATAGGCACAACGGACTGCTTAAGGCATCGGTCATGAGCGCCACCAACGACCACCGACTGGGTGCCAACGAGGCACCACCTGCCATCATATCGTCATTCCTCGGCAAGCAGCTCAGCGACCTGCTCGACCATATAGAGAAAGCCGACAAGGCCGAACTGTTCAACCTTGCTGGCAAACAGGAGATGAAGCTCGACATACCGGAAATACCAGAGCTGATGATCGACAATACCGACCGTAACCGCACGTCACCGTTCGCCTTCACGGGCAACCGCTTCGAATTCCGTGCCGTAGGCTCGGAGGCCAACTGCGCCAGCGCGATGATAGTTCTCAATACGGCGATGGCAGAGGCTCTGACCGATTTCAAGAAACGCGTCGATGCCCTAATAGCAAATGGTGAGGACCAGACGAGCGCAATCATAGACATTGTACGCGAGGACATAGTAACCTGCAAGGCCATCAGGTTCGACGGCAACGGATATAGCGACGAATGGAAGAAAGAGGCCCAGCGCCGCGGACTCGACTGCGAGGCTTGCTGCCCCATCTGCTTCGACAGGTATCTCGACAAGGACAGCATCAGGATGTTCGAGACCATGAACGTCATGAAACGCAACGAGCTCGAGGCACGCAACGAGGTGAAATGGGAGACATACACAAAGAAGATACAGATAGAGGCACGTGTCATGGGCGACCTCTCAATGAACCATATCATTCCCGTAGCCACACACTATCAGAGCCGGCTGGCCAAGAACGTTGAGGGCATGATGAATATCTTCGGTCCTGACGAGGGCAAGCAGCTGACGGCACGCAACGTGAAGATTATAAAGGAAATTGCCGAGCGTACCCAGATTATAGAGACGGGCGTGGAGGAACTCATCAAGGCACGCAAGCTTGCCAACAAGATTGAGTGCGAGAGGCAGAAGGCCATCGCCTACCACGACACCGTGGTCCCAAAGATGGAGGAAATACGATACCATATAGACAAACTGGAACTTATCGTAGCCGATGAACTTTGGACACTGCCAAAATACCGTGAGCTGCTGTTCATAAGATAACAAGAAGAGAACAACGTTGACGGTTGCCCAATGACATATAGCCATTCCAATGGGCTTACAGGCAACTCCAGCAGGATTAGCAACGTACATTAACGTGAGTTCGACGAAATATTAAGGCGCTGCTCGGAAAGTGTACTGGCACAAGTTCCGTGCCAAGAAGCTGTGTATCAATGTACAACGTACATTAGATACACAGCTTTCATTGTATTGAATCCATCGAGCTCACGTTGTTTTGATTACAACGAATTGTATGGGCTCAGTGGAAAAAACATGGGGATGGGGTCACTCCCAAATGAAGGCTGTAGTGTACTGAATAAGTTGACACTTTTAACTTATCAGTATGAGACAAAACAAGAGGAGGGATGATTCGAAAAAACTATCTCTTTTGGAGGAGTATCTTTCATCCACATTATTAAAAACGACCTTT
>NZ_NPJH01000088.1 GCF_002251365.1 Prevotella sp. P3-122
TTAATAAACGTGAAAGGAAACAACTAAATACGATTATTAAAAACGTTCTAAATAAAATTTAAAGTGAAAATATACAAGAAAATTTCCGATGTGATAATGCTGTCTCGGTTTCCTCTGGCTGTTTTGGTAGTATTTATTCATAGTGTCGGAGATATTAATGGAAGTTATTATCATTTGAGAGACTTTATCTCTCACCCGTTGTTAAGTTTTGTCGTTCCAGCCTTCTTTATAATATCTGGATATTTGTTCTTTATGAATGTTGAAGGCAGAACGATATCCAAGTGGTATAGGGACAAGATTAAGAAGAGAGCAAAAACATTGTTACTTCCTTATGTAATTTGGAATTTAATAACGTTGATGCTTGATTTCCTTAAGTATGTAAAGCATTCTATATGTTGGATTAATTATGGGGATACATCTTTATGGGGTGTCATTAACAAAACCTTTTTTGATTATATGCCAATAGATTTACCACTATGGTACATACGAGATTTGATTATTTTGGTTGTTATTTCCCCTGCTCTGTATTACTTATTAAAAAAGGTAACTTATTTGTTTTTCGTAGTAATAGGCATATGGTATTTTATAGGAGGAAATTTTATTGTAAATCCAGTCTCTTTGCTGTTTTTCAGTTTAGGAGGCTTGTTGGCGATAAGAAATATTAATCTACTTCTATTCAATACAAGATGGCAA
>NZ_NPJH01000089.1 GCF_002251365.1 Prevotella sp. P3-122
AATTCGGCCTTGATCCGGGTCCAGACGGCCGCGCCGCCGGGCGTGCAGATCACCCGCACGAAATCCAGTCCCTGGCCCTGCTCGTAATGCGCGCGTGGCATCAGCCCTTCCTGGACACGGGCCCAGATCTGATAGGTCGCCCAGCCATGTTCGCGCATCAGATAGTCGAAGCGCAGCTTGTCGGCGGGGTCGGGCGGCCGGCTGCCGTCCATGCCCGCCCGGAACATCTCGGCAATGTCGCGCGAGCCGTAGATCGAAGCGCGGAAGGACGCCCATTGCGCCTGGGTGTCGTTCGCTTCGCTGCGCGCCGCCACGCGGTTGCTCTCGTAGAGCTGGATCCCGACGAACACGAGCGACAGCACCACCGCGAGCGCGCTGACGATCTGCCCGACGAACGCCCAATATTCCATCCGGTCGCGGTGAAAGATCGGGCGCCGGGAAGCGCCCCCTTCCCGTCCGCTCACTTGAACGCCCGGCGCTGGAGCTTGCGCAGCGTGCCGGGCATCCAGCGCGCCATGAACCAGAGGCGATGCGCGGTCTTGCCCACGCGGGTGTGCACGTCGCGGCGGATGTCGAGCATGTGGCGGACGGGCTTCACCACT
>NZ_NPJH01000009.1 GCF_002251365.1 Prevotella sp. P3-122
CGCATCTAAGTGCGAAGCCAGCCGCAAGATTAGAACTCCTCATAAGGGTCGTCACAGACGATGACGTTGATAGGGCGCAGGTGTAAAGACGGTGACGTCAAAGCCGAGCGCTACTAATTGCCCGAAGTCTTTTGAGTGCGATTATTTTCGGTATGTGTTTCTTATGGTCTTGCTTGTGTGCGATAGTCACCTGCTGTTTGAGGGCAGGAGGAAATTATCAGGTGGTTATAGCGGCGGGGTCCCACCTCTTCCCATTCCGAGCAAA
>NZ_NPJH01000090.1 GCF_002251365.1 Prevotella sp. P3-122
TTTCGTTTTATTTGTTTCAACCAAAAGCAATATAATATTTAATGCGAACATTTACAAATCTAACCAGCACTATTATATATGGAAACAACAAGAAGTTCGCATAAAATGGAAATTCGCATAACACACCTTATGAGAACATTCGCATAAGGTGTGAGAGGTCGGAAAACGAAAGTAGGAAGAAAACTACTTCGTTTTCCTCCTACTCGATTGGTTTCAAGTACACAGGCTGTTATTTCTGTGAGAGCATCATCGTGGTGCTTTCTTTCAGGTCCTCCGGAAGCTGTAGGCGTACATCGGTGCTGTTTGACGTGATGGCTTCTATAAAATGATTCCATTCCTTTTGGTAAATCATGCGCATCCTGGTGTCGTTCTTGCCATTACAGCTGTAGGAGATATTGGCATAGCGGTCGCACAATTTCACGAAGGGGGCGTATGGCGTAGAGCGTATGCCCGAGTAGTATCGCTCGTTTGCACGCTCAGCCCTGTTGCGCCCTTTCTCGTTGGTCAGTGCATAGGCAATCTCCGTTGCCATCAGTGCCTGGCTTCTGGAGAGCATTCCTGAGGCTATCTTCAGCAGATCGTTGTAGGTCAGCCGGGCATCTTCGATGCTGTCGTGGAAGTACGCCCCGAAGACTATTGGTAGAATGTCTTCCTCTACCGCTGCCACATGGTGCCCGTATTTCATTGCCGCGTCGGCAACCTGGCAGAGATGGTAGCCGTAGGGGAGTTTGTCACCATATATCTGGTTCACGCTGGCATGAAGAGCGCAAGCTCTTTCCCTGATTGTGCTGATAATATCTTTGTGTGAATGGAGAAAGTCCGCAAAAGTTTGTCTGTCCATAGCTCTTGATATTATTATGGTTTGTACGTATTCGGTAAAGGTGTAATAGGAAAATATTGAAGAAATCATCGCAAAGTTACAAAAAATCAGAGATAATCACCGCTTTTTGCGGAATAATATCCGTTTTGGACCAAAGTTTGGCCAGACAGCAATGGTTATAGGGGCATTCTATAAAACCTAATTAATAGAACACCCAAGTATGATTGTTATGTGTGAGCTATATATATAATAAGGTATAGTTTCTGTAATTAGTGTAATATTGTCAATCTTTCCGAAAATGTTTGTGCTTATGCCACATTTTTTATAGAAAAGTTTGGCTGTTTCGTGGAAAAGCAGTACTTTTGCATCCGCTTTCGAGAACACCGCCGCTTGCGGCAGTTCTGTGAGAAGTAAGAAAGAGTTCTTTGAAAAGATTACATAGACAGAGAAGTAGTACAAGAAGCGAGTGCCGAGTCTTTCCGATTTTTATTGGGAAGTATGAGGTGCTTGGGTAAACGAACCGTTCTATTCTTTAGAGATTAGATAAGACAGGTGTAAATCAAGGAGCATCCGGCTTGGGACAAGACAATTCGGCCGCGTTTATATGCGGTCAAGATGATATTTTACAATGGAGAGTTTGATCCTGGCTCAGGATGAACGCTAGCTACAGG
>NZ_NPJH01000091.1 GCF_002251365.1 Prevotella sp. P3-122
TATAAATGTTAACAAGCATAAATGAATAAAAAGATTAAAATCAGTGGGGCTATAGAGGGTTTTATGCAGACGAGGACAAGAAGGGATACCACATCACGTCTATACAGGTATGCCCTGTCTTTGTTTGAAAGACACCTGAATGCAAAATGTGATATTATCGGTGAGGTAATCGATGCTGACATTTCATCGTTTTGCCGTTATCTTGAAAACACCTATGCTCCAAACAGCGCATGTATTATATATGGTATAGTGAAATCGTTGTTTTTATTCTGCGAGCGACATGGTTTCATTGATATAAATCCATGTTCGTTGATAGACGAGAAAAGGTATTTTTGTAAGCACAAGCATCATCAGGCATTGACGAGAATGCAGTTTGATGCCTGTGAGAAGTCATTTTGGGAAAACTACAACAATCACATTGCAAAGCGAAGAGAAAGTGTTGCCCTATTGGTGTCATCCAGTTGTTACATAAAAGTCTTTTCCCAGTTGTGCTTTATAATGGGCTTTTATCTTCAGGGGCTTTCGTTTGCAGATCTTCTGATGTTGAAGATGGCATCCATAAAAGAAGGTGTGTTGGAGAAAAGACATTGTTTCATCATAGTGACATCTAGACGAAAAACCGGAAAAGAGGTAAAGATTGTTATTCCAAAGGAACACGTAAAGCGCCATCATCTCTTTAAAGTATTGTTCGAGGATGCCAAAAAGCATAAACGGCAGTATCTATTTCCAATTTGTAGCGAATTGGCTGACGACACCTATATATATAATAAGGTGAAAAAGCTAAATGGCACAGTAAACAGAAATCTAAAGATATGGTGGAGACAGCTCAACAATTCGGTTTTGAGAGAATGCCCGATTGATATAGCGAGTACAAGCTATTATTCATGTCGGCACACATTTGCGACATTGTATATTGACAGTCCGAATGCCAGCCTTGGCGAGTTGGCCTCGCTTATGGGCAGAAACACGGAATATATTGATACCTATATAAGAGAAATAACATCGGAAAACAAACTTCTGCATGCAAGCAGCAAGGTTTTTGGCGTGGCTGAGGAAGACGGCGCAAGCCAATTTCAGCAAATGCTTGACAACCAGAAGACAATTATTTCGATGTTGGAGCGTATATGTGGCGCTGTAGAAAAACTGTGTGGAGTTAGTGATGGCAACTACAAATAGGTAATTGTCGCGATGTAAGCGCGACAATTACCGACATGAACTTCAGAATTAGGATATCCATTTTTTGCACATCAAACTGGTCACCCTATTTATTAATTAAGGTATTCAGTTAATCGTTTTGAAAAACGTACTGGGTTAACCTGCTTCAAATATTAAGTTAACGCTGTGATATTCACGTTTTCTTATAACGAAAGCGATTGGATGCCAATGCTTTTTGTTGCATCGGACTATGCAAAGCATTGCATTTATAGAATATTACACACGGTGCAAGTCAAAGGTCTGTTATGTTCAACGATTTCCATTGCCTTCATTTCAGAAACCCTTGTTTCTTTAATGCCTCCATGAAGCCTTCCGACATGGCCTCGTTGTCTTTTCGTGTATATCTGATATCGGTGTATACCTGCGCAAGTGTCTCCTTGTTGTTTATTCTTACGAACTCGCGGTTCTCTGGCAGTGCTTCCTTGGCAGCGTAGTGGCGGTTGATGTCGTCGGCAGAGTAGGGATGGTAGTATTCTCCGTGGACGAAGGCATCGGTGGACAGACGGTCGGAGAGAGCGGGCTGCTCGTCTGGCCATCCAACGGTCAGTGTGGCTACGGGCATGACAAGCTTTGGCAGCTTCAGGGCCTCGATGATGAGCTGCGGCATGTAGACGGTTGTTCCAAGGAAGCAGACACCCAATCCCTCCTCTTCGGCGAGATTGCAGAATGTCTGAGTGAACAGCAGGGCATCGGTGCTGGCATTGATGAACGACAGGAGGTTGTCGTACCCCGGGTCTGCATGTCTTTGCAGGCACCAGTCTGTGGCACGCCTGAAATCCGCGCACACTGTTATCACTACGGGGGCGCCCGTTACCATGGGCTGGTTGAAGTGTGCTGGTGCCAGTCTTTCTTTCATCTCCTTAGAACGGGTAACTATTACGCTGTATAGTTGCATGTTACCCATAGTCTGTGTTCTCGCAGCTTGTTGGAACAGGGTGTCAAGGAGCTGGCTGCTTACTTCGCGGTCGGAATATTTCCTTATGCTTCTTCTTGTTGTTATATTCTTCATGTGTTTATTTTTGTTTTGGCGGTAATGGATGGTTCCCGCTTTTATATTTAATATGTAATATGACAGTGCAAAGATACACAGAAAAATGAAATATGACGCAAAATTTATCGTGAATTTGTTTCTGGTTAAAAAACAGGCTTTACTTTATGATACTTGTAGTATCTTTATGGCACTCATAAAGTTATCTGTTTTGGAAAACTTTTATGTGAAATATTGAAAGAAAGTTTTCCAAAAAATAATTTCTGTATTTCGGAAAATATGTCTATCTTTGCCGCATCATTATACTAAGCAATGGAATCTACAAAGACATTTTCTTACGAGGAAGCCTCCGAGGCTTCTTTGAAGTACTTCGATGGTGATGAGCTCGCAGCCCGTGTTTGGGTGAACAAGTATGCCATGAAGGACAGTTTCGGAAACATTTATGAGCGTTCGCCCGAGGATATGCATTGGCGTATTGCCAATGAGATAGCCCGGATTGAGAACAAGTATCCCAACCCGCTGTCAGCACAGGAAATCTTCGAGCTACTCGGTCATTTCAGATATATCATCCCTGCTGGCAGCCCAATGACGGGCATCGGCAACAGGCAGCAGGTGGCCAGTCTTAGCAACTGCTTCGTCATAGGTCTTGAGGGCGATGCCGACTCCTATGGCGCTATTATGCGTATCGACGAGGAGCAGGTTCAGCTGATGAAAAGGCGCGGTGGTGTTGGCCACGACCTCAGCCATATTCGTCCGAAGGGGTCTCCTGTGAACAATTCCGCACTCACGTCGACAGGTCTTGTTCCTTTTATGGAAAGATATAGTAACTCCACACGCGAGGTTGCCCAGGATGGCCGTCGTGGTGCCCTGATGCTTAGTGTTAGCGTGAAGCATCCCGACAGCGAGGCGTTCATTGACGCCAAGATGACTGAGGGCAAGGTTACTGGTGCCAATGTCTCGGTGAAGATTGACGATGAGTTCATGCAGGCCGCCGTCGACGGCAAGCCTTACGTCCAGCAGTTCCCTATCGGCTCTGACAATCCTGACGTAAGGAAGGAAATCTCTGCCCGGGACTTGTGGAAGAAGATTGTACACAACGCATGGAAGAGTGCTGAGCCTGGCGTACTGTTCTGGGACACCATACTCAGGGAGAGCATTCCTGACTGTTATGCCGACTTGGGCTTCCGTACGGTCAGCACCAATCCCTGTGGCGAGATTCCATTGTGTCCCTACGACTCGTGCCGTCTGCTGAGCATAAATCTCTACAGCTATGTAAATAATCCGTTTACTCCAGAGGCAACCTTCGACTTCGACAAGTTTGCCAAGCACGTGCAGCTTGCACAGCGTATCATGGACGACATCGTCGACCTGGAGATGGAGAAGATAGACCTCATCATGGAGAAGATACAGATAGACCCACAGTCCGACGAGGTTAAGGGTGCCGAGTATCATCTGTGGGAGAAGATAAAGAAGAAGAGCGGAATGGGCCGCCGTACCGGTGTCGGCATCACCGCCGAGGGTGACATGCTCGCTGCCATGGGCTTGCGTTATGGTACCGATGAGGCCACCGACTTCTCTGTTTCCGTACATCGCACCTTGGCGCTTAATGCCTATCGCTCGTCCGTGGTGATGGCAAAGGAGCGTGGTGCCTTCGAGATATTCGACGCCAAGAGGGAAGAGGCCAATCCGTTCATCAACCGTCTCAGAGAGGCCGACGCACAACTGTACGAGGATATGGTGAAGTATGGCCGCCGCAACATCGCCTGCCTTACCATTGCTCCTACTGGAACTACCAGTCTCATGACGCAGACCACAAGTGGTATAGAGCCTGTCTTCATGCCTGTGTACAAGCGCCGCCGTAAGGTTAATCCCAATGACACCGATGTCCACGTAGACTTTGTCGATGAGGTGGGTGACTCATTCGAGGAGTATATCGTCTATCACAAGAAGTTCCTTGAGTGGATGAAGGTGAACAATATTGACACTACCAAAAAATATACCCAGGAGGAGATTGACGCCCTTGTGGAGAAGTCGCCTTACTATAAGGCTACAGCCAATGATGTAGACTGGCTCATGAAGGTGCGTATGCAGGGAGCCATACAGAAATGGGTGGACCATTCTATCAGCGTCACTGTGAACTTGCCCAACGATGTCGACGAGGAACTTGTCAACAAACTCTATGTTGAGGCATGGAAGTCCGGATGCAAGGGATGCACCATCTACAGGGATGGCAGCCGCTCAGGAGTGATGATCTCAGTATCGAAGAAAGACAAGAAGAAAGATAGCTCAGCACAGGACGAGCCACTGCCATGCAAGCATCCGGTTGTTACGGAGGTACGCCCTAAGGAGTTGGAGTGCGATGTCGTAAGGTTCCAGAACAATAAGGAGAAGTGGGTTGCCTTCGTAGGACTGCTCGATGGATATCCATACGAGATATTCACTGGTCTACAGGACGACGACGAGGGCATCATGCTTCCCAAGAGCGTTACCAAGGGTAAGATTATCAAGCATATCGGTGATGACGGCTCCCGCCGCTACGACTTCCAGTTCGAGAACAAGCGCGGCTACAAGACTACCGTTGAGGGACTGAGCGAGAAATTCAACCCAGAGTATTGGAACTATGCCAAGCTCATCTCTGGAGTGCTCCGCTACCGTATGCCTATCGACCATGTCATCAAGCTCGTAGGCTCGCTGCAGCTCAAGAGCGAGAGCATCAATACTTGGAAGAACGGTGTGGAACGTGCGCTTAAGAAATATATTGTGGATGGTACCGAGGCAAAGGGGCAGAAGTGTCCCAACTGCGGTCAGGAGACCCTCGTCTATCAGGAGGGATGCCTGATATGCAGCAATTGTGGTGCCAGCCGCTGTGGATAATCTCTTAAGTTGTCAACTGGTATACTTGTTAACTTGTATACTCGTCAATCATATACTTGTCAACTTGTCAACTTGAAAAAAATGTTTCTGAAGGAAAGCTTCATATATATCAACGACCTGCGGTTTCATGCCTTCCATGGCGTGATGCCGCAGGAGCGTTTTACGGGTAATGACTACTCCGTAGACCTTCGTGTAGGCTACGATGTCAGCGTGGCCATGCTGTCAGATGATGTTGACGATACGGTAAACTATGCCGGGCTGTGCGAGATTGTCCGACAGGAAATGTCTGTGCCGAGCCAGCTGGTGGAGCGTGTGGCCTACAGAATTGCCGACCGCATAAGCCGCCGATATTCAGATGTTACCCAGATTGATGTCAAGGTAACGAAACTCAATCCACCTTTTGGGGCCGATTGCCATGGAGCTGGAGTCGAGCTACACTTAATAAATGATAAAACTAATCGGTAGTTTTAGGTTTTCTTGTTTTATTTCCTTACTTTTGCAAACACATAATATAATATGTACAAGATAGTAGTCTTCTCAGTGATGCTTCTCCTCTCATGGATGCTCCCTGCAGTTGCACAGAACAAGTCGTTTACCCTTGTCATTGATGCCGGTCATGGCGGTCGTGACGATGGTGCTCCGGGAGCCATATCCAAAGAGAAGAACCTCACGCTGAAGTATGCCCTGGCTTTTGGCAAACTGGTCGAGCAGGAGTGTCCCGATGTGAAAGTCGTCTACACCCGCAAGAGCGATGTCTTCGTAGAGCTTAAGGAAAGGGCCGCCATAGCCAACAGGGTAAAGGCCGACCTTTTCATTTCGGTACACATCAACGCGCTGAGCGGTGGACGAATTGCACGAGGCTTCCAGACCTACACTTTAGGAAAGGGCAGCAGCGGTAGTGGCATCTCTACCAACCTTGAGGTTGCAAAGCGTGAGAACGCCGTGATACTGCTTGAGGACGACTACAAGGAAAGCTACCAGGGCTTCGACCCAGACTCTCCCGAGAGCAACATCATGTTTGAGTTCATGCAGGACAAGAACATGGAGCAGAGTGTTCACCTCGCCAAGGAAATGCAGAAGAACGTCTGTGCTGCTACGGGAAGGCAGAATGGCGGAGCCCATCAGGCGAACCTTGCCGTGCTAAGGCTCTCCACCATGCCTGGCTGTCTGGTAGAGCTGGGCTTCATCTCCACGCCTGACGAGGAGCGTTTCCTGAACTCGCCTGAGGCCGTCGGCCTTTACAGCCGTGGAATGATGAATGCCTTCAATGCCTATCGCGGGATGTACAACAAGATAGTAAATGTTCCCTATACACCACCTGTGCAGCAGGACGAGCAGCAGGCCAAGCAGCAGGATGAGCAGCAGGCCAAGCAGCAGGACGAAACAGCCGTGCAGACGCCTCAGCAGCAGAGTGGCGGTAAGAATAAAAGTGGGGCGAAAGCTGTGGCTGACAAAGTACCAATATTCAAGGTGCAGATCCTTGTGGCCTCGTCAAAGCTCAAGAATGGTGATGCCCACCTGAAGGGCTTAAAGGACTACGATTACTATCAGGAGGCTGGCTATTACAAGTATACTGTAGGAGCGTCGGCCAACTACAACGAGATATACCGCCTGCGTAAGCAGGTGCTCGACAAATTCCCCGAGGCATTCATCATAGCATTCAGGAATGGTGCGAAGATGAACGTCAACGAAGCAATACGTGAATTCAAAAACAACAGAACAAAATGAAGTATTTTACTAAGGAAGTGCGCATAGCCCTTGTGGCCATTGTCGGACTTGTGGTGCTGTATTTTGGTATGAATTTCCTTAAGGGTATGTCGTTGTTCGCCAACGACCACACTTACTATGTGAAGTTCAAGGATATCAGCGGGCTGTCGGCCTCCAATCCAATCTTTGCCGATGGCTACCAGGTGGGTGTAGTCAAGGATATCGTCTACGACTACGAGACCAATGGAGATGTTGTCGTGAAGTTCGATGTCAACAATACCATGCGCATACCCAAAGGTAGCTCAGCAGAGATTGTCAGCGACCTCATGGGTAATGTCAAGATGAACCTGCTACTTGCCAACAATCCCCGTGAGAGAGTGGAGCCGGGTGACACCATAATCGGTGCCATCAACGGTGGCGCCATGGGAAAGCTTGCTGCCATGTTGCCTACTTTCGAGAGAATGCTTCCCAAGCTCGACTCCATAGTGTCGAGTCTCAACGCCATACTCGCCGACCCTGCCATCAGGCAGTCGCTTGCCAATGTGCAGACCATAACATCCAACCTCACCGTTACCACCCGTGAGCTTAACACCATGATGTCGGGACTCAACAGGAATGTACCCACCATGATGTGCAAGGCCAACAATGTTCTTGACAACACCGAGCGCCTCACGGCAAACCTCGCAGCTGTCGACGTGGCAGGCACTATGGCCAAGGTAGACGAGACATTAGCAGAGGTAGGTGCGTTTACTGCCAAGCTGAACAGCAACGATGGCAGTCTGGGGCTGTTGATGAACGATCCGTCGCTGTATTACAACCTCACCTCTACCATGGGCAGCGCCGACTCCCTGCTTATCGACTTGCGCCAGCACCCGAAACGCTATGTTCATTTCTCGCTTTTCGGCAAGAAAGACAAGTGATAGGTTAGGACAAGGTGTACAATATGGTATAATTTAAAATGCGTCTAAATTTGACAGTGTAATGTTTCACAATCTTTCAAGGTTTGTGAAAGACTATTGACTCTTATGCTTTTAGGGTTTATAACTACTTGTTCCACTGAAAATTGGCACATACATGTAAAAGCTATTCAACCAGTTTGTTATCAGAAGATTAGACATAGCAAAAGTACAATTATGGAAAGCTATACTATTACAGATAGTAAAGTCCACATTACAAGCTGATTACGGACAATCAATGGATGATGTTGTAGCATAGGTGATTTGCCGCATAAAAAATAATTTATTAATTTTGCACTCAGAATAAATTGAAATAGTCTACAAACGCAATATATTAATACATATTATATAGATGAAAGCAAGTCCTGATGCTCGTTGGGACAACGCCCTTGCGCTCATACGTGAGAACGTTACACAACAGCAATACGATACATGGTTTAGCCCCATCGTCTTCGAGTCTTTCGACGAGGACAAGAAGGCGTTGCTGGTACAGGTACCCAGCCCCTTTGTGTATGAGTACCTCGAGGAGAACTATATCGACTTGCTTATAAAAGTTCTGCGTCGTACATTCTGTCCTGGCATAAGGCTTAACTACCGTGTCGTTACCGACAAGGAGCACAAGCTGTCTCAGGACATAGAGGCAGACCCCGTAGACATAGACAAGCCAAAAGCCCGCACTCGTGCCAACGAGTCGCCGACTATTCTCGATGCTGCCCAGCCACAGCAGCTTGACCCGCAGCTCAATCCCCACTTGTCTTTCACCAATTACATTGAGGGCGACAGCAATAAGTTGCCACGATCTGTGGGCATGTCCATAGCCGACCATCCCAACACTACACAGTTCAATCCCTTGTTCATATACGGTCCGTCAGGATGTGGCAAGACACACCTCATCAATGCAATCGGACTACGTACCAAGCAGCTATATCCCCAGAAGCGGGTGCTCTACATCAGTGCGCGACTCTTCCAGGTGCAGTATACCAACTCCGTCCTGCAGCGTACCATCAATGATTTCATACGTTTCTATCAGACCATCGACATGCTGATAGTTGACGACATACAGGAGTGGATGACATCGCCCGCTACGCAGAACACTTTCTTCCATATCTTTGACCATCTGTTCCGAAACGGCAAGCGCATCATCCTTGCCTCCGACCGTCCTCCTGTCGACCTGCAGGGCATGCCCGAGCGTCTGCTCACCCGTTTCTCCTGTGGTCTGATAGCCGAGTTAGAGAAACCCAACGAGAAGCTGTGCGTGGACATTCTTGAGAACAAGATACGTAAGGATGGCCTGAAGATACCCCGCGACGTGGTACAGTTTATCTCCCAGACAGCCAATGGCAGCGTGCGCGACCTTCAGGGTGTTATCAACTCCCTAATGGCATACTCTATCGTCTACAATAGCAACATCGACATGCGGCTTGCCGAAAGGGTAATCAAGCGTGCCGTGAAGGTAGACGACAAGCCATTGACGGTAGACGAGATAGTAGAGACCGTATGCAACCACTTCAATGTCTCGCCATCGGCCGTCGGCGGCAAGAGCCGCAAGCGCGACCTTGTCGTAGCCCGTCAGGTGTCCATGTATCTTGCACAGAAGTACACCAAGATGCCTGCAAGTCGCATTGGCAAGTTGGTAGGCAACCGTGACCATTCTACTGTCATACACAGCTGCTCGCAAGTGGAGACACGCCTTAAGATAGACAAGGATTTCTTGGACGAGATACAGAGCATCGAGAACTCCTTCAAGCTGAAAGGGTGATGGCTCTCCCCATATTCCCACGCCTTATTACTTATGTATAATAAATAAAAGCCCCTCCCGTTTTGTGGGAGGGGTATTGTTTTTGCTATAAGTTAAACTTTATCGAGCCACCAGCCATTATCCATATTCCAGGCTGCTTCACACCACCTATGTCGTAGTATCTGTGGCTTGTGATGTTGTCGGCCATGACATACAGTCGGTAGTTGTCTGCCGTCCACATTACCTTGCAGTCGAGCTTGGCATAGGGATGGAAGCCGTTCATGCGTTGCTGCCACCTCAGGCTCCAGCTTGCGCTAAGCTTGCTCCATATCTTGTGATCGAGAGAGCAGATGAACTTGTGCCTCAGATACTCCAGCGCGTAGAGGGACTTGTATATCTGGTGATCCGTCTCGTGTTCCTGATAGATATAGGCATATCCGGCTTTCAGCCTTGTTAGCGGTCCGCCAGGCAACAGCTCGCTTAGGTGCAGTATGGCCTCGGCGGTAAATCCCATGTTGTCGATCTTTCCGATATTCAATGCGTGGTATTTCGTGGCTTCCTCCGTCTCGTACACCCAGTCAATCATGTTCTTTCCGTGACTGTAGAAGCCGCTTACCAACAGCTCTGCGCCATGTGTGCGGTATTTCGCCCCGATTTTGAACATCGATGTCTTCTCCGGCTTCAGCGACACGTCGCCCTGCTGTACGGAGTTACTCGTATACAAGTCAGTATATGTCGGAACCCTCAGTGCCTCGTTCCATGAGGCATACAATTTCCAGTTGCTGTTTGGCCTGTAGCTGATGTCTATGCCAGGGTACACGCCCATGTTGGCGTTGATATCAGAGTTGTAGTATGCCAGCAGACCGGCCGAGAGCGTAAATCCTCCCAGCAGGATGTTGTGCTCGGCAAAGAGGCTTGTGTTGGTCCTCTCCCCCTTGCGCGAGTACTGTCTGTCAGAGCCGTGGATGTTCTTGTATTCCTCCTCGGCGAGATAGTCGCCGTATGCGGTGCTGAGTATGCTTTCTTTCCTTATGTCCGCACCGAGAGCCGTTGTTCCTGCCGCCCATTTGAAGTGCATGCCAAGCGAGGCGCCATAGACATCCAACCTGTGGTAGTTCTCCCCTGCGCTGGCTCCCTCCATGCCTTTTATCAGCTGGTAGTGGTCGTAGTTGCGGTGTGCGTAGACCGTTGGAGTCAGCGTCAGCGTAGATAGCCATCCGTCAGCCTTGCATGCAGGCTTCAGCTCTGCTCCCACCGAGGCTATATATCTTCTTGTCTCTTCGTACTGATTGTTGTATTTCGCACTGTAGAATGTGCTGGCTCCGTAGTCTTTAGATATTGCTCCGGCCTGCCAGTTAAGCTTCAGTCCCAGAGTGGAGAATGTTCCCTGATAGAACATCTGTCTTTTCCTGAAGTCGCTGTTCTGCGTCCCTCCATCGCTCTGACCATATCCTCCGCTCACCTTGTTACGCCATGCGCCGCTGGCAATAGCCACCGATGCGTTCCCGTCCCACGTGCCGAAACTTCCTGCGTTTGCCGCAACCCTGATGTTGCTGCTGTCGTCGCACCTTGTCACGATGTTGATGGCACCGCTGAATGCCGAGGATCCAACGACCCTTGCCGAAGCACCTTCGAGCACCTCTATGCGCTCAATGTCATCAATACATACAGGAAAGTCGGCAGCGTTGTGGCCTGTCTGTGGGTTCGAGATGTTCACGCCATTCAATAGAATGGTAATCTGGTCGAACGTGCCGCCGTTGATGGAGATGTCCGTCTGTACACCAAAACTACCGCGCTGACGGACATCCACGCCGGTAGTTAGTTTCAGAATGTCGTTGATGGTGGTAGCCTCCGCACGGTCAATATCCTCGCGCGTTATCACCTCAACGATTTTCGCCGACTGCAAGGCAGTCAGCGGCGCCCTCGACCCGGTTACCACAACCTCATCGAGCTTCACCTCCTCGTGCGACAATGAGTCGTCGGCAAGATAGGTGCGGGTGCTGATGCCGTCGGCCTTCGCATAGGTCAGCGTGGCGACACTCAGCATCCCTATCAGCACCTCTCGTCCGAGACATGCGAAGAGTGCGTAGCCCTTCCTGCTGAAATGCTTGAACAGGATAGGAGAGCGCTTGTTGAAAATCTGTTTGTTCATAAAGCTGTTTTTGGTAAAACGGCTGCAAAGGTAAGAAGAATTGGATAAATGTGAAAATATTCACGCGGGAAATCATGTGTCAGTTGGAAAAAATAAAACTATGATACCCCACTTGCGCTTGATACAAATAGCACCCATTTGCGTGAGCAATGCTTTGTGTTGTCAGATGCAAAGCTTTGCGTTGGCGGTTGCAATGCTTTGCGTTGGCGGTTGCAAAGCTTTGCGTTGGCAGTTGCAAAGCTTTGCGTTGGCGGATGCAAAGCTTTGCGTGAGAGATGGACAAAACTGGCACCGAAATCGTCAGTCCTATTCTGAATAAGAGAAAAGGGAGGACAGACTCACCATACGGGTCACTGTAGCCCCAGGAAATGTCTGCTGAACCCTTTTCTGCTTGGAGCGTGTGGTCATCGTGCTTCGGACATGTCGGTTTCAACATGACAACAGTATAATAGTAAAACCTTATAATAGGAAATTCGATTACTATAGAGTACGTTAATTTCCTCTCCTACATTTTTTTTATATATAATAATTGTCACGTTGGCACGCTCTCTTGACATTGCCCCTTATCACAGCCAACTATCTGATTTTGTATTCCACGAAAGCCTCCATTGCCTCATAACATGCGAGGCCGAGGTCGTCGTAGAGTTTTGCTGTGGCTCGGTTCCTGTCTTCGGCCCGTTGCCAGAACAATCGCTCGTCGTTGCCGAGGAATGGAGCGCTCTCCATCTGGCTCTGGTGTTTGAGTATAGCGTTTCGTTTCTGTCGTAGCTCCTCCGGGCTCATAGGCACACACATCTCTATGTTCTCGATGTCCCATTCGGCCCATGCGCCTCGGTACATCCATACCCTGCACTCGCTGAGCCATGGTGTCTGTGCCTGCCTCTCAAGGTCGATAGCGGCCAGTACGGCATCGGTACACTTGCGGTGGGTGCCATGAGGGTCGGCGAGGTCGCCCGCAATATATATCTGGTGGGGCTTGATGTCGCATATCAGCTGCCGTACAATCTCAACGTCTTTCTCGCTCATGGGCAACTTCTCGATCTTTCCCGACTCGTAGAACGGCAGGTCGAGGAAATGGACTTTGGATAGTGGTATGTTGTTGAACGTGCATGCCGTGCGTGCCTCGCCCCGTCGTATGAGTCCCTTGATGGCTCGTACGTCCGCGGTATCAATGTCGCCCGCTTTCTTGTTGCGCAGAAACTCCTTGATTTCCCGGTATTTCTCGTTGATTACGATGTCGGCGCTGTGGCCGAATATCTGATTGAAACCATTGATAAAGTGCATGAAGCGTGTTACCTCCTCGTCGTTGACGGCAATGTTTCCGCTTGTCTCGTAGGCTATGCTCACGTCGTGCCCCTGTGTGACGAGCCTCTGGATGGTTCCTCCCATGGAGATGACGTCGTCGTCGGGATGTGGAGAGAAGATGAGCACCCTCTTGGGATATGGTGCCGACCTCTCTGGGCGATAGGTGTCGTCAGCACCGGGCTTGCCACCAGGCCATCCAGTGATGGTGTGCTGCAGGTCGTTGAAAATCTTGATGTTGGCATTGTACGCCGAGCCGTAGAGTGCAAGCAGCTCCGAGAGCCCGTTCTCGTTGTAGTCCTTGTTGGTGAGCTTCAGGATAGGCTTCCCTGTGAGCTGGCACAGCCATACGAGTGCTGAGCGCACCAGCTTGTCTGTCCACTGGCATGAGCTGACGAGCCATGGATGGACGATGCGTGTGAGCCTGCTTGCCGCAGGCAGGTCGATGACCACCTCCACATTCTGGTGTGACTGTAGGAACGATGCCGGCAACGCGTCGGTCATCTGTCCCTCTATGGCCCTGCATATGATGTCTGCCTTGCTCTCGCCCCATGCGGTGAGGAATATCTTGCGTGCCTGCAGGATGGTCTGTATGCCCATTGTGATGGAGCATGGCGGCACGGGAGTCTCAGAGCCGAAGCTCATGGTCATCTCCTCACGCGATGTGTGGTCGAGGAGGATGATGCGTGAGGTGCTCGATAGCGCGCTTCCCGGCTCGTTAGTGGCAATGTTTCCGAGGCGGCCAATGCCCAGTAGCATGATGTCGATGCCTCCCATGCCCTTTATGCGCTGCTCGTACTGGCGGCAGTATGCTTGCACCTTGTCTTGCGCTATGGTTCCGTCGGGGGTAAATACGTTGTTGGGATTGATGTTCACGCGCGAGAGAAGCCTCTCGCGTAGCTGGGTGATGCTGCTGTGTGCGGCGTCAGGAGTAAGTGGGTAGTACTCGTAAGCGTTGAAAACGATGACGTTTCTGAAGCTTAGCCCGCACTCGAGGTGCCGTCTGGCAAGTTCGTCGTAGATGGGGGTGAGCGATATTCCCGTGCCCAGTCCGAGGATGCAGTTCTGCCCCTTGTCGGCCTTTAGCCTGATGGTTTTCTCTATGGCGTCGGCGATGTGTGCCGCTCCCTCGTCTACGGAAGTGAACAGCTCGGTAGGCATTTTTTCTGCCCTTGTGATTTCCGACCTCTCAACAGCCGTGCGTGGCCGGTAGAATTGTTCGGGAATGGTGTTGAGAACGATTTGTGATGACAGGTTTAAGTTCATGGAAATATCTTTTAAGGTGGGTTCTGTTAGTTATTAAACTACTTGCCCTCTATATCCTTGAAGTACTTGTAGGTTCCCACTTTCAACTCGTCGCAGGCGGCCTCGTCGGCAACGATTATGGCGTGTGGATGATTTTGTACTGCGCTGACTGTCCACATCTGTGTTAGAGGCCCTTCCACGGCAGCCTGCAGGGCACGTGCCTTGTGGTGTCCGTTTACCAGAACCATCACCTCACGGGCATCCATAACTGTGGCCACGCCTACTGTCAGAGCCTGGCGTGGCACCTTTGTGAGGTCGTTGTCGAAGAAGCGGCTGTTGGCGATGATGGTGTCTGTAGTGAGAGATTTGATGCGCGTTCGCGATGCCAAGGAGCTGCCTGGCTCGTTGAACGCTATGTGCCCGTCGGGTCCGATGCCTCCGATGAAAAGGTCTATGCCTCCGGCCTTCCTGATGGCATCTTCGTAGGCAGCGCACTCTGCCTCCAGATTGTCGGCGTTGCCGTTGAGTATGTGTATATTCTCTTGTGGGCAGTCGATGTGGTCGAAGAGGTTGCGTTTCATGAATGAGTGGTAGCTTTCGGGGTGCTCTTCCGGAATGCCAACATACTCGTCCATGTTGAATGTTATTACATTGCGGAAACTTACCCTTCCATGCTTATACGCCTCGACAAGATTGGCATACATACCCTCGGGTGAGGAACCGGTAGGCAGTCCGAGAACGAAGGGGCGCTCTGGTGTAGGCCGTGCGTTGTTGATGCGCTCGATGACATGTTCTGCGGCCCATGCCGACAGTTGCCCGTAGTCTGGTTTTATTATAAGTCTCATGATGATTGTGGTGTTTAAAGATTATTGTGTAAAAGTTTGGTGTATAAGATTTCTGCTTAGGTTTATGTCGTATGGTGACATTCTTTATGTGTCGTCTGTGGTTTGCAAAGATACAAAAAAAATTGTCCCGATATCACATCGGAACAATTATTTTTTGAATGTTTCAGCAGTTTGCGTTATTATGTAGTTATGATCTTATGAAAATCGATAATATATTATGTCTGTAGCTTAATTTCGTGTGCAAAGGTAGGGAAAATATTGATGTATGTCAAATCTGTTGTCATTTTTATTGCGTTTTTCCACGCAAACGTTTACAGTGTGTGGGGAGGTGTAAGGTCTAAGGAGGGATGAGGTCCTTAGTCCTTAGTCCTTAGACCTCAGTCTTCTTCCCCAAAAAAACAAATCTGTGTTTTTGTTTTGATATTCCACTCATTTGCACTATCTTTGCAAGCATATTATGCACCGCAGATGAAAGAATTTGTAATATCAGAGGCTAAGGCCGAGACTGCCGTCCTGGTGGGACTGATTACCAAGGAGCAGGATGAGGCCAAGACAAAGGAATACCTTGATGAGCTGGAATTTCTTGCCGACACCGCTGGAGCTGTAACCATACGTCGGTTCACGCAAAGAGTGGCAGGGCCAAGCCAGACAACATACGTTGGAAAAGGAAAGCTTGAGGAAATTAAGCAATTCATTAAAGACGAGGAAGACAACGAGCGGGAGGTGGGAATGGTCATCTTCGACGACGAGCTTTCTGCCAAGCAGATGCGAAATATTGAGAAGGAGCTGGGAGTGAAGATACTTGACCGCACGTCGCTCATTCTCGACATTTTTGCTATGAGGGCTCAGACTGCCAACGCCAAGACTCAGGTGGAGCTTGCGCAATACCGTTACATGCTCCCAAGGCTTCAACGCCTGTGGACGCACCTGGAGCGGCAGGGTGGAGGCTCTGGCTCAGGAGGAGGCAAGGGCAGTGTGGGACTGCGAGGACCAGGAGAGACTCAGCTGGAGATGGACCGCCGTATCATACTCCAGCGCATAACCCTGCTCAAGCAAAGGCTTGTGGAGATAGAAAAGCAGAAAACCACACAGCGCAAGAACCGAGGCAGGATGATAAGGGTTGCGCTGGTGGGATATACCAATGTCGGCAAGTCGACTATTATGAACCTTCTTGCCAAAAGCGAGGTCTTTGCCGAGAACAAGCTCTTTGCCACGCTTGATACCACGGTGAGAAAGGTTGTTGTTGACAATCTGCCATTCCTGCTTGCCGACACCGTGGGCTTCATACGCAAGCTGCCCACAGACCTGGTGGACTCCTTCAAGTCGACACTCGACGAGGTACGCGAGGCCGACCTGCTGTTGCATGTTGTGGACATCTCCCATCCAGATTTCGAGGAGCAGATAACGGTAGTAGAGAATACGCTCAAGGACCTCGGATGCGCTGACAAGCCATTGATGATGGTCTTCAACAAGATAGACAACTATTCATGGACAGAGAAAGAGCCCGACGACCTTACTCCGCCCACGAAGGAGAATATCTCGCTCGACGAGCTGAAGAAGACATGGATGGCAAAGCTAAACGATGACTGCCTGTTCATATCGGCAAGAGAGAAGATGAATGTCGATGAGCTGCGCGACACGCTGTATGCAAAGGTGCGCGAGCTGCATGTGCAGAAATATCCATACAATGATTTCTTATACCCTATTGAAGAATGATGGACAACTACAGACAACTTACTGACAGGGAGATAGACATTCTGGAGGCCAACAACTGCTGGGCCGAGGACTGGACAGACGTGATGGTGGCTGAGGACTTCAGACCCAACTACATGCACCGGGTGATGCTCTATGGCACCATAAGGCTGGGTGCGTTCGAAAAGAATGTCGAGGTGAGCAAGGGCTTTGTGAAGCATTCCGGTATCAACGATGCCACGCTCCGCAATGTCACCATCGGCGACAACTGCCTGATAGAGAAGATAGGCAACTTTATCAACAACTATACCATTGGTGACGACTGCCACATAGCCAACGTGTCCACAATAGAGACCACTGAAGGCGCAACCTACGGAGAAGGCAACCTTATATCGGTGCTCAACGAGGTGGGCGACGGCAACGTGGTGCTCTTCCGTGACCTCAACAGCCAGTTTGCGGCTTTTATGGTAAAGCACTTTTCCGACAAGGAACTGAAGGCACGCATACGGACAATGGTCAGGGAACAGGTGGCGGCGACAATTCCCGAGAGGGGTGTCATCGGTGACAGGGTGAAGATAGTCAATACCAAGGAGATTACCAATACCGTCATCTGCGACGACTGCGAGATAGACGGAGCGTCGAGGCTCAGCGACTGTACCATAATGAGCTCTCCAAATGCCACGGTATATATTGGCACGGGCGTTATATGCGAGAACTCCATAGTCTCTGACGGCTCAAGCATCATCAACAGCGTGAAGATACAGGACTGCTTCGTGGGCGAGGCATGCCAGCTCAGCAACGGCTTCACGGCATCGGCATCGGTGTTCTTCGCCAACTCCTACATGAGCAACGGCGAGGCGTGTGCGGCTTTCTGCGGTCCCTTCACGGCCAGCCACCACAAGAGCTCGCTGCTCATTGGCGGAATGTTCTCGTTCTACAATGCCGGCTCGGCAACCAACTTCTCCAACCACGCCTACAAGATGGGACCTATGCACTGGGGAGTTCTGGAGAGAGGAACGAAGACGGCCAGCGGAGCCTACCTGCTCATGCCGGCTACCATTGGAACCTTCTCTGTCTGCATGGGCAAGCTCATGCACCATCCCAACACACGCAATCTGCCTTTCTCATACCTCATAGCGGGCGGCGACACCATGTTCCTGGCACCTGGCCGAAACATCACTACTGTAGGACTATACCGAGACATAAGAAAATGGCCCAAGAGGGACGTGCGCCCCGCAGGCTCGCAGAAGAGTATTGTCAACTTCGACTGGCTGTCGCCATTCTCCGTGGGAGAGATACTGAAGGGCAAGACCATCCTTGAGGATCTGCGGAAGGCCTCTGGAGACAATGTCTCTACATACAATTACCATGAGTATGTCATCAACGCCTCGTCCTTGCGCAAGGGCATAAAATACTACGATATAGCCCTGCGCATATACATGGGGGCCGTGCTCAAGAGGGTGCTTAAGCGAGACCCAGAGCTTAATCCTCCTACTACGGATGTGGGGCTTGGCGACTGGAACGACCTTTCTGGACTGCTGCTGCCAGCATCGGAGGAGCAGAGACTTGTGAATGAGATAAAGGACGGCACGCTGTCGGATGTCAACTCTGTAGTGGAGAGGTTCCGTGATATAGACAACCACTACCGCGAATACCAGTGGACATGGACATACCGCATGATACTCGACTACTATCATCTCGACGAGCTGACGCTTGAGGATGCAGCACGCATTCATGCCGACTATATTACGGCACGGCGCTCATGGATTGCCGAGATAAGAAAGGATGCCGAAAAGGAATACGCTATGGGGGATGTGGAGGAGGATGTGTTCCGAAACTTCATAGACAGTCTTGACCATGAGGTGGATTTTGAAGAGTAAGAGATAAAAGACACTATACATATTTATATATATATAATATCTAATAAAACTATGGCAACAACACCGGATTTCAAGTATGCGCCCATGTTCCAGATGGGCAAGGACGATACGGAGTATCGCCTGCTCTCAAAGGACGGAGTCAGCACAGCAGACTTCGAGGGGCACGAGATTTTGAAAGTAAGCAAGGAGGCACTGACCCTTTTGGCTCAGCAGGCCTTCCACGACTGTGAGTTTATGCTGCGCCGTGCCCACAACGAGCAGGTGGCAGCTATCCTCAGAGACCCTGAGGCCAGCGAGAACGACAAGTATGTGGCTCTGCAGTTCCTGCGCAATGCTGAGACTGCAGTTAAGGGCGTGCTGCCCTTCTGCCAGGATACTGGTACGGCCATCATTCATGGCGAGAAAGGACAGCAGGTATGGACTGGCTTTGAGGACGAGGAGGCTCTGTCGCTCGGTGTCTACAACACGTATACTCAGGACAACCTGCGCTACTCGCAGAATGCTCCCCTCAACATGTACGATGAGGTGAACACCCGCTGCAACCTGCCAGCCCAGATTGATATAGAGGCAGTGGAGGGAGCTGAGTACAGGTTCATCATGGTGGCAAAGGGTGGTGGATCGGCCAACAAGACCTACTTCTATCCCATGACAAAGGCTACCATACAGAACGAGGGCACACTGCTGCCTTTCCTCGTAGAGAAGATGAAGTCGCTCGGAACGGCTGCATGTCCTCCCTACCACATAGCCTTCGTAATTGGTGGCACATCGGCAGAGAAGAACCTGCTCACGGTGAAGCTCGCAAGCATCAAGTACTATGACAACCTGCCTACCACAGGCGACGAGACAGGAAGGGCGTTCCGTGACATCGACCTTGAGAACAAGCTTTTGGAGGAAGCACACAAGATTGGACTCGGAGCACAGTTCGGAGGCAAGTATCTTGCCCACGACATCAGAGTTATCCGCCTGCCGCGCCACGGAGCAAGTTGTCCTATCGGTATGGGTGTGAGCTGCTCGGCCGACAGAAACATAAAGGCAAAAATCAACAAGGACGGTATCTGGCTTGAGAAGATGGACGAGAACCCCACAGAGCTTATTCCCGAGGAGCTGCGCCGTCCGGGCGAGGGCGCCAAGGGCATAGAGATAGACCTTGACAAGGGTATTGATGCCGTGCGTGCCGAGCTTACAAAATATCCCGTAAGCACCCGCGTCAACCTCAAGGGTACCATCATCGTTGCCCGCGACATCGCTCACGCCAAGCTCAAGGCACGTCTTGATGCAGGCGAGGAGATGCCGGCATACTTCAAGGATCATCCAATACTCTATGCCGGACCAGCCAAGACACCAGAGGGTTATCCATGTGGCTCTATGGGACCGACTACGGCAAACCGCATGGACCCATACGTTGACGAATTCCAGGACAATGGCGCCAGCCTTGTGATGATAGCCAAGGGCAACCGTGGTGACTGTGTGACAGAGGCGTGCAAGAAGCATGGAGGCTTCTATCTCGGCACCATAGGCGGTGTGGCAGCAGTCCTGTCACAAAGCTCCATCAAGAGCATAGAGTGCGTGGAGTACCCAGAGCTGGGCATGGAGGCCATCTGGAAGATAACGGTAGAGGACTTCCCCGCATTCATCCTCGTCGATGACAAGGGCAACGACTTCTTCAAGCAGCTGAAGCCCTGGACTCCATGCAAGTAAGATGTAAGAGAACGTTTTTTGTGATAATTAACATGATGGGATGCAAGATTGCTTGCGTCCCATTGTTATATATATAATGGTGCGCGTTGTTATAGCACCTGTGACTATAAATAACCAATAAACAAAAACCAAAATGAGAACGAAATCATTGTCTTTGCTGATGTCTGCTGCAAGTGCATGCTGCGGACTGGGAGTATTTCTTTCATGCAGCCCGAAAGAGGCTTGCGCTACATCTGTCGAGATGGTAGGCGACAGCTTGGTTGCCGACATCGACATGGGCCATTTCGCCATAGCCATTCAGCATCCTGCCGACACAACCTCCGCCTTGGCGCAGGCTATTGCCGAATATGCCAGCGAGGCTCTCGGTGGCACATACCAGGGTGAGTACACCTCTCCTCATGCTATCATGTCGTATTATCATTCCCAGACCATCAAAGACTGGCTGCCTGACTATCAGCAGCTGAAGGAGGTATCGGATGCTGACAACAAGTTCTACTGGAACGTCAGAATCACTACTGTTGCCGACACACCACAGTTCCTCACCATTGCCTATAACTGTGAGACCTATCAGGGTGGTGCCCACGGACTTGGCGTACACTTTGGCATTACGTTACGGAAAAGTGACTGCCGACGTGTCGGATGGGAGGTAATACGCAACAGCAACGGGGAGAAAGTTCAGGAACTCATGCGCCAGGGACTGAGGGAGTATTTCAACGTGAAAACCGATGACGAACTGAAGAACCTACTCTTCGACGAGAATTATATCTACACAATGCCCATGCCTCAGTGTCCTCCGCTGTTTACTGCCGACGGCATACAGTTCGTGTATAATCCCTACGAGATTGCACCCTACGCAGCAGGCCGCCCAACTTTTGTCATACCATACGACAAACTCAACGACAACCTCACGGTAACGGCTCAACGCCTCTGCGGCAATATTTAGGTGCGGAAGTTCCTCTATCATGCCATATTGTCTTGTTCCTCAGTCATTTTGTCGCATTCTTCTCCGTGGGCATACTCTTTGTGGGAAATGGGTGCGTGGATGTGGGCTTCACGTCTACGTAGACAAAGAAAACCATAATGTAAGAAAGGAGTAATATATGACATTCGACAAATTTACGATTAAGGCACAAGAGACCGTGCAGGCTGCCGTCAATACTGCCCAGCAGAGCGGACAGCAAAGCATTGAGCCGGTACACCTCCTCAAGGGTGTACTGGAGAAAGGCCGCGACATTGCCAATTTCGTATTCCAGAAACTTGGAGTTAACGCTCAGCAGATAGATGCTCTTGTGACAAGCGACATACAGCATCTGCCGCGTGTGCAGGGTGGCAACCCCTATTTCAGCAATGACTCCAACAAGGTGCTTGCCAAGGCTCAGGATTATGCCACCCAGATGGGTGACGAGTTTGTTTCCGTAGAGCCCATACTGCTTGCCCTTGTCAATGTGACCTCTACTGCCAGCCGCATTCTTCGCGATGCCGGTTGCTCGGAGAATGAGATGATGAAGGCCGTCAGCACGCTCAGGCAGGGACAGAGCGTTAAGTCGCAGTCGGGCGACGAGAACTATCAGTCGCTGTCAAAGTATGCCAAGAACCTCATTGATGATGCCCGTAAGGGCAAGCTCGACCCGGTGATAGGCCGTGATGAGGAAATTAGGCGTGTGCTTCAGATACTGAGCCGACGCACGAAGAACAATCCTATACTGATAGGTGAGCCGGGAACAGGAAAGACGGCCATAGTGGAGGGACTGGCTGAGCGCATTGTCAAGGGAGACGTGCCAGAAAACCTCAAGGACAAGAAGCTCTATTCGCTCGATATGGGTGCCCTGGTGGCTGGAGCCAAATACAAGGGAGAGTTTGAGGAGAGGCTGAAGGCTGTCATCAAGGAGGTTACTGCTGCCGATGGCGACATCATACTGTTCATCGACGAGATTCATACCCTTGTGGGGGCAGGAGGAGGCGAGGGGGCCATGGATGCCGCCAACATCCTGAAGCCTGCGCTGGCAAGAGGCGAGCTGAGGGCTATCGGTGCCACCACTCTCAATGAGTATCAGAAATACTTCGAGAAGGACAAGGCGCTGGAGCGACGCTTCCAGACAGTGACCATCGACGAGCCTGACGAGACTGATGCCATCAGCATACTGCGAGGACTGAAGGAGCGTTATGAGAACCACCACAAGGTGCGTATTCAGGACGATGCCTGCATAGCGGCTGTAAAGCTGTCGGAACGCTATATAAGCGACCGCTTCCTGCCAGACAAAGCCATTGACCTCATGGATGAGGCTGCGGCAAAGTTGCGTATGGAGCACGACTCCGTGCCCGAGGAGCTGGACGAGCTTACGCGCAGGCTGAAGCAGCTTGAAATAGAGCGTGAGGCTATCAAGAGGGAGAACGATACGGAGAAGATTACACTCCTTGACAAGGAGATAGCCGAACTGAAGGATCAGGAGAAGACCTTCCGCGCCAAATGGGAGGGCGAGCGTGCGCTTGTAAACAAGATACAGCAGGACAAGCAGATGATGGAGGACCTGCGTTTCGAGGCCGAGAAAGCTGAGAGGGAAGGCAACTACGAGAGAGTGGCTGAGATAAGGTATGGCAAGCTGAAGCAACTGCAGGACGACATAGACAGCATACAGCAGCAGCTGAAGTCGGCCCAGGGAGCCGAGGCCATGGTGCGAGAGGAGGTTACTGCCGATGACATTGCTGAGGTAGTCAGCAGATGGACGGGCATACCAGTAACGAGGATGATGCAGAGCGAGCGCGAGAAATTGCTCCACTTGGAGGAAGAATTGCACAAAAGGGTCATAGGACAGGAAGAGGCTATACAGGCCGTGTCGGATGCCGTCAGACGCTCACGTGCGGGACTGCAGGACCCCAAGCGGCCTATAGCATCGTTCATATTCCTTGGTACTACGGGTGTCGGCAAGACTGAATTGGCTAAGGCACTGGCAGAGTACCTGTTCAACGATGAGACCATGATGACGCGAATAGACATGAGCGAGTATCAGGAGAAGTTCAGCGTCAGCAGGCTCATCGGTGCTCCTCCGGGATATGTCGGCTATGATGAGGGAGGACAGCTCACCGAGGCAGTGAGAAGGAAACCGTACAGCGTGGTGCTCTTCGACGAGATAGAGAAGGCGCATCCCGATGTGTTCAACATCCTGCTGCAGGTGCTCGATGACGGAAGGCTTACCGACAACAAGGGGCGTACCGTCAACTTCAAGAACACCATCATTATTATGACATCTAACCTTGGCTCGCAGCTTATACGCCAGGAGACGGAGACCGCAGGAGGCTGCCTGTCTGCCGATAAGCTGGAGACTATGAGGAACAGGCTCTTCGAGATGCTCAAGCAGACCATCCGTCCGGAGTTCCTCAACCGTATCGACGAGACCATAATGTTCCTGCCGCTGAGCAAGCAGGAGATAAGGGATGTCGTGGAGCTGCAGATGAACGCCGTGCGTAACATGCTCTCACAGCAAGGCTTCACCCTAAACTGGACATCGGCCGCACTGGACTATCTGGCCTCTGTTGGCTACGACCCTGAGTTTGGAGCACGTCCTGTAAAGAGAGCCATACAGAGGTGTGTGCTCAACGACCTTTCCAAACAGCTGCTCTCGGGCAATGTGGTACCCGACAAGCCCGTTGTCATTGATGCAAGGGAAGGTGGTCTCACCTTCCAAAACTGATAATCATCAATAGGTGTCTTCATACAGTTATGGCGTTCCGAATGTCTGGTTGCAATCAGACTTCGGAACGCCTTTCTTTTGTGTGCCGCAGGCTAATGTGGACAATGTGGGGAACTGTGTCGCCACTATTGTTGCTGCATCTTTCCGGCAATAGGCTTAAGGAAACGGCTGGGCTGTAAGGCTGTCGTTGTGCCGTCGTACCGCAGCCTGGTTGTAGAGACGGATATGAACAGCCGCTTGCGGGCTCGCGTTATGGCGACATACAGCTTGCGCGCGTCCTCTTCGTTAAGAGACTTGATGTTTGCATTGTGGAAGTTGGGGAAGCGCCCGTCGATAACATCGAAGACGATGACGTTGTCGAACTCCAACCCCTTGGCCTTATGGATAGTGCTGATGAATAGCCGCTCGGCCATGGAGGATGCTCCACACAGGTCGGATTCTCGCAGGGTGTTCATCTCGATGGCGTGTGCATCGAGGAGATGCTTTAGTGTGGCTGTTGCCTCTCCGTGCATCATCTCTTCCGCTAAGTACGAGAATAGGTGGGTCATCTTAGGATTGTTTTTGACAAATTGCTCCTCGAGCATCTGCTGCCAAACTTGCTCCATCATGCTGACGAGTATTGGCTTTGCGCCTTCTTCTGCATGTTGGTGAAGCTTGTCAGTGGTGTCGTTGTATATTTCGGCATAGCGTTGTTTGAAGAGTTCAGCCAAGTGGGGCATGTTGCCCTGCTGCATGAAGCGGTGCTGCCCGGCAATGTACTCACAGGCTTTGCTGATGCAACGTGTCACGAGGCTGCAGGTGGCATAGACGTCGGCATCGGCAAGGTGAGAGTTCTCACCCTCAAGTCCAAGCTGCGTGATGAGGTCGCGGAGCTTATAGCGGCTCATGCCTGGAAAGAGCAGATGTGCGAGTTTCAGGGAGTCGAAGCAGAGCGGATGGCACACGCACCAGTCGGTTTCGGGGAGATAGCGGCGTATGTTGAAGTCCATGATGTCGTAGTCGTAGCTTGCGTTGTGTCCGAGCAGCGGTGCTCCGCCGGCATAGTCGAGGAAACGCTGCAGAGCCTCGGCTGGAGACAGCAGCTCATGATGAAGGCGCTCCTCGATAATGGGGTTGGGAATGTCTCCCAGCATCTCTGGAATATGGCGGTCGGTAGATATATACACGCTAAATTCCGAGCCAGGGACAATAGTTCCGTTGTGCATCTTCATTGCGGCTATCTGCAGGATGTCGTCCTCGTAGACGTTCAGTCCCGTGGTCTCGGTATCGAAGACCACAATATCGCCTTGGGCAGCCTCGGCGAAGCTCTCTACATAGCTCTTGCCGTCACTGCGCAGCAGGTCAGATGGTGTCATGGCCCTTAGGCGCAGTTGCCTGACGAGGCTGCGTGCCGAGGCTTTGGTGGCACATAAGTGGAAGCCGCAAAGCAAGCGCGCCCAGGCAATGAAGTTGAAGTCGGAGGCAATAACGGAGAAATGGGATAACAGGAGCTTTATGTCATCAGTGGAGAAAAGGTCAGTACCAGAGACCTTGAAATGGGGTATGCCGAGCTTAGTGAGCACATTGCCTATGTTGTCGGCATCGTTGTTGGAGTTTACCACTATGGAAGTAGTCTCACCGGGATGGCTGCTGACAAGCTCTGCCGCATGGCGTGCCACATCCTCGTACTCAGCCTCGATAGTCGTACTAGCTATTATGCCCAAGTCTCCTACTGTTGCTTTAGCCATGTTTGAGGACTTGGCCAGCAGCTGTGGGTCGATGCCCATGACATCGGTAGCGTAGGTGTTGAAGACATCAAGAAGATAGGATGGCGACCGGTGGTTGGTGCCCAGATGGTGGATGTGGCCATGGCAGCGGTTCTTCAGCTCGTCCATGATTTCCATCTTGGCTCCCATGAATGAGAATATTGCCTGCTGCTCGTCGCCGAGGTATACTATGGTAGGGGAGTCGGTGAGCAGAAGGTCGATGATGGCCAGTTGCAGGAAATTCAGGTCCTGTACCTCGTCGACTTGTGCCCAGGAGTATTTCTTGAAATTGTTAGGCTTTGACAAGGCATCGTATGCCAGCAGCAGCAAGTCCTCAAAGTCGAGTAGCTGGTTCTGATCCTTGTATGCCTCGTAGGCGTGTGCGAACTTCATTTTCCGAAGCATATTGGCCACGTTGTAGCCCACACCTATGTCGGTAGACATGCCGTTCAGGTCATCCTCGTAGGTAACGGCATGGTTGTAGAGATCAGTCATGGCCTCGGGTGTAAATGGCGTATCGCGCCATCGGCAGAATTTCTTCATGGCACCAATGTCGTCTGCCGACAGGCAGTCGGTGTGTGTGCGCAGCTTCCTTGGGTAGCCCTGCGCTATCTGGTGCATGAGGTGTGAGAGGTTTATGACATCATTATATGTTTTTCTTCGCGAGCCGTTGGCTTTTGCCTGCTCCTCGTCTTCTCCGAAGTAGCGTGCGAGAATGCTCAGGGCATCGTCGGAGTCGATGACGGCCGACTCTGATGGTACAAGTCCGTTGTCGAAGAGGAACTTCGAGCAGTAACGGTGGACGTTGCCCACGAAAAGGCTGTCTGCATCATGTGCTGCGCCTATGCGTGTGAGAAGCCTCTCGCGCATGCCGCGGGCAGCCCTGTTGGTGAAGGTCAGGCAGAGCATGTCAGAGAAGTCGGTTCCTGCATGGTGTGCCTGCGCCACGCGCTCGGCAAGCATTTGTGTCTTGCCGCAGCCGGGAGGTGCCAATACAAGGTGGTGGCCAGAGCCAAGAGCGAGAATTTCGCGTTGGCTGTCATCGGGAGTCCAGGAGTTGGTTGCCGTCATATATGTCATGTGCTGTATGAAGAAGCCTCACCCGTCCCCCTTTGTGCTTATGGGAATCGGGTGAGGCTATAGTATTTGAAGATGTTGCCTTATTCCAGGTGGAAGACTTCCTCTATGGGGATGGTTACAGGCGAGTTGTCGGGATTGACCTCCATGATGTCGGCCATCATGTCCCACCATTTCTGCGTTATCGGGTCTACATTGTCGGTGTCCTGGCTGTTGGTGTCCTTGGAGCACTCCTGGTAGGCGAAGAGAATGTTTGTGTCCTTGTCCCAGAAAATGCTGTAGTTGCCTACGCCTGCATCCTTAATCATCTGTTTCAGTTCCGGCCAGATGGCAGCGTGCCTCTTGGCATACTCTTTCTCGCATCCGGGCTTGAGGAACATCTTAAAAGCAAATCGTTTCATTGTAGTTAGTTTTATGTGGTGAATAATCTGTTATAATGTAAGGCTGTTCGTCCACAAATATTGGAACCCTGCTATCCTGGAATGGCAGGAGCAGTGGTCTTCATGTGGTTGTCCATGCAAAAATACGAAAAAAGGGATGATGGCGCAAATATCTTAAACGTTTTTTTTATCAAATGTCCTGTAAACCATATACACCCCGTCGGCATCTATTGTAACGATATTGCGTGTAGCCTCGTTGAGGGTGCCTTCCCAGAACATGGTATACGTGTACGGTTGCCATCGAAATCCCTCACCGGAAATTCGTTTGCAGGAGATATTGAAGATGCTAACCTGCTGGCCGGGGAATGTGCCGAAGCTGTTGCGGCCCCGGGCAACGGCAAAGTAGCCGTAATCGGTAATCATCACGGGGCTCAGCCCGAAGGTGCGCTCGTAATAAGCCATGAGGGAGATATTGGCGAGTGTGTGGTCCTCTCGCTTTCCCGTTGCGGCAATGTATGCTATTGACGACACTCCTCCCAGCTGTTCCATCACGTAGCGTGTGGCCTTGGTGAGGTCGTTGAATTTCTGCTCGGTAACTATGTGCAGGCGGTCGCCCAGCGTGTCGCGGACAGATATCGGCAATGAGTCGCCATCGCCGACAACGGCAATTGGCGAGAGCCCGTGGGCGATGGCTTTGGCACCGGCACCGTCGCAGCAAACAAGACATGACGATGAACTTAATACTGACAATGGTACGGAATGAGTGGGGTAGTCGCCATCGGCAAGTATCACTGCCGGGAAACGGCTGTCTGTGGACAATAAAGGATAGTGGCTCATTGCTTCATCATCTTTTTCCATTTATAATATCCGGCTATTGCTATAACGACATACAGGCCATAGAGAGCGGCCTTGAAAGGAATGCCCTTAGCGATGTAGAGATAGCAGCAGATGGCGTCGACTATAATCCAGAAGAACCACTGCTCTATGTATTTGCGTGCCAGCGCCCAGAGGCCGACGAAGCTCAGAGCATTGGTGAAGGCGTCGAGTAGTGGTACCGTAGAGTCGGTGAAGGTTACTAGAATATAATAGGTGGCAGCCCATGCCACGGCAAAAAACACTAACGATGGAATATAGAGCCTCGACGGCATGTGCGTGATGGGCATCTGCCCGCCTGTCTGCTGTCCGTGCTTGCGGCCGAACTTCCATATTGCCCAGCCGTAGATTGCGGCAATGGTATAGTAGACAGCCATGCCCGCGTCACCATACAGCCCATGGCTCCAGTAGAGCCATGTGTCAAGGGCAGGCATGATGATGCCTACAATCCACAGGGCTATACTGGCACGATACTCGAGTACTATGTATAGTAGCCCGAGTATCGTGGTGAGTATGTCAAGCCAATGTTCTGACAGGAAATCCATCGGCTTAGAAGTTTATTGACAAATGTGCCATCCAGTTGAATGGTGCAGATGGTGCGAAGCCTGCCTCGTAGAGGTCGTCCACACAGTAAGCCTCGACCTTGTCGCCGTTTTTGCGGAACTCCGACCATGCCCAGCCGTTGTTGTCGTACTTGGCATCGAAGACGTTGTAGAGCGACAGGCCGATGGTAGCCTCCTTTATGCCTAACTTCTTCAATCCGAAGGTGTAGGAGAGGTTGATGTTGGTTGTGAAGTGGTCCTTGAGCATCATGCCGACCTCCTGGTCTACGCTGCCGTCCTCGTTGTAGTTGATGTAGCTCTTGAAGTCGGTGTTGGTGAGGTATTGCTCGCCTACATACTGGCTCTGGATGCTTGCCTGCAAGCCCTTGTAGGTGAAGGTGAAGATGTTGTTGAAGATGGCTTCGGGCGAGAATGAGGTATGTGTCTCACCGAGGTTTACTACAGTCTCGTAGTCGTCGAGCGTAACGGTCCAGTTCTTATTGCGGTTCTTGGAGAATGTAGCGTTGGCATCCCATCGGAACCATGATACGGGCTTCCATGCTGCCTCCAGCTCAACGCCTGCCCTGTAGCTTTCTCCGCAGTTGTCGTTGCTGGCCTTCATCTCGCCTATGTCGTTGAGTTCGCCTGTGAGCACGTACTGGTTGTTGTAGAACATGTAGTAGAAGTTGATGCCTGCGGCGAACTTGCTGCTCTCATACTTGTATCCCAGTTCGAAGTCCTGCAGTTTCTCCGCCTTGAGGTTAGATACATAGTTGTCCTGATAGTCGTTGCGGGTAGGCTCCTTGTGCGACAGCGAGTATGAGGCGTATGCCCTGTTGTTGTCGTCGATCTGATAGTTCAGACCGAACTTGGGGTTGAAGAAGTCGAAGTCGTCGTGTGCCCACAGACCGCTGGCCTCTCCACCGATATACCAGTCGGCAGGGTCTTCCATGCGGTAGCCTACATGGCGGTACTGAAGGTCGAGGAATGCGCTAAGGCCCTTTACAAACTCCCACTCGGCCTTGCCATAGACATTGAAGTCGGTTTTCCAAGCAGTATTGCGGTAGTACTCGAAACCAGGGTACATTTCCTTCTGTGGCTCCTTCACCCAGTTTACCAGACCGAAGTGGTCACCGTCGTATTTGTTCCAGCCTCCGCCCAGAGTGGCCTTGAAACTTTCGTTGTCGTGGTAGTTGATTGATGCGATGGCGCCATAGAAGTCGTTGTCCATCTTCTTCTGCCTTACTAGGTCAGTCTTGAACTCCACGTCAGAGAGACCGTACTCCTGAAGGTCCTTGTTCACCTTATACTCCTCGTAGTAGCCTTGTCCCTTGGTGTAGTGGAGTGCCACGTTGAGGTCCCAGTTCGGATTGAATATCTGGTTCCAGATGAGCTGGTAGTTCTGCTGGTGATAGTTGTCGGTCTGGTTGTCGTAGTAGTGTACGTTGCCGTCGGCATCGTAATACTCTCCGCAAGAGTTGTAGCGGCGCCCGTAAAGGCTCTGCTCGTACTTTGAGGTGTAGTTCCATGCGTGATAGGTCTCCTCCTGTCCGTTGAAAGTGATGAACTTCACCATGGTGTTGTCCGAGAAGTAGCCTGCCTGCAGGAAGTAGGAGTTGAGGTTGGTGTGGGCGCGGTCCAGATATCCGTGTGAGCCGATGTTCGAGAGGCGTCCCTGCAGTCCCCAGTGACCTCCGAGCAGTCCTGTGCCGAAGCGCAGTGTTTCCTTGTGTGAGTAGTAGCTGCCTGCACTCATGTCGAGTCCCACAAATGGTGTGGTGCCGATGTTCTCAGTCTGCATGTTGATGGTTGCTCCGAAGGCACCGGAGCCGTTGGTCGACGTTCCTGCTCCGCGCTGTATCTGCATACTCTGCACACTTGAGGCAAAGTCGCCCATGTTGACGAAGAACACCTGTGACGATTCGGCATCATTGACTGGAATGCCGTTGGCTGTGATGTTGATGCGCGATGGGTCCACGCCGCGTACCCTGATTGATGTGTAGCCGATACCGTTTCCAGCGTCGCTCGTCGTTGTCACCGATGGAGTGAGCGAGAGCAGGTGCGGAATGTCCTGTCCGAAGTTTACTTGTTTCAGCTGTGCCTTGCCGATGTTGGTATAGGCCATTGGGGTGCGCTTGTCAGCGCGTGTGGATGTAACCTGTACATCCTGCAACATGTGAACAGTGGTCGTGTCGACAGGCTCGACCGCATAAAGATTTGCCACACACGACAGTGCGGCAACAAAGAATACATTTCTTTTCATGTACACCTTTTAAAATTAAGAAATAACATAAAAAGGGATTACCTTTCCCTGCGTCGGCATTACCCGTATCAGGTTCTGTGGGTATAATCTCAGCCGTACCAAAAGGCACAGCACCCCTTAGCTTCCATTCTGAAAGCCGCTGCAAAGTTACGGATATTTATCGGAATGGACAAATAATTCGCCACTTCTTTTTTTCGTAGCGATTATCCTTCCCCCATCATTTTTCTTTTTCCTCTGCCGAATAGCTGATGTTGAGGGCATTGGCCTTGCGCAGTTGCTGCTTGACGGCAGTGATGATGCTCATAGGGGTTTTCCGGTCGGCCTTAAGGGAAATGGTGAGCTTGTTTTTGTCCTCGGGAAGCATGGAGGAACGCTCCGCAGAGACTGCCTCTGCAATTCTCTCTATGGGTACTATTCTTCCGTTTATCTGGACGGCGGAGCTGCTGTTGTCTTTATGGCCTATGGGCTTGCCTATGTGGATATGCACCACCGTAGACTTCTTGACGGGATGGGTAAGCTCCGTACCTTTTGGAACAGTATACTCAACCTTTAGTGTCTCGGTACGCATGTGGGTGACAATCATGAAGAAGAACAGCACGACAAAGATGAGGTCGGGCAGCGAGGCGGTGTTCAGACTTGGCATGTTGCGGTGGCGGCGGCGTATGAGGCTCATGGCTGGCCTCCTTTCTCTGCAGATGTCTCGTTATATTGCTCCGACACTCGCTGCGGGCATAGCTCCTTGATGCGTGTGCGCTGCTCTTCTGGAAGTTCTGCGTATCTTATGCCGTATAGCTTCTTTGACAGACCGTTGCGCAGGTCGGAGTAGGCGGCTACAATCTCGTTCTGAATATTAAAATATGTGTCATACGACGACAGCGGCGAGGCATTGATGGTAATCAGATGTTCCTTGCCAGCTTTGCTTACAAAGTTGCGTATGTCCTTGCGCAGAGATGCCATGACGAGCGGCCTTCCGTTGATAAAGGCCGAGTCGTTGTCGCTGACGACAATCTCCAAGAGCTTATCCTTCTGCACTTCCATAGGCTCCGTGGACTCCTGCTGTGCGTTAGGCGGCAGTTGGCGTAGCAGCCCTTTGTCCATGTCCATGGATGTGGTGACAAGGAAAAAGATGAGCAGCATGAATGATATGTCGGCCGTAGATGTGGTGTTGAGCCCTGGCACACGGCGGCGTTTGTTGGTTCTTATCATTTCCTACGCTTGTTGATAATGGAAAATGTAATGATTGTTGCCGAGGCGACGGCAATCATAATGGATGAGGTGATTATGAACATGTCGGCACTCTTTAGCCAGAGCCATGAGCTGTATAGCAGTCCGTTTGCCCTTATAGGCTCTGATGAGCCAACGGAAAACGACAGCACGAGCAGGGTGGTTGTGACTATGGCCATCGTGTAGCTGATAGCCTTTGCGGGGATATTGTTTGTCCTGGCATCCGTATTTCCTCTTTTCCTGATGAATGTCGCTACCGACCATGCTGTTAAGGCTGATGCACCAAGCAGCAGCATCACCATTAGCCACAGCAGGGCATCGGTGAGCAGTGGGGCGTTGAAGTTAGGACTGTCCTCATAGGGAGTGTCAAAGCCTAATGTCCAGAACAGCACGAACAGCAGTAGGGACATTGACGTGATGGCGAGGAATATACGCCGGCTTATCTGTGCGGCCGTCCATGTCTTGATGTCGGTAAGTCTAAGCATTTGTCTATACTGTTTTGCCTGTTGTCTGCGATGTTTGCTTGTATTTCGTGATGGTGTCGAGCAGTGTTATCGCACTCTCCTCCATTTGGCTTGTGAGATGCTCAATCTTTGAGAGAATATAGTTGTAGAACACCTGCAGCACTATTGCGACGATGATACCGAAGATAGTCGTTATCAGTGCCACCTTCATTCCCGATGCCACGATGGTGGGGCTGATGTCTGCGGCCTGCTGGATATTGTCGAACGACATGACCATGCCTATGACGGTGCCGAGAAAACCGAGTGACGGAGCGATGGTGATAAAGAGCGTTATCCATGAGCATCCCTTCTCCAGGTTTGCGCTCTGCACGGAGCCGTAGCTGGCTATGGAGCGCTCTATGTTATCAGTGGACTCGCTGATACGCACAAGCCCCTGATAGCAGATGCTCGCCACAGGCCCCCGCGTGTCGCGGCATAGGCTCTTCGCACCGTCTATGTCACCAGCCATTATCCTGGCATCAAGGTCGGCCATGAATCTCTTGGCGTTTATCTCGGAGAGGCTAAGGTAGATTATCCTCTCTATGCAGAACGCCAGGCCAAGCACTAAGGCAAGGGCTACGAGCGACATGAAGCCGGCATTACCCTCGATGAACTTCTTTTTCAGAATCTTGTGGACTCCTGCAGGCTCGCTGTCTGCCATTGTGGTGTCGTTGCTAAGGAATGTCTCGGCAGCTATGATGTCGTCATCCAATGCCGCGCTGTCCAGAATGGCACTGCTGTCCTGCTGCAATGTCTGTTCCTGCTGTGCTGTCTGTTCCTGCTGTGCGGCAGCCCTGGCGGGAGTGTTGTTGCAGATGATGGCGGTGAGTAATGTGGCTGCTGTCAGCCATTTGAGTAAATGTTTCATTGTTCTTGATTGTCTGTTGTCTTGTTGCCCGGCCTGCTGGTCTGCGATGCATAAATGAAGCCTGCCCGTTCAGGCAGCTGACGGGTAACGGTATTGTAGAATATGATGACTGTGAAAATGGAGTTTGCTAAACGTAAACTGCCAAGGGCTGCCGGTACGGAACCCTGGGAACAATCGCAACAGGGCGGAAAGAGGGGGATTCGAACCCCCGATACGCTTTTGACGTATACACGCTTTCCAGGCGTGCCTCTTCAGCCACTCGAGCATCTTTCCTTGCGTTCGGAGTGCAAAATTATATGTTTTGTTCCAAATAACAGCTGTTGGCATAGGTGTTTTAAAGTTCTTTAACGTTGTGTAATGTCTGTAGCGGGGTGTCATCGTGATATGACTCCATGGTTGCCGTCGTCAATTCCGAATATGCGGAGGGCGTTGGCAGTGGTTATTCTTGCCACCTCGTCGGCACTCACTCCGTAGCTCTGCGCCAGTTGCTGGCATATGAGCGGAATGAACGAGCTCTCGTTCCTCTTGCCCCGATTGGGCACGGGAGCCATGTATGGGCTGTCGGTCTCAAGAACTATGCGTTCGAGTGGAACCACGGCAGGCAGGTCCTCACGCAGATGGCTGCTCTTGAATGTCAGCACACCACCGATGCCGAGCGCGAATCCGTCGAACGACAACAACTCGGCTGCCTCAAGGCGGTTGCCCGTGAAGCAATGGAATACTCCGCCATGTAGCTGCCCCCTGTATTTCCTCATTATGGCGACCATCTCGTTCTGGGCCTTTCGGCAATGTATCATCAGCGGCAGATGGCTGTCTATGCTCCACCTTACCTGCTCCTCAAAGGCATGTAGCTGCTCGTTCTCATACTCCCGCGACCAGTAGAAGTCCAGTCCTACCTCGCCTATGGCGATGTGTTCCGCCGTGAGCATCTGTCTCATCTGCCCAATCACCTCCGCATAGTCTGCCCTTACCTCCTCGGGGTGCAGGCCAATCATAGGGTAGGCAAAGCCCTTGTTTTCCCGACATAGCTGTAGCACCGTCCCTGAAGTCTTCTGGTCTATGGCCGGTACGAACACCTTCTCCACCCCTGCGGCTTTCGCCCTCTCGATTACCACTGGCAGGTCTGCGGCAAACTCCTCACCGTCGAGGTGTGCATGTGTGTCGATAAGCATACTCATTATTTATTAATGGATATCAGGACTGTCTGTGCATCATTCTCTCCGCATAGGCAGCGAGCTCCTTCTTGCGCTCATCGCTCACGCCGACCTCATTGAGGAACTTGCGGCTCTGAGCAAAGTAGTATTCTATCTTCTGCTGTGCCAGCTTGTCGATGCCTATCTCGTTATACAGGTTTCTCACTGCCTCCACCTTCTTGGAAGGGTCGAAGTCCTTGGCCGATGTCCATCTCACAAGCTCTGCTTTCTGTGCCTCGTTGGCGCAGTTGAAGGCGTTGATGAGCATGTATGTCTTCTTGTTCGATACAATGTCGCCTCCGATAGCTTTACCAAACACCTTTGTGTCGCCATAAACGTCGAGGTAGTCGTCCTGCAGCTGGAAGGCAAGACCTATTTGCTCGCCAAACTTATAGAGGTTGTCGGCATCGCTCTCTGAAGCACCGGCCAGCATCGCTCCCATCTTCAGCGCGCATGCCAGCAACACGCTCGTCTTGAGCCTTATCATCTCTATGTACTCGGCCTCAGTGACATCGTCGCGCTGCTCGAACTCCATGTCGTACTGCTGGCCTTCGCCTATCTCAAGTGCCGTTACGGTAAAGAGCCTCATCACATCTGCAAGTTTCTCGGGCGGGCATTGCGCCATGCGCTCGAAGGCCAACACGAGCATGGAGTCGCCAGAGAGTATGGCGGTGTTGGCGTCCCACTTGCGGTGTACGGTCGGGCAGCCGCGCCTAAGGTCTGCATTGTCCATAAGGTCATCGTGCAGCAGGGTGTAGTTGTGGTATGTCTCAAGGGCACACGCCTGCATGAGTATGCTCTTCGGGTCATCCTTGAACAGGTTGTAGGCAAGGAGCATGAGCACGGGGCGTATGCGCTTGCCTCCTATGGAAAGCACGTATTTCACAGGCTCGTACAGTGAGGCTGGCTTGCGGTCGTAAGCCATGTTGTCAATAAACGCATTGACTTCATTCAGAATTTCGTCGGCTGTCATCATAAGCTTTCTTTGTGTATATAATGGGTTATTAATGTCGTGTGCTGTTATAGGTTGAACACTACCGGTATGGCGAACATCGTGCGGCAGGGCTTGGAGTCCATGATGCCCGGTTTCCAATGAGGCATCATGCGTATCACCCTCAGGGCTTCGCGGTCGAGTAGAGGGTCAACGGATTTCTGCACCGTTGGTGACGATATGCTTCCATCCTTGTTTACGATGAATGATACTACCACCTTGCCCTGGATCTTGTTGCTGCGGGCTTGCTCTGGGTAGCGCAGGTTTTTGGTGAGCCATTTCATGAATTCCGTGATGCCTCCCGGAAACTCGGGTAGCTTGTCGGTGGTGCGAAGAACAGTGGTATCCTGTGCCAAAGCGGGAACCTGGGGCTGCGCCTGGTCTGTATTGGCTTCAGCCAACAGCGCGTCGGCTTCTCCAATAAGCATCAGGCTGTTTTCATCGATAGTGGCTGTAGCGTCTTTCGACAGTGTCTCTACGGCCTTTACCTTGTCAGCAGCAGCAGGCTTTTCCTCAGTTGTGGCAGCTACCATGTCCTCAGGTTCCATGGCAGGGGTGAGCGCCATCTCCTCCAGAACGTCATCGGGTATATAGTCCGTGCCAACATATCTGTCAGGACTGAATGTGTACTCTAAGGAAGCAAACACCAGGGACAGGGCAATAACAAGCCCTAACAGAAAGGCCTTGCCTCTCTGCTCGTCGATGTTTGCCTTTTTTGATTTCTTTATTTCCACACTAAAATTGCCTGTTTTACGTTATATTTCTAAATTCAAACGCAAAATTACGTCAGATATTTGAAAAAAAGAGTATCTTTGCGGATAAATTACGAAAAATAAAATGAATAGAGCTCCTTTAGCACTTTTGTTAACATTTACGGCCTGTACCGTCCAAGCGCAGGTGAGCCAGACGGAATACAACTTCCTTCGACTGCCTGTTAGTGCACATGCGGCAGCACTTGGTGGAGATGTCATCTCCGTTGTGGAGAACGACGCTTCGATGATATTCCATAATCCAGCATTGCTCACATCGGTAAGCGACAATACGTTGGGGCTGAACTTCATGAACTATATGTCGGGAGCAAATACTGCAAGTGCTACTTGGTGCCGCACGGTCAGGGAACGGGCGGCATGGGCTGTGTCGGCACAGTACATGAATTACGGAAAAATGAAGGAGGTGGATGAGAATAATGTAATAACAGGCGACTTCTCTGCCAAGGATATCTCGCTGGCAGGATATTTCTCGTATATGCTTACCGACAAGATAGCCGGAGGTGTCACAGTAAAGTGCATCTCGTCATATATTGGTGATTACAGTTCGCTGGCCATGGGCGTGGACTTAGGGGTTAACTATCAAGACGCGGAGAAAGGCTGGTCTGTGTCTGCTGTGGTGAAGAACCTTGGCGGACAACTCGACCCTTACGATGACGAATACGAGAAAATGCCCGTCGACCTGCAGATAGGAGCGTCGAAGAGGCTCGTAGGCACTCCTTTGCGCTTCTCAGCCTCCCTCGTCGATCTCAACCACACCGACTACAAGTTTATCAACCACTGGGTGTTTGGTCTCGATGTCCTGTTCTCGCAGACCATGTGGGTAGGCATGGGATATAATCTGAGGCGTGCCAACGAGATGAGGATTGTAAACGGGGAGGAAGAGTCAAGCCACGGGGCAGGATTGTCCTTTGGAGCTGGTCTAAACCTTGACAGGCTGCACATCAATGCGGCCTACGGCAAATACCACGTCTCAAGTTCTTCTGTATTAATCAATTTATCATATACATTATGAGAAAAATTACCATAGCCATCGATGGGTATTCGTCGTGCGGCAAAAGTACGATGGCCAAGCAGCTGGCCAAGAAACTTGGATATATATATGTAGACACAGGGGCCATGTACCGCTCTGTCACCCTCTATGCTCTACGCAGGGGATTATTTGCTGAAGACGGCACTGTGGATGCTGATACCCTGAAGTCTGAAATGGGCAATATCAGTATTTCTTTCAAGGTTAACGCTCAGACAGGGCAGCCTGATACATATCTCAATGATGAGCTTGTAGAGGGAGAAATCAGAACCCTGAGAGTGAGCAATCATGTCAGCCCCATAGCGGCCTTGCCGTTTGTTAGAGAGGCAATGGTTGCCAAACAGCGACAGATGGGACTTGAAAAGGGAGTTGTCATGGACGGCAGGGACATCGGCACAACAGTTTTCCCGGATGCTGAACTGAAAATCTTCGTGACGGCAAGTCCCGAGGTAAGGGCACAACGCAGATATGACGAGTTGAAAGCCAAGGGTGCCGATGCTGACTACGATGCCGTATTGAGGAATGTACAGGAAAGAGACTACATCGACACCCATCGGGAAGTAAGCCCCCTGTGTAAAGCTGACGACGCTGTGGTGCTCGACAATAGCGAGATGACCATCGAGGAGCAGGATCAGTGGCTTATGAAGGAATATTGTCGGGTGTGTGGAAACAAGTAGTGATTTGCCTGTAAAGGTACAACTTGTTCCCGTTTCGGTGTTTTACTGAAAAATCAGGTTGTTTCGCTGATTTCATTTTGCCATATTGTAGCTTGTTTGTAATTTTGTGGACGTAAAGAGATACAAGCACATACTATATTGCAGACAAAAGACAATTATCAACAAACGGAGATTAAGTTTTTGTTTATGTTATTGAGAAATACGCAACAACACAAATCACGTATTTCACGAAGGCAGAAGGAGGTCAGGCTTCAACACCTGTGATAGGAATTTGGGCGGCGGTACGATACCGCCCTCCTCGCCGGAATACATTTCCGCAATCATATGAGTAGGATTACAGAGATTAAATATAGATTATAAATTTTGAGTTAATTACTGTTTTTATCCGGGGGTAACACGTCGTGAGACGTGTTACCTTTTTTGGTTGCCGAACCAAACATCTCCTGCTGTTATTATGGCTAAGCTATCTTCCAGTTTAGCCCATCTCTCACGCAAAGCTTTGCATCCGCCAACGCAAAGCTTTGCAACTGCCCACGCAAAGCTTTGCATTTGCTCCCGTAAAGCTTTGCATGACATCGTCAGTCCTATTCTGAGTGAGAAAAGGGAGGAAAGACTCTCCATAAGTGGCACTGTAGTCCCCAAGGAAATTACTGCCGTTTAGTTCTTCCGGACTACAACTATTTGCGCCAGAGACGGCTCATGTCTTCCAGAGTCTTGCCCTTGGTTTCGGGCACCATGCGCCAGACGAAGAGGGCAGCAAGGATGCAGATGGCACCATAGAGACCATAGGTGAACCAATGGCCGAAATGGTCGCCCTCGACAAGGTGCATGTTGAACATCGGCACAAAGGTGGAGCTGACAATCCAGTTGAATATCCACTGGAAGGCAACGGCAATGGCCACGGCCTTGCCGCGGATGGTGTTGGGGAATATCTCGGCGATGAGCACCCAACAGATTGGACCCCACGACATCATAAACGAGGCCGAATAGAGCATGATTCCGAGCATGGTGATCATTCGGAAGTCATTGTTGCCAAAAGTAATGGCTACCATTATTGCTCCTACACCCATACCGATGCTGCCGATGATGAGCAGTGGCTTGCGACCCAGTTTCTCCACGGTGAAGACAGCGATGAGCGTAAACGAGATGTTGACAATACCCATGATGACCGTCTGTACCATCGGGTTGTCCATACCCATGTCGCCGAAGATACGGGGTGCATAATAGAGCACGGCATTTATGCCGATGGCCTGCTGGAACACGCTGAGCATGATGCCGACGAAGATGCAGAGGAAGCCATAGGCAAAGAGCTTCTCGGTCTTTTCGGTCACCGTCGATTTGATGCTCTCTATAATCTCGGCGGCAGCCTTCACGCCATTTATGCGCTGCAACACATACAGGGCCTTCGACTCCTGGCCGATCATCACCAGATAGCGTGGTGTCTCGGGTACAAAACAGATGAGCAGGGCGAAGAGTCCTGCCGGCAAAGCCTCACTACCGAACATATATCTCCAACCTGTGGCAATAGTCCATGAGGCAGCCTCGGGATTGACAATCGCGTTGACTCCGTTGATCATTTCGATGACAGGGTTTGCATGGGAACCCAGGATAAGGAAGTTGACGAAATAGACCACCAGCTGACCGAAGATGATGGCAAACTGGTTCCAGCTCACCAGCATACCGCGGATATGCGAGGGCGACACCTCTCCTATATACATAGGACAGATGGCGGATGCCAATCCCACACCTATACCACCGATGATACGGTAGATATTGAACACGACAAGCAACGAGAGCGAGGGGTGGCCCTGTTGGAAAAAGATAAACTCAGGATACATGCTTCCTAAAGCGGAAAGGAAGAAGAGCACCCCGGCAAGGATGAGAGAGCGCTTACGCCCCAGCCTGGTGGCCAGCATACCGGAAATGGCACTGCCGATGATACATCCGATGAGCGCACTGGCACAGGTGAATCCGTGCCAGCCGTCGGTATAAGTGAAGTCACTTGCCCCCATAAAGAATGCCTGCAGTCCCTTCTCGGCACCGGAGATTACGGCCGTGTCGTAGCCGAACAACAGACCTCCCAATACAGCAACAAGGACGATGGAGAAAAGATATCCGCTGTTTCCTTTCATAGTTTGTTTCATGATTAAGTAGTTTTAATAAATTTATTAGGATTGGTTTTGCCTGCAAAAGTAATCAAAAAAAAGGAATAACAGCAAAACTTTGGACATGATTTTTCCAGTCAGCTATTCCTAAGAGACGAATAATTACTTAAAAACAACAAAACGGCAACCTGATTGGTTTTGTATCCAAAACTCCTTTTACTTTCTACATTAAGAATGGAAAGAAATATTTTGTAAAATAGTCGGAGATGAAGAAACTGTATACAAGACCAAGGTCGAAGGCTGTCAGGATAACAGTGCAGACGCATTTGTTTGAGAGTAGTTACATCCCGACAGGAGGAAAAGGTCCCTTTGATGTGAAAGAGGAGAAGAAAGACTGGAACATTTGGAGTGAAGAGAATCCCGATTAAGCCAGAAGGACGGGAGGTATAAAAAAAGAGAGAGGCTGTGTCTGTTACTTTTGACACAGCCTCTTCTTCTGTCAGATGAATGTCATACAAGGGGTGCTGCTCAACCTACAAGAGGCTGGATGGCGTGGGTGGCAGCGGAAACACCCAGCGAACCGGAAATTACAGCAATGATAGCAGTGAAGAGCTTCCAAAGAAAGCTGAAAAGTTGTTTGCGATGTTCATTGATCATGGCTGTGGTAAGTTAAAAGGTTAATAATTGAAGGATAGAAATCTGGCGGAGTAGGGAGTAGGCCGCACGGCACTCTCCAAACTGCGTAGGATGCTGCGATAAAAGGGGAGTTAACCGGAGTTTTCGGGAGTTCTTCTGCACTTCGTGCGAAGCGTCACCGCAAGCGGATGCCGAGCGAGAGTTATCGGTAGTTATCGGACAAATGAAAAAAGGAACGAGGATGCGCAAACCAATATGCGTATCCTCGTTCCTTTTATTGTGTGATTACGTGTTGCCATGCCGTTCCTGTTCTGAGTATTCGCTTCGTGCATCAAAACAGGGGCATGCCTTTCGTGCAAACTCACGGTGTCCGTGTACCGTGGCGTGCGGGTAGCGCTGCAGAAGCGACGCCGCCACAGAGTCTTGGCGCCACACTTGCCAGTTGCTCTTAGAAGCAGGCTACCTTCTGTGTCTTGTCACCTTTGCTGACGATGTTGATGCCACGCTGTGGCTTGGCAAGGCGCATGCCCGACAGGCTGTAGAAGGTTTTCTTGCCGCTGTTGATGGCAGGCTGGTCGGTAGGGACGTTGTCGATGCTTATCACCACGTTTTCAGCCTTCAGTTCTGCCTTCTCGCTGATGTGGATGAGTCGGAAGTTGTCCACCTTGTACCACGTCTGCGTAGGGGCGGTTGTCTGGTTGACACCGATGTTGAGCGTGGTGCCGTCCTCGGCTACGTCAAACTCCAGGGCGATGGTCTGCAGAGGTGTCATGTCGCCTCGTCCGGTGCTGCTCACCTGGTCGCGCAGCAGAGCCTTCTTGTCGCCGCAGAAGAGGTGCTGGTCGCCCAGTCGCGATGCGTTGTTGTCGGGTGCGTGCATGTCAACCGTCAGTCGGTAACTGCCTCGTGGCAGTGTGACGGGCTGGCTCAGCATTGCCTTCTTGCCGACGTTGGCATCCCAAACGCCGAAGATGTGAGTGCCGTCGGTGGCTTGTGGGTCGCCTGTGCCGCCACCCACGTTGACGCCCGACCATGTGGTGTTGATGTCGCGTGTCCAACCCTTCACGTCGTCCTCGAAACTGGGGTTCACGATGTACTGGCTGGTGACGTCCTCCGACTGCTCGGCGCTGAACTGGTCGCTCAGGACGACCGAGGTCTCGCTGCCGTCATACTGCACGATGGCAGAGTACGTTTGGCAGTGTGCGTCGCCGGCTCCGCGCAGAGGGTTGACCATGACGATGCAGAACGAGCGGTTGGCGAGCATACCCTCGAAACCGTTGCCGCGTCGTGCGCCGATGGTCAGCGTCTTGCTCTCGTTGTCCCAGTGCATAGGTATCTCGGTGTAGGCGCCGTTCTCGTAGTTGTAGTTGTCGTTCTCGTCCTCGTAGAGAGTGAAGTCGCCGTCGGCGCCTGGGTAGATGCGTATCTCCAGGTTATCCCACTTCTTCTCGGTGCTGTACTGCACGTCGGGTCCCCATGGCAGGATGCTTCCAGCCTTGATGTAGAGAGGGATGATGTCGAGGTTTGCCTGCTTGGTGTGGGTGGTGCCGCCCTGCAGTGTCTCGCCGGTCCAGAAGTCAACCCATTGTGTGCCGGCTGGCAGATAGTTGTGGGTGATGGTCTGGCCCTCGTTTACCACCGGGCACACCAACATGGCGTCGCCGAACATATACTCGAACTTCTTGTCGCGGCACTCCTTGTCGCCGGGGAATGCCAGCGGCAGTGCCGTCATCAGAGTGCGGTGGTTCTGGCTCACCTGCCAGCTGAAGCTGTAGAGGTAGGGCAGCATGCGGTAGCGCATCCTGATGTATTTCAGCACCTGGGCGTAGTGTCCGTCGGTGTCGCTCTCCTCACCAAGCTGCCATATCTCGCAGTTGTGGCCGCTGCCGTGGAAGCGCATCATGCCGGTGAAGGTCGAGAACTGGGTCCAGCGCAGGTAGAGGTTGCGGTAGTTGTCGTCGTTGAAGGGACCGTTGCTACCCCACTTGTAGCCTACGAAGAAGGCACCGTTGTCGTTGTTCCAGTAGGGGATGCCGCAGGCGGTGAAGTTGAGGGCGGCTGGAATCTGCTTCTGCAGTGTCTCCCACGATGCGCTGATGTCACCGCTCCAGGTCTGTGCGGCATAGCGCTGCTGACCTACGAATCCGCTTCGTGTAAGGATGCTGACACGCTTGCCGGCGAGCTGTTCGTTGCTTGCCTGCAGGGCGCGGTGATGGTCGTAGACGCCGCTGATGTGGCCCAGCACGAAACTGTTGCGCATGGTGCGCCACGAGCGTCCGTTCTCGCTTATGTAGTCCAGTTCCGAGTCGCTCTTCTTCTGGTAGTCGGGCTCGGTGGAGTCCATCCAGTAGGCATCCACGCCCTTGCTCACCAGTCCCTCGTAGAGGTGTTTCCAGTAGATGTCGCGGGCTGTGGTGCTCCACACGTCGTATGGCTGTACGCCCTGGTTCCATGGGTAGCTGTTGGCTGGAATCATGCGTCCCAGCGCCTGCAGTTCCTTGAAGGCAGGAGTCTCGTATCCGAAGTTGCCCCAGATGGAGATGAGCAGGTGTGCGTTGTTGGCGTGCACGTCGTCAATCATCTCCTGATAGTTGCTGAAGTAGGTCTTGTTGAGGAAGTAGAGCGAGTTCCAGTAGCGGTGGTCGTTCTCCTCGCCCCAGTACTGCCAGTCCTGCACCACGCAGTCTATGGGCACCTGTCGCTTGCGGTACTCGCGTATCACGTTCATCGTCTCGGTTGCCGAACGGTAGCGCTCCTTGCTCTGGTAGAGTCCGAAGTTCCACAGAGGCATGAGCGGAGCCTCGCCCGTGAGCCATCGTGTCAGTGTCACCACGTCGTCGGTAGGGTCGCCAGCCAGGATGTAGTAGTCAATCTCCGAACCCGTACTCTCGAAGTATGTTCCCTTGGCATCGTCGCACCATGTGGTGGGCGAGTAGTTGTCCCAGAAGATGCCATATCCCTTGGTCGACTGGAAGAAGGGGATGCACACCTTCATGTTGTCCTGCTCAAGCAGGATGGTCTTGTTGCGCTGGTTCAGGTCGCCGTTCTGTATCTGTCCCAGACCGTACACGCACTCGTCGCTGTCCAGTGCGAAGGTGGTTCGTATGGTGTAGGTGTCGTATGGGGTGACGCCGCTGCGCTCCTCCATCATGGTGCCGCCAGGCTTCTCGCTGACGAGTGGAGTTCCGTCGGCACGCAGTGCCGAGATGTGTCCGTCCTTGCGGCTGATGCATATCGTCACGTCTTGGCTGCTCACCTTGATGTCGCCCTCGCCGCTCATGCCGTCGTATGTCAGCGCGATGCTCTTGTCGTAGTCCTTTATGACAGACATGCTCAGCTTGTCGATGGCTGCCAGTGCGGCATGGCTCTTCAGCACGCGCACCACCTTATTATTATAAAAGAGGATGTAGGTGTGCAGCTTGTCCTGGGTGATGTGCAGACCGCCCTCAATGCTCTCCACACTGCTCACGCCCACGGTGATGGCGGCTGTCAGCAGCACGTCCTCCAGCCGGCGCAGCACCTTGTATGCCTCGCTGTAGCTGGTGGCTGTCAGTGCAGCTTTGCCCTCGCGTGCCTCGTCCAGGGCCTTTGCCAGCTCCTCGCTGGTGCCTGTCTGCAGTTTCCTCTCTGCTTCGCCTATCCTTGTGTCTATCCTGCCGGCAATCTCGCTGGTCAGCGACTCGGCGGTGTAGCCCAGTCTGTCCCATGTGCAGGGGTAGAGTGCTGCCATGCCGTACTTCTCCAGGTAGTCGATGTTGCTGATGGTGCTGGTGCCGGTGCTGCTGGTCAGTCCCAGTGCGTTGATGAATGCGGCACCGTTCGAACCGATGGTTATTGGTTCCTTGGCGAAGTTCATGTTCGAGCGCATCACCTCGTTCTCGGCAATGTTCCACACCACGATGGTGGTGCCGTGGTCGGTGTCGAACGACATGGTCGACGCCTCCTGCGTACCTTTGTTGGCACCGTTGAACCACCATACGTAGCTGTTGGTGGCAGGTGTGGCTTTCAGGTTTGTGCCCTCCACCACGTAGTACTGCTGGTCGCCCAGCACGAAGTACCTGCCGTCGGCCTGCGCCTTGTCCATCTGGAAGGCGATGTTGTTGGTGCCGCTGGCGGTGATGGTCAGCGTGTTGGCCGAGGCATCGTAGCTGAATGCCGACTGCGGGGCGCGGTTGTTGTCGGTGCTGACATAGTCCTGCGCCCTGAATGTGTAACGTTGCTGCGCCTTTGCCACTGTCACACACAGCAGCGTCAAAACGAGCAACAATGCTTTTCCTGTTTTCATCTTTTTTAGGTTAAAATAGTTGGTCATCGTCTTTTATTCCTATTTAAATTCATTTTTCTATCGGTTACCTTCGGCACCATCTCTCGGAAGTGAAAATGCACAATGTGTGACTTGCTCAAGGTGAAAATTCCGCTCCAAAAGTAATACGTTTGTTCGTAATATACAAACATTTCGGCAAAAAGTTGGCAAAAAACGCATATATCTTCTGTTTTACGATAAGTCACGTTCGTAAAAGACATTGAACATTGTGTTTTATCGTAGTGTTTACGAAAAGCAGTGTGTTGCCCATTCCCCTTCCTTTTTCCACTGCTTTAAATCTTGATAATCTTCTTCGGCATCCATACGGCTAATACGGTGCAATTGGCAAGGAGAATTGCAAAGGCAGAACTCAGCCAGGCAGCCTAAACAAATATCGGTCAAACATTATCCCTCGTGCAAGGGATAATTGTGTCCTGACGATACATAAATCACCTCAAAAAACGACAAAACTCAGAAAAAAAACAGACAAGGGCAACCTCTGATGGCATACCCTCGTCAATCAATATCAATTTCTCAGAATTAAACGACAATCCCTAATATAACTATGAAATAAGCAAAAAACCTAAAAGCACGAAAACAGGTCAATGTTCCGGCTCTGCCAGCAAGGCTGCACCTTGTTTCCTATAGGTACATTGTCCTGTCCTCGTGCTTCGAGGCGCACATCTAAATATAAAAGGGGTGGATACCCTCCTATGTAAATGTAGCCTGAATAACCCTCATCGGCATTGAAAGTGAATGACGTGGCCGACTTAATGCATTATCAGCCTTTCTTCTTTCTAATATAGGTTTGTGTTTGAATTAATGAAGCGTTTGGATTGGTTGTGAAGTCCCGAAAAATTCTGTAGTTTTGGTTGCAAATTTACTAAGTCAGCTTTTAAATCAAAATAACAATCAGCAATCACATGTAAGTGATTAGATTTCGAATGTATAAATGCAGTTAAGCGGGATTATTTGCTAATAGTGTTTCTTTACATATCAAAATGGAGCCTGATACAATCTTTCCCTAAAATTATCTGGCTTGTGTCGCATACACAAGTCATTATAGGTGTCTGGTTTACATTCGGTGAGTAGTCTTACAGGTGCTTGTTGCGGTATTCGGCCGGGGGCATGCCGTATTTCAGAGAGAACAGACGATAGAAGGTTTGCAGCTTTGGTATACCGCATTCCTGTGCTATGGTCTCGACCGTGTACTCAGGATGTTCACGCAGCTGCTTTGCCGCATGGTCAAGTCTCATACCGTTCACGTAGTCTGTGAACTTGATGCCGAGATATTTTCTGAACAGTGGAGCGAATTTGTTCTTGGGTACATTTGTTCTCTTTAGGATGAAGTCACGAGACAGCTTTGGGGTAAGGTAGTTGTCGTCCTTCAAGATAAGAGCGTTGATGCGGGTGAACATTTTTTTATCCATGGAACAATCGCTTCCTTCGTTCGCCTTTTGATTTTTCTTTTTCGCCATTATTAAAAGAACTTTATTCTTAATATTGATTAGTAGTAACTAACTATCCGTGGCAAAATTAAGCAAAAAGCAGAAAATATAAAAGCCTATTACACTATTACTTATCCCAATTTGTCATTTATGTTATCTCAATTTATCATTAGCCTGTTAAAATGGCATCTCGACACTCTTCCATGAGCCATTTAGGGGTACTTGTGGCACCGCATATTCCAACTGTTGATACATCTTTTAGCCATTGTTTTTCAATTTCTTCTGCACTTTCTATAAGATGGCTGTTTGGGTTCACTCTTAGGCACTCGCCGAACAGCACTTTCCCGTTTGAGCTTTTCCTGCCGCTAACGAAAAGGATAAGGTCGTGTCTGACGGCGAAGGCGGCGATATTGGGTATGCGGTTGGCAACCTGACGGCAGATTGTGTCGAAGCTCTTGAATGTAGCGCAGGGGGATATGTGCTCCTTTATATATTGTATAATGTCCTGAAATTCGTCGAGCCCTTTGGTGGTTTGTGAATACAGGTATATGTCACGTCCGAAATCGAGACGTGTGACATCTTCGAATTTCTCTATTACGATGGCATTCTGGCGAGTCTGTCCTACAAGGCCGAGCACTTCGGCATGTCCGTTCTTGCCGAAGATTACGATCTGTGCCTCGGGAGCAGCATCGTATTGCAGTTTTATCCTGCGTTGAAGTGCCAGCACCACGGGGCACGTGGCATCGATAATCTCTATATTGTTCCGGCGTGCTGTCTCGTAGGTCTCTGGTGGCTCACCATGTGCTCGCAACATCACTTTGGCATCGTGCAGGGTAGCAAGCTGGCTGTGATTTATGGTAATGAGTCCTTTCTCATGGAGCCTTTCCACTTCCATGCTGTTGTGAACGATGTCGCCAAGGCAGTACAGGGGTTTTCCTGACGCCAGTTCCTCCTCGGCTTTCCTGATGGCCGTGGTTACTCCGAAGCAGAAGCCGCTGCCGTTGTCAATTTCTATCTGTAGCATGTGTTCTTTGTCCGTTTTAGTCACCTCAAGGTGGCCTTTACCTTTATCTCTACCTTGGCATTGTTGGGGTCGTTGGTAATCATCAGTATGCGAGGTGTCTTCCTGATGGTCTTGAAGTCCTCTGCGTTGGCTGTTACCTTTAGCTTGGCACTCTCTCCAGGTTCTATCTTGGTTTTGCTTAGTGATAGCTGCAGTCCTGTTGTCGACATCTGCAGCGACCTGATGTCGAGCAGCGAGAGTCCTGTGTTGGTAATCTCAATCTCGCCACGCTTTTTCTTCTTGCCGTTGAATGCTCCCAGATTGAGTGAATCTGCAGAGAGCGTTATGTGAGGTGCGTCCTCAAGCTCCTCTTGGCTCAGCATCTCGAAGTCTGGCAGCAGCACCGCCGATACCGTTATCTCCTTGTCGGCAGCAATCTTGTCGCCCTGTGCGAAGCCGAGGTATATGCTCGTCTGCGACAGTCCGAAATCCCGTAGCTTGTGGGAGTCGAGAGTAATGGTAGCCTCGCCAGAGTGTCCAGGGGCGATGGTCGTAGGCGACACCTCTGCCGAGAGGTATGGAGGCAGATGCATTATCTGAGGTTGTGACGGCTGGTCGCTGGTATTGAGGATGTGTATGGTCTTGTATGGTTTCGCTCCGCGGTTGACATCCTCAAACTCAATGTCGTTCTGGTCCACCATGAGTGCTCCGAGCGTATAGTGGTAGCCTCCGGCATAGCTTACCACCTCGTCGACAACAATGCCCCTGATGGTCAGTCGCAGGGGCTCAAGACCATTGTTGAGTGTTAGATACGCGCGCTTGACGAAGCGACCCAGCGTCTTTGCGTCGTAGACGGCTGTCACCTTGTATTCCTCGCCTGCCGCGATGGTGGCGCGCGGTATTTCTATTGTTGTGCATCCGCAGTCGGTGGTTGCCTCGGTGATGCTGAAAGGCTTGCCTGTATTGTTCTTCAGCTTGAAGTTTACCGTTATCGGCTTTCTGAATTCCACCTGTCCGCAGTCCACCAGCTCCAGTGCCGACTCTATTGTCTGTGCCTGTGCTGTTCCTGTTGCCATCATCAGTATGGCAGCGATAATATTCCTGTATTTCTTTTTGCTCATTTTCTTGTTGTTATGGTTATTGGTTTAGTCCTGCCGGTATATTCCGGGCTGTATGCACATTCCACTATGCACGAGCCTGTATGGTATGTTCCTTCCCTGTCGACAAAATACTCAGTCTCCACAGTGTGCTTGCCTTTGGACATGCGGTCGAAGAAATAGGTTGTGCAGTTGTCCTGGGGTGCCACGTAGCATCCGTTACGGTAGCCACTCAGCTGATTCACAGGTTCCAGGCATGCTGCCCTAAGGTCTTTTATCTGAACGAAGTCGTAGTCGCGGTCAGCGATAACAGTTATTGTTACCTTTACCTTGCTTCCAACCTTCAGTTCCCCGGCAGGAATGTCCACGTTGCGCTCTATGCTTAGTCCTGCCGTGGTATCCGTGATGTCCTTCCTGGCGGCCAGTTCCTGTACATATACGCTGCCCCATGAGGTGCCGTCGCCAGTCTTCTCGAAGCTCACGGTCCTGGCTTTTGCGTTGTCTATGGTGCTGCGCACATATCCTGCTCCGGAGGTAGGCTCCGTGTTGTCCAGTGTCTTGCCGTCCACCTTGATGGTTGTTCTTGCTCCGTCCGCAATGCTCTCCTTGCAGTCTGTCATCAGGGCGTGGATGGCATCGACGCTGTTCACGGGAGTGTCCCATGCCTGTGTGCGCTTCTGCTGCAGCAGCCACAGCTTCATTGCGTCTATGCACTCGTGGTCGTCGGGTGTGATGGCTGTTATGGCCTCTATGGCAGCCACATGTGTGGGTATCTTATAGTCTCTCCAGCTGTAGACAGCCCGTGGCGTGTCGAAATACCGTCCGAAGCCCTCCGTCGCCACAGTGAACTCCTTTATCGAGCGCACGTACTCCTTGGCTATTGAGTTGTCCTTTCCGAGAATGATTGCTGTCATGGCCTTTGTCCTGATGTCCGTTCTTCGGTCGGCTTTCAGCAGCAGGTTCCTCAGATATGTGTATGCTTGGTTGTCACTGGTGTTGTCTGCGGCGATGGTGCAGAGGTATAGGTAGTCGATGTCCGTATTGGCAAGCTGTGGTGACTTCTCCTTCCTCATTGCGTCAACCCTCTCGTCGTAAGCCTTGCGCAGGAATGTTATTGCCTTGCCCAGCAGGTCCTTTGTGTCATTGTTGCCTTCTGCCATCTTGCCGAGCCTTGCCAGCAGCGTTGCCACCTCGGTGGTTATGTATGTGCTGCCGTTCATTCCCTTCCACCAGCTGAACGAGCCGTCCTCGTTCTGCAGTTCGGACAGAGTCTTGTATATCGTCTTCAGCTTGTATGTCAGGTTGTTCCTGTTGAAGTAGTTGGCCAGCATCATCTTCTGTCCGCTCTCGCTGTTGGCTTCCGCGAGCCATGGAGTCTCTGCGAGCACAATGCTTCTCAGGTCCTCGTTGCGCTGTAGGTTGCTCGCCAGCGATACCTTGTCGGTCTTCCAGCTCTCCATGGTCTCCCTGATGCCAGGTACCGACGTCAGTATGTCTGATGCCAGAACGGTAGCATAGTAGGCCGATGCAAGTGATATGGCGCTGTTGTCCCTATAGTCGGAGACGGTGGGCAGGGCCTGTATGACCGTCCATATCGGGCTGTTGGTATATTCCACCGTCACCCTCCTGTCTTGTCCCTTGCCGGCCAGCTGCTGTATGTCCACGTTATATGTGCCGGGGCCTGTTTGTGTGAAGGGGTGGGTGTTTGTCACCAGCTCCTTGTCCGTGAGCACGGGCAGATAGTGCTGCTCACCGTCGGAGAACCCCTTGCCAGCAGCTGTTATGCGGCATATGAGCATACCCTCACGTGCTGTAAATCCGAACGCCACCTCCGATGTCGCGTTGGCTGCTATGCTGAAGTTTCTTGACAGAGTCTCAACTACCTTCAGGCTCTCTGCGTCGATAAGCTCCATTCGTGCCACACCCGTTACGGTGTTGTCAGTAGTGTTCAGAAGCCTGGTAACCACTGTGGCATTGTCGCCTTCCCTTACAAACCGTGGCATGTTGGGCTGTACCATGACACTCTTGCTTGCCACAGCCTCCGCCTCGATGGTTCCTGCGTTCATCTCACGGTCGTGTGCCAGTGCCAGCAACCGCCACGTGGTGACACTCTCCGGCAGCGTGAAACTCAGTTCCACATTGCCCTTGGCATCGGTTCTCAGGTCTGGGGCAAAGAAGGCTGTCTCGTCGAAATTCTCCCTCAGCTTGCTGTCGGTCTGAGTGCCATTGCCTGTTGCGTCTGACTGTGCTTCTGTTATTCCGGCAATTGAGCCTATCAGGGCCGTAGCGGCCATGTCCATCGAGATGTTCTGTGCGCCTTCCTCGACAGCCGTCAATTTTGCACTTTGCTTGCCGTATGCCCTCATCTTCATCATACGCATGAAGGTATATGGAATATTGAAGCATTTGTCATCAAGATGGCTCAGCGTGATATGCTTCTCTGGCAGCATCTTAAAGTCCTGGAAACCGTACAATCCTGTTGTGGCATGCGACCCGCCTATCCATGTTGCCCATGGCATTGGGTGTGCGAAGAGATTGCTGATGGTCTGCAGGCTATGGCTCTGCAGTGCGTCGAGCGACTTGTCGTAGATAGTCGCAAGGAGCTGAGCATCGGCCGGCTTGCCGTCGCCGCGGCTGATAGTGAGCGTCCACGTCTCCTTTTGTCCTGGCACAAGCTTGTCGCGGAAGCTCTTCCATTCTGTTCTGAGCACCTTGTCGGGCTCTGTACGGCTGATGGTTGCCGAGTGGCTGTAAAGCTTTCCCCTGTTCACCCATGCGTAGGTGATGCGTATGCCGTCGCCGTACTCTTCCTTGTAGCTGAACGTGCGACTGTGCAGACAGTCGTGCCCCTCCATTATTCCTGACTCCAGCATCTTGCCGCTTGTCAGTATGGTATAATATATGTGGTGTTCCTCGTCAGACGACCCCACCTGTATGGTGGCCGGGAAGTTGCTGGAGCTCTGGTAGAACCAGTCGTGCGTCTCTATGGGTGCTTTCTTGTCCTGTAGGGTGAATACCACAAACTGTCGTCTTATGGTGTCCTCGCCGCAGATGGCCGTCATGCTGTGCTGTCCCGAGCGCAACCTCAGTGCCCTTATGTCCGTAGCCTCATTGGTGTTGGCCTCCAATTGTTTCCCGTCAATGGTGTAGCTTACCTTGGCTGCTATTTTCTCGCCGGCAATGTTCATATATCCGAACGTTATTGTGCCGAGGCTGTCGGCGAGGCTCTTCTCGGGCATGTCGCATGTGAGCACCGTCGTATGGTTGCTCAGCGGAATGCTCACCGTGCTCTGGTGTGACTCGCCTGCACCATCAGTCACTGTGGCCTCAGCCTCGATGTTGAAGTACATGTGAGAGTAGTTCTTCTGCTCTGGCAGCATCATTGGCATCCTCACTCTGAAGTGTCCGCTGTCGTCCGTGATGGCAGAGTCCTTTGAGAGTATCGTCTCTTCTGGCATGTTCCATGGCCTCCACCACCACGAGGCCCTTCGTGTCACGGTATAGCTTACCTTTGCTCCCTGCACGGGCATGCCCGAGAACGTACGTGCCGTTCCCTCCACGGTGATGGTGTCGCCGGCTGAGTATTTGTTGTCGGGTTTCTCAAGTTCTATGTCGAATGTCGGCCGTTTGTATTTCTCCACTCTTATCTGCTTGATGCAGCGTCGTGAAGCCTGAACGCTGATGCAGCAATTGCCTGTCAGCCCCACTTCGGGAAGAGTGAAATCTGCCGCGGCCTGTCCAAACTCGTCTGTAGTTGCGGTTTTGCGTTCCACCTCCTCGTAGTTTGCGTTCTGCAGTACGAACGTCACGGCCTCTCCAACCTTGGGTGCCGCTGTCTGGTTATGGCTGTCTGCTTGCCAAAGAATGGCGGATGCGTGGACGGTCTGTCCCGGACGGTATAGCGTGCGGTCGGTATTTACAACGACTTTAGTGGCGTCTTTCGGATTAGGGTCGTAATATTCCGGAGCCACCGATACTTCGGCGCAGGCGTTGTCATGGTTGGTATAGGCGTATGCCCGCACAGGCTTACGGTTAGTGTACTGGTATACAACCTCACCGTTGCGGCCTGTTGTGAGCGTCTCCGTCACGCCGCTGTTTTTCTCCCATGCCTGGCTTGTCGACAGCCTCACCTTGGCACCGCTCACGGGTTTACCGGTGGTGGCGTTGACAACCGCTATCCTGACTTTCTTGCCGGGGAGCGTCTCGGATATGGTGAACAAGTCAGACACGTGCAGTAGACACCGCTGTGGCGCTATGTCCTTGTTGTCGGTGCTCACTACCAGAAGGTATACGCCAACAGGCAGTGGTGCAAGGGTCAGCGAGTCGGCGCTCTCCTCATAGGGTGCGCGTCCTACGTACCTCAGCTGCTCGTTCTGCACCACTGTACCAACTATGTGCTTCTGTATCTGCACAAGGTCCTTCCCGTCGTCAGGGTTCAGCCTGGTGTCGCCGGGCAGCGATGTACGGTACAATGCGAGGTTGAGCTGCGAAATGTTCCTTATGGAATTCACCCTTACCAGTCGCGGTGTCTCGGGCAGCAGCATGATGTCGCCGGCATTGATGTTGAACGATGGCCGCTCAAGCTCTGTCTTGGCATTGCGCAGGTAGTTCAGGCCAGGCCATCCGCCCCACTTGCTCAGCGAGTAGTTTATGTACTGTACCTTCTCGGCGGCCGTGGCATCGTTGGTGTTCTCCATGCACTTGTACCTCTCCACTGCCAGTTCTCCAGCCACTTTCATGTCTTCGTAGATGGTTATCAGCGAGTCTAAGCTCTGCAGGTATCTTGACTTCTTCACCTCCGCCTCATTCTCACCTTTCTGAGCCCTCACCATCTCCAGTGCTGTCACGCACTGTGCGTACCTGTTTCCCGTGGCGGCATAGTAGTCGTGCATCTGTTTGAACGCTTTGGCCTCGTAGCCGATGATGTGCAGCAGGTCATTGTAGAATATCCTGCTGTATGCTTCCTCCACTACTAATGGCTTGTATTCCTCGGCCTTGACGTTGCCGAGCAAGTCGATGTCTGCCATTGACAGGCGGTAGTAGTCCTTGCTGCGTTGCACGAACAGTTTTCTGTCCTTGGCATTGTTGGTTCCAACGGCTCTATTGTGGTATATGCGCCCCAGTGCGCATCGCAACACGGCCACGGCCACGCTGTCGCTCACGGTTCGCTCGCTGTTGTGCAGCCTTGTCATTTCCGTGTCAGCCGAGTCTGGGCATACCTGCATACTCACGTCTGCCCTCATTAGCAGTGCCTTGAGCATGTGTCCGTATTGTTTCTCTGTCTGGGCCTTTTCGGCTATGCGGCACAGTATCTCTACCTGTGTAGCAGGAAGGTCTTTCTGTATGGCGTTGTCCACTTGTTTCCACAGGGATGTATAGCTCTCAGCCTTTACAGTGAGAGCGGCAACCATGGAACCCAGCAAGAATGTTATTAGAAGTCGTTTCATAACGTGTTGTTGTCGCATTTACATTATACAATGCAAAGATAATGTTTTTTTTTCAAATATATCCTACTTTGCTTCAAATATACCCTTCTTTTCAAATAATTAATGTTAGATTAACGTGAGTTCGATAATTTTTCGTAACTGCCAGTATGCATTGTAAGCGTCAGTGAATTGTAGAAGAGTACGCTTTGTAATATTGCCAGTGAATATTTTCCTGTTGTTTTATTGTCCGTTCCCAAAGATAAGGTAATATTTGCTGTGCAAATTATTAACTGATTTCTTTGCTGTTTGCCGTATATTTATTACCTTTGCATAAATGTGGAATTTGATGTGACTCACCTATGTTAACCGCTCTTCAAGCAGCTCTTGTCTGTCAATGGCTATAGCGGGGAGTCAGGAACGAAATTGATTGAACGAACAAATATTTATAGATTATGTTTAGGAGATTATTGATTGCCATTATTGTAATGACATTGCAGGTGACAGTATCTGCAGACACTTTGGAAATCAAGAAAGTAAGGCATGCGGGACCATTTCGTGCCGTGAGCCCGGTTGTGTTGGATAGCGTTGACAATGCCCAGAAAAAGTATGCTGAGAGAAAGCCCCTCGATATGCGTCTGCCACTGTCTCTTGTGGAGAACAAGCCCTTTGTGGATGTTGCTGCACTTGCCCTCGACAGTAGCGATGTCCATATCGTGGCCTTTGACGTGATGGCTGCAAAATATCTTAAAGACATTAAGGTAGGCGTCATGGGCTGCAAGGATTACAAGGTGTTTGCTGACGGCAAGGAGCAGTCTGGAGCAATAACGCTGCAGCCTGGCTATCACAGCATAAGCGTGAAGTTTGTTGCCGACAGCACTGCCATCGTGCTGTCTGTACCAGAGGACGGACTTGCGTTGTTGGAGGATGGTATGCGCCGCTTTTCCATGTCAGACGTGCTTGGCACCAAGGTTACTACCCGCGCGTCGCTCTCACCATCGGGCCGCTGGGCCTTCGTGGCGTACAGATGGTATGATGCCGAGAACAAGGTCGTAAGCGAGCAGTGGCTTACAGACCTGAAGACTGGTGAGAAGCGAATTTTAAATGGTGAGGCAACATGGATGCCAAATTCAGACAGGTACTATTTCACGGAGAAAGTTGGCGGAAAGAAGTCCCTGAAGGTCGTTGACCCGCTGACGGGCAGTGTCACTGTGCTGGCAAAGGACTTCCCCGATGAGTGGTTCGTCATTTCTCCAACAGAGAAATATGCTGTAATCTCCCCAAAGACTGAGGGAACGAAGAAGGAGGATGGTGTCTTCGAGATTGTTCATCCGGACGACAGGCAGCCGGGATGGCGCACACGCTATTCGCTTGCTAAGTACGACTTCGAAACTGGCCTCACGCAGCCCCTCACATACTCCTACAGGCATGTGTCGTTGTCGGATATATCTCCCGACGGACGATACCTGCTCTTCTCCGTGGTATCAGACACGCTGCAGCAGCGGCCAACCACACGCCGGACATACTATGAACTTGACCTGGAAACCATGAAGACAAGAATGCTCGTGGAGAAAGACGGTTTCATCGGAGGTGCCCTATACTGTGGTAGCAGAGACCTCGTGGCGTTCTCGGCAAGCACCGAGGCATTCGGCGGCATAGGGAACAGGGTTCCTGAGGGACAGACACCAAATATGTTTGACTATCATCTCTATCTCATGGATGCAAGGACACTGAAGGTGACACCCGTGACTGCCGACGATGCGACAAGCATCGAGGACATGGAATGGTCGGCTGCTGACAAATGTCTCTATTACACAGCGCAGAACGGCGACAGCGTAAGCCTTTACAGGCTCGACATGAAGACACTTAAATCGAAAATGGTCAGACAGCCGCTTGAGGAACTCTCGGGTATGAGCATTGCCAGCAAGGGCGGAAACATCATGGTACATGGCTCGTCGGTGTCTGTACCATACGAGGTGTACAACATCACGGCTCCTGCCGGGAAGGCCAAGGCCGCACTGGTAATGGCACCCAACAGGGACGATTATGCAGGGCTGAGGCTGAGCGAGGCAAAGCCATGGAGCTTCGAGACAGAGAGAGGCTACAGGGTTACAGGCTTCTACACTCTGCCCGCAGACTTCGACCCGGCAAAGAAATATCCTGTCATAGTGCATTACTATGGAGGATGCTCGCCAACGTCACGCCGTTTCGGCAACGGCTCTCATTATCCCGCACACTACTGGAACGCACTCGGATATATAACGTTTATTGTTAATCCGTCGGGAGCTTCGGGCTTCGGGCAGGAATGGGCCTCAAGGCATGTGAACACCATGGGAGAGGGACCTGCACAAGACATCATAGATGCCACACGGCAGTTCGTGAAGGATGTGCCACAATGCGATGCCGACCATATAGGCTGCATCTCGGCATCCTACGGCGGCTTCATGACACAGTATATGATGACTAAGGACAACCCCTTTGCATGCGGCGTGTCGCATGCAGGCATCTCAAGCCACACCAGCTACTGGGGAGAGGGCTACTGGGGATATTCCTACAGCGAGACCTCGGCCGCCAACAGCTTCCCCTGGACACGCAAGGATCTCTTCGTAGACAGGTCGCCTCTGTACAATGCCGACAAGATTACTAAGCCCATACTCTTCACTCATGGTACTGCCGACACCAATGTGCCGCTGGGCGAGTCTATTCAGATGTATACAGCCTTGAAATTGCTCGGCGTGCCTACGGCCTTCATTGAGGTGGAGGGAGAGAACCATGGTATCATGGACCCAGTGAAGCGCGCTAAATGGATAAACTCCATCATGGCATGGTTTGAGAAATACCTGAAGAACGACGATGCGTGGTGGAACGCCATATATACACCTAAACAATTGTAGTTCCACCCTTCTCGCAGATTGACGGCTTGCCACCATGTTGCACCCCGCTTGGTGGTAAACCGTAAGTTACGGATTGTTACACAAGTGTTCCATTGTAGAACTATTCTGAGCTAAAAAACGGCAAAAAAGTTGCAGATACGAACAAAACGTTGTATCTTTGCACAAAATAGTGTTGTTTAGAGGCCGTGCTCGCTTACTTTCCGTAAGTTGCATTCCTCGCTAATTGTTATCAATAATAAGATGGGACACGTATTAGACTCTTTGGACAGAAAAATTTTAGAGCTTATTGCGCAAGATGCCCGCACGCCATTCCTTGAGGTGGCAAGAGCGTGCAATGTCAGTGGCGCAGCCATTCACCAGCGCATACAGAAGCTTGTCAGTACAGGTGTTATCCTTGGTTCGCAGTTTGTGCTCAACCCTGAAAAGTTAGGCTATGAGACATGTGCCTACGTAGGGCTGTACCTAAAGGATCCTTCCGACTTCGACGATGTGGTCGAGAAACTGAAGGAAATTCCTGAGGTGGTGGAATGTCACTATACCACAGGTGGTTTCGACATGTTCATCAAGATATATGCCCTGAACAACCATCATCTTCTCAATATCATTCACGACAAGCTGCAGCCGCTCGGATTGTCGCGCAGTGAGACTATCGTGTCGTTCAATGCCGTCATAGACAGGCAGTTGCCAATACCCACATTGCCGGATGATGAGTGAGGAACCGTTTCTGCGATTGCTGGCCGCAATGGCCATGGGAGGTCTTATTGGTCTTGAGCGCGAGTTGCGTGCCAAGGATGCCGGCCTTCGTACCCACTTCCTCGTTGCTTTGGGAAGTGCGCTGTTCACGCTTGTTTCGCAATATGGTTTTGGTGCCGACCTCAAGGACTCCTCGCGCGTAGCGGCCCAGGTGGTGTCTGGTATCGGTTTTCTTGGTGCCGGAACTATTATTTTCCAGAAGAACGTCGTTCATGGTCTTACTACGGCGGCTGGACTGTGGGTGACGGCAGCCATCGGACTGTCATGTGGCACTGGCATGTTTGCTGTGGCCGGAGCTACCACTGTGCTGGTGCTGCTGGGATTGGAGGTGGTGAACGCTTTACATCCTCACCGTAGCCATACCATTATCTCTCTGTCGTTCTCCTCTACCGACAAGCAGATGTTGCCCTTGATGCAGAAAAGACTGCGTGAGGCTGGTTTTGAATTGAAGTCGTATGAGATGAGGGAGAAACATTCCTCCCACGGATGCTCATATGATGTTGTCATGGAGCTACAGGCCCGTCGTGGCGGACATATCAGCAAGCTGCTCGCATGTGTCTCAGATGTCGATGACGTCTCCATCTCCAATACCGACTGATGCCTGTCGGTTGTCTTTCTTGCGTTCATATACGCAAAAGGCATATCCCTGACGTTGTGTTTTTTCTTTCAGTTTCCATCCGTCGTAGGCTGGAAACCATGAGTCGGCATGTTCGGTTGTGGAATCTATCTCAGTGATGTACAGCCTGTCGGCGATGCTTATTGTCTGACGGTATATCTGCTCTCCTCCAATGATGAATATCGTGTCGTCCGTGCGGCAAGCCTTCATGGCCATAGCTATAGAACCATAAACCTCAACACCGTTTGCGTGCTTCATAGTAGTGCTTACAACTATGTTGCGCCTGCCAGGAAGCGGTCCGTTGGGCAGCGACTCGAAGGTATGTCTGCCCATAACCACTGTGTGTCCCAATGTCAGTTCCCTAAACCTCGTCATGTCTTCTCCTATATGGAAAAGCAGGTGGTTGCGGTAGCCTATGGCTCTGTTGGCAGCTACGGCGGCAATAATGCAAATCATAGCGTCAGTATATTTTCGGCATCAGGAATGTGAGTACTCTTTATCCTCCACTCCTGAGGATAGAGGTTGTTGGCCCTGTTGCCGAGGTTTTTCACAAATCCCAATGGTACGTTCCTGTATGTAACGAGCACGATGCCCAATGGTGTGCCATCGGGCAGTTGCAGCGACTCTCGTCGCAGATAGTCTATTGCCTGCCTGTATGTCAGTTCTGCCTGTGGAAATTTCTCCCTCTGCAATCCGTGCGACATAGCCTCGCTATGGTCTGGCACTGCCTGCTTACCTTTTAATATAGGCTTTCTTACACCATCATAGACTACGTTCAGGGCCTTCCCGCCTAAGCGCGACAGCTCACCTGTTGCCGATGCCTTTCCGTTGCCATGCTTTCTCAGCACCGCTACGAACAGTCCCTCGCTGCGGCTCACGCCCGGTATGAACCTGTATGCAGGAATGGCACCCTTCAGTGCTCCCGTGATACCCCATCCGCAGCTGGTGTCCACCTCGACGAAGTCTGCTCCCAGCTCGCTGGCTATCCATGCCGCATTCTCCTCGTCCTCGTAGGCATTGAAGGTGCAGGTGGAGTATATCATTATTCCTCCTGGCCTGAGGCAATGCCATGCGTCAGCCACAATATCCCTCTGAAGCTTGGCGCATCTGGCCACGTTTGCCGTGCTCCATTCAGCCACTGCTCCAGGGTCTTTCCTGAACATCCCCTCGCCCGAGCAGGGCACATCGGCCACCACCATATCGAAAACCATTCCCGACTTGCGGTAGTCACGGGGATAGTTGTTTGTTACGGTCATGCCTTCCTTGCCGAACTTCGTGATGTTTTCTGCCAGCACCATAGCTCTGCTGCGCACTGGCTCGTTGCTGAACATGATGCTTCCTGCAGGAAGAGCGCCCATCACGCATGTGGACTTGCCTCCAGGAGCTGCGCACATGTCAAGGACGGCCAATGGACTGCCGTCGCCTGCCACCTGCCTCGCTACATGGTCTACGAACATCGATGCCGCCTCCTGCACATAGTAGGCACCAGCATGCAGCAGGGGGTCGAAGGTGAAGGCGGGGCGACCACAAAGATAGTAGCCGTAGCGACACCATGGAACTTTGTCTGCTCCGTTGGCTGGTGCCGCCGTTGCGGTCTTGAAGGGATTGAGGCGTATGCTCGCTGGAGCCTCGCTGTCAAGGGCATCGGCAAACTGCGCATAGAGGCTTTCGCCCATAAGCTGCCTGGTGTAAATCTCGAAATCTGTAGGAAGAACCATATATTTGTCTCGTTTTGCTTGCAAAAATACTTTTTTTTTTGTTTCTTCGCAACTAAAATGACATACTATTCGTCAAACAGACATGAAATAATCTAAAAAACGAAAGTATATGCTGATATGAGACAACTATTCCAAACATGCATCCTTGCCCTTGCCCTGTGCTTAACGGTACCTGCAAGCGCACAGAAACATCGTCATCATCAGACGGTACAGCAGACATCCGTTGCCACACCCGACTCTGCAAGTGAGGGAGTGGAGGCGTTCTCAGACACAACAGCCACCCCGGCTCCTTCGCAGAGCACAACACCCACGGCTACCTACACGTTCTCCGTTGATGACGGGGACGATGGTGATGATTTTTTCGACAATCCTTTTGACTTCTGGGCCACCAAGGTGGGCTTCGGCATTGGTGGAGTCATTCTTGCCATATTCGTTGTGCTGCTGGTGTTCTTGCTGCTGCTGTCGCCATTCATCATCCTCGCCCTAATCATCAGGATGCTCATCAAACGCCACAACGACAACGTGACACTGGCCGCCAAGGCTATAGAAAACGGACAGCCGCTACCCGAGAACCATACCACCTACGACGGTTACTACTGGGAGAAGGGGGTCAAGAATACAGCCATAGGCGTAGGTATCGCCATCATGGGATGGCTGTGGAGCTCGTCATTCCTCGGAGGCATTGGAGCCCTCGTTGCATGCTACGGTCTCGGGCTGATTTATCTCTCGAAACATAGTAAGAAAAAGGAACAGGAGAATGAAGGCTGAAAAATGAGGACTTGATTTCTCGATGTTCCTATACCACGACATCTTGATATTTCGTTTCTTTGCTCTCTCTTCTTCTCATAAACATAAAGGTGGGTTCTATAAATATCCACCGTCAAAAGGAAAAATATGCCAAGCATTGATGACATATCTCTTGTCACAAGGGTGATTGTGTTTGACGACCGGCGAGCCTTCGACCGCCTGGTCGTCAAATACCAGTCGCCCATAAGGCGTTTTTTCCTTAACCAGACGCTCGGTGACAGCCAGCTTAGCGACGACCTCGCCCAGGACACTTTTGTGAAGGCATATAAGAACATCAGGCAGTTCCAGGGGCGTTCAGGTTTCTCTACATGGCTCTACCGCATAGCCTACAACGTGTTCTACGACTATGTGCGGCGACACAAGGAGACAGCAGACATCGACAGCCGTGAGGTGCTTACACTTGGCACCGCAGCGGACAGCAGCCAGGAGCGGATGGATATCTATAGCGCAATGGCCATGCTCAGCGACAGCGAGCGCACGTGCTTAACGCTACAGCTCATGGAAGGTCAGCCCATAGACCATATTGCCGACATCACGGGGCTGGCACAGGGAACAGTAAAGTCGCATCTGTTCCGTGGAAAACAGAAACTTGCCGATTACCTTAGAAAGAATGGATATGGAAAATAAAGACGAACAGTTACTACAGATGTTTTTTGATGCCAACAGGCAGGATATTGCCGATGATGGCTTCTCTGATGATGTGATGAGGCGGCTTCCCGCACCCCGCACCCGCCCGTTTGTCGTGTGGCGCGGCCTGTGCCTTACTGCAGGCTTGTTGCTGTTTTTCTGCTGCGGTGGAGTAGGGGCACTGCGTACTTTTGCAGTCAACTTCCTTGTTGACGTGGTAACCTGCATACTGTCTGTCGACGTCAGTACTTTCTCGCCTATGATGGCATTGCTCGCCGCCTTCGGCCTGTGCTCCGTGGCAGTCTTTGTGCTGGCGCAGAGCATGCCCGACAAAACCCTTCTTGGAACCAAAAGAACCATGCAGCCATGATAGGAACCATTGTAAATACCTGCGCCATACTCGTTGGTACCGTCATCGGAACGGCGTTCAACCGTGGCATCCCCGAGCGATACAAGAATGTGCTTTATGATGGGCTTGGTGTGGTGAGTATCGCCATAGGACTGAATGCCGCCATATCGCGTTTCCAGCAGAGCGTATGGCCGGTGCTCTTCGTTGTTGCCATCTCGTTGGGTGGAGTAGTCGGTGTGGCACTCGACATTGAGGGACGGTTCCGCCGTATGGTGGCAAGGCGTGGCAAAGGAGGCAACCTTGCCAACGGACTGTCCACCGCCATCCTGCTATACTGCATCGGTCCATTGTCGATGCTCGGACCGGCTGTTAGCGCCATAGAGGGCGATAATAGCCTGCTGCTCACCAATGCCACCCTTGATTTCGTGTCGTCCATAGTATTTGCTTCCACTTATGGCCCGTGGATGGCATTGGCGGCGCCGGTATTGTTCTGTTGGCAGGGGACGTTCTATCTTGCCGCAGTACTGTCGAGTGCCGCCCTTAGTGAGGCGCTAATGGCGGAGCTGCTAATTGTCGGCGGTATGCTGATAACCATGAGCGGCCTGTCTCTATTGCGGCTCAAGGACTGCCACACACTAAACTTCCTGCCTGCTCTTCTCGTTCCGCCATTATGGTTCCTTGTTGTCCAGTTGGCAAGTTGATGAGTAGTTGGGTTGACGGGTGCGTATATAAAGTGTCTTAACATTTCATTCCTTATCCTTTGTTTTTTAGTTGGTTTTTATTAACTTTGCACCCGATAATAGACATCTAATAACATCAACCTTTATGCTCAAATCTTTTATTACAACTCTCTTGGCATGTGCCACGCTGTTTGTGTATGCCGACAACATCACAGTCAACGTGAGCCAGGTCTCGGAACCTGTTACCTTGTCGGATGACGTGGACTACGCAGTGTCCTCATCCACACCCTTCACGTTAGAGGGAAGTATAGACATTACCAATGTCGAGAACGCAATACTTATTCTACATGGTGTAAAGCCCAGCGAGGCAGATGCTTGGCTGAGCTATATAACCATAGCCGGACAGCCGGCAGTGGAAGGAATAAATTGCCAGGTGCGAATGCACCGCAACGGCACACTCATCCTGCCTTATACCGAGGACGAGGCACCACTGAAGCTGTATACAGATGTTGACCAGGGAGGAATGTTGCTTCCGCTGAAGCCCTCTACGGCCATGCAGAACCTCACGGGAGGTATCTACAACAACAAGATACGCAGCTTTACCTTGCGCAGAGGCTATATGGCATGCTTCAACACACGTGCGGACGGTACGGGATACAGCCGCATATTTATTGCCGACAAGACTAACCGCACGGTGAACCTTCCCGCCATACTTGACGGAAAGGTCTCTGCTGTAAGGGTGCTCAGGTGGTACGATGCCAACAAGCGCGGATATGCTGGCAGCAGCAGCGACGCCAACAGCGCGTTGAAGACCACATGGTGCTACAACTGGGATGCGAGCAACCCTATATGGAAGGACCGCGAGTATGTTGTCCACCACCATCATGAGGGATGGCCGGGATTTACCGACCTCGCCGCCAATGGTACCTCGCCCAACCTTCTCGGCAACAACGAGCCTGACAATACTGCCGACGACCGGGAACATCCGTCAACGGTGAGTGAGGTCCTGAAGACATGGCCGAAGATGATGGCTACGGGAAAGAGGCTTGGCTCGCCAGCCGTGGCAGGCGACTATAACTGGCTGTACCAGTTCATCGACTCCATTGATGCCAAGGGATGGCGCTGCGACTTCGTATGCGTACACGCATACTGGTATTCCGACTGGAGCAGCTGGCAGAGCCAGCTCAAGGCCATATATGAGCGCACGGGAAGGCCTATATGGATTACGGAAATGAACTATGGCGCCAACTGGACGGGATGGCCTGGAAGCAATACCAGCGGCAACGATGCCAACTATGCCATACACAAGCAGCACTTCGCACCCATCATCGACGGACTGGAGGCAACGGGATATATAGAGAGGTATGCGGCTTACAATGCCGTGCAGGACTGCCGGAGAGTGTGGCTCGGAGGCAGCGAGCTGACACCGTCGGGAGAATACTACGCAAACAAGAATTCACAGCTGGCTTTCAACTCCTCATACGGAGTAACACCCAAGCAGCCCGACATGCACGACCCGACAGGTCTCAACGTGACTTGGGACGATGTTGACAACACTACGATATTCACATTTTACGAGCCTAACGGAGAATACAACCGCTCCATGACCATAGAAAGGAAAGTGGGCGATGATCAGTGGGAGGTGGTGAACACCCCATTCCAGAAAGAAGTGCCTGCATCATACAATGTCAAGGTTGAGGGCCTGACATTCGGAGATACCTACCGAATACACGTGGTGACACTCAATGGTGTAAACAGGTATTCGAATATCGCTACATGCTCACGTACCAACGACACGGCGGGATGTGTGGTGATTGTCGATGGAGAAGAGTACTACATAGGAGGAAACATCATCACCAACGGAGAGTTTGACAATGCTCTTGAGGGATGGAACGACGGCACGGGAGCACCTGCCGCGGCACCAGGCTTCCAAGCTGTGCCATTCGGCGGCAACGACGGAGACGGAGATGCGTACCTGCAATGCTGGATGCACACCGGAGCAACGGGCAACGGCTCGCTGGCAAGAAACTTCGATGTGGAGAAAGGACAGAAATACTACTTCGGCGTGATGACCAAGAACAATACCGGCTCATACCAGAAGCTAAGCCTCTCTGCCGACGGACAGGCTGAGAGCGAGACCGTAAGCAACCTCGTAGACTGCGGAGCGTGGTCGAAGCAGACCGCATACTTCGAGACCGGTGACTACGACAAGCTCATCTTGCGCTATCGCTGGCTGGGCTCCAAGGCACAGTACGACAAGTTCTATCTCGCCAAGCTCTTCAAGACCCGTGATGAGGCTCTTGCTGACGCAGGTGATGAAGAGGTGGTTGATAAGCCTGTCGCCGACACCCCTGACTACTCATACCTGATGACTCCGAGTGTGACGATTGTCAATCCCTCGTTTGCCTCAGCCGACGGATGGAACACAGCAGCAGGAACATATACCGGCGGTGACCAGCGTACCGCGACACAGCTCGGCCTCTCCTGCTGGAACGCATGGTGGAGTGTCACCTCCGAACAGGGCAAGGACATGACTCTTGACGTTAACCAGCAGCTCACTGCCAAGGAGTCGGGCTTTTACCGCCTGCAGTGCAAGGCCTGCACACAGCACTTCTGTCTCACCGACCAGCATGCCTATCTGTCGACCGAGAATGCTACTGCCGTATCGCCTGCGCTCACATGGCACTATCTGGACATTCCCGACGTAAGGGCCGACCAGGCATGGGAGACACTGACCACAGACTCCGTTTTTATAGACGAGTCACAGGCGTTCACCATAGGCTTCGCATCGTCGAAGGAGGGTGCCGTGGACTATACGTGGAGAAAATACGCCACTACCGACAGCAAGGGTGATAACCGTGAGGGATGGTGGTGCGCCACAGACTTCACGCTGCTCTATCAGCCTGCCTACCGCCGTGCTGCCGATGCCGCTACATGGCAGACACTGTGCTTGCAATACGATGCCGTTCCTACGGACAACGTAAAGGTCTATGCCGTGACGGGACGTAACGAGGCCGCCACACTTGTCGTGCTCACTCCTGTGGAGAACCTTGAGGCTGGACGCCCATACATATATATTAGCGATGTTGCTGAGGCGCTGTTCCTTGAAAGCGGCACCAAGCTCGTGCAGCCAAAGCCGGCTGAGAACGGAATGGCGGGCTTCTTCAAGAATTACGTAGGCAAGGGTTGCTACATACTCGTCGATGGTACATGGCAGGTTGTGACCGAGCAATCGGTGTCGATAGGCAACAACCGCGCTTACATCAAGTCGCTCAGCGATATACCTGTGGTGGAGGTGACCGGCGACATGACTACCTTGCCTGTAGCACCCGACCCAACAGCCATTTCCGCTATTACTGCCGATGGCACTGCAGACAACGGCTACACCATTGGTGGAGTGAAGGCTGTTGAAAATGCCCGTGGACTGTTAATCAAGGGAGGAAAGAAGATTGTTAGAAAGTAGTTGACATTAAATATTTAACATTCAAACAGATAACTTTTTGCATTATGGAATCATTACCAGAGAACGCATTCAGGGAACTCGCTCCTGGCGAGGAGTATCAGCCGGTGATGAAGCCGGAGAAAAACTATCCGGAGGTCAACGCATGGTCCGTAACCTGGGGTATCATCATGGCGATGGTATTCTCGGCTGCCGCCGCCTATCTCGGACTGAAGGTGGGGCAGGTGTTCGAGGCTGCCATACCTATAGCCATCATAGCCATAGGCGTAAGCACGGCAACAAAACGCTCGAACGCCCTTGGCGAGAATGTCATCATACAGAGTATCGGAGCATGCTCGGGAGCTGTAGTGGCAGGCGCCATCTTCACCCTTCCGGCTATTTACATCCTTCAAGCCAAATATCCTGAGATGACAACATCGTTCATGAAAATCTTCATGGCATCTGCGCTCGGTGGAGTGCTGGGCATATTGTTCCTCATTCCCTTTAGGAAATATTTCGTCAGCGATATGCACGGCAAATATCCTTTCCCCGAGGCTACTGCCACCACACAGGTGCTTGTGTCGGGACAGAAAGGCGGCGACCAGGCCAAGCCTCTGCTCATGGCGGGATTGATAGGTGGCCTCTATGACTTCATTGTTGCATCGGCAGGATGGTGGAATGAGAATTTTACTTCCCGTGTGACGGCTTTTGGTGTTGATATTGCCGAGAGAGCCAAGCTGGTATTCAAGCTAAATACCAGTGCCGCCGTGCTGGGACTGGGATATATTGTCGGCCTGAAATACGCACTGTATATCACCCTTGGCTCGCTTGCCGTGTGGTGGCTCATCGTGCCTGGAATGGCGTTGCTCTTCGGTGACCAGGTGCTGAATGCCTGGGATCCGACGATTACGAAGACCGTCGCCCAGATGTCGCCCGAGGAGATCTTCCGCTCCTATGCCCGCAGCATTGGTATAGGCGGTATTGCCATGGCAGGCATCATCGGCATCATCAAGAGCTGGGGCATCATCCGTGGTGCCGTGTCGCTTGCCGCCAATGAGCTTAGAGGCAACGGCGCGCAGGTGGAGAAGCCAAAGCGCACGCAGCTTGACATCCCGTTCAAGCTTATAGCCATAGGCTCTGTGGCAACCATACTGCTGACATTCCTCTTCTTTCTCTTTGGCGTTCTCGATGGCAACATCCTCTTCGCCGTTGTGGGTATTCTCCTCGTCACCGTCATAGCATTCCTCTTCACCACCGTTGCTGCCAACGCCATTGCCATTGTTGGCTCCAACCCTGTGTCGGGAATGACCCTTATGACTCTCATCCTTGCGTCTGTAGTAATGGTAGCCGTAGGGCTTAAGGGTACTGGCGGTATGCTGGCCGCCCTCATCATGGGCGGTGTGGTATGTACGGCATTGTCCATGGCGGGAGCCTTTGTCACCGACCTGAAGATTGGTTACTGGCTTGGTACAACACCCAAGAAGCAGGAGTCGTGGAAGTTCCTCGGAACACTCGTCAGCGCACTCACCGTTGGCGGTGTGATGATGCTTCTCAACGAGACCTACGGTTTTGCCTCTGGTGCTTTGGCTGCCCCGCAGGCCAATGCCATGGCAGCAGTCATCGACCCGCTGATGAATGGAGTAGGGGCTCCATGGGTGCTGTACGCCATTGGTGCAGCTCTCGCCATAGTGCTTACATGGCTTAAGATACCAGCCCTGGCATTTGCACTGGGAATGTTTATTCCTCTTGAGCTGAATGTGCCATTGGTAGTAGGCGGTGCCGTCAACTGGTATGTGACAACACGTAGTAAGGAACAGAGCGTGAATAATGCCCGTGGCGAGAAAGGTACGCTCATAGCAAGCGGCTTTATTGCCGGAGGTGCCCTCATGGGAGTAGTAAGCGCACTGCTGAAGTTTGGTGGTGTGGAGTTCTCTATTGCTGAGACATGGTGGGCGAACCCTCTCTCTGAGCTGTGCTCCCTCGTAGCATACATTCTGCTTATTGCATATTTCATCAGAGCTACTAAGGAGTAAGTGGAGCCCTATCCCGTGAAGGTTGATAATAACGATAGAGGAGGAATGGACATTGCCATTCCTCCTCTATCGTTATTGTTACGGTTGCTGTAAAAATTGGCTTGTTTATATCACTGCATGGCTATCTTCCGGGACGGTGATAGCTTCTGTAATTATCGAACTCTATCTCCACTTCCGGCTCGGAGAGTTCTCCGTCTTTAGGTAGCCTGAACTTCATGTATCTGATGTTCAGTCCCCGTTCAAGCCACATAGACTCGTAGTAGGTCCGGATGTTGAGAATGTTCATTGTGGCCTCGTCGAGCTGGCTGTCGTTGTACAGGTCCTCGGTGCACACCTCTGGTGTAAGGCCGTTGTGAAGAGCCATTTCTCTGGTATATGTGAACAGGAAGTTGGAGTCGGTCTTCAGATGCACCAATCCCTTGTCGTTGAGGAAGTGCCTGTAGCGTTGCAGAAAGTAGGTGGACGTGAGCCTTTTCCTTGCGTTCTTCATCTGTGGGTCGCTGAAGGTGAGCCATATCTCCTGCACCTCGTCCTCGCCGAAGAAGCGGTCTATGATTTCGATGTTGGTACGCAGGAATGCCACGTTGGGCAACTGTTCCTGCAGTGCCTGCTTGGCTCCTGTCCACATACGTGCTCCCTTGATGTCTACTCCAATGAAGTTGACATTGGGGAACATCCTTGCCAGTCCCACGGCATATTCACCCTTGCCGCATCCCAGCTCGAGCACTATGGGGTTGTCGTTGTGGAAGAACATCTCCCTCCATCGACCCTTCATGTCGAACGGTACGTTTTCTATGGCAGAGAAAGGATACTGGAAGACGTTGCTGAACGTCTCCATCTCTGCGAATTTCTGTAGTTTTCCTTTTCCCATTATTTGTTTTCAGGTGGGTGTGTATAATACTTTGATTTTCCCGCCCTTATTCAATGATAACCGTTGTCCATCCGTGTTTGTCCTCTACGGTGCCATACTGTATGCCCCTTAGCGTCTCGTAGAGTTTTGTCGACCATGGTCCGGGTTTCTCGCCGAAGTTGTAAACCTTGCCAGTGTCGAGGTCATCGAGGTGGGAGATAGGAGATATCACGGCAGCTGTTCCGCATGCGCCGGCCTCCTCGAAGGTATCGAGCTCCTCCTCTGGAATTGGCCTTCTCTCGACAGTCATTCCGAGGTCTTCTGCAATCTGCATGAGGCTCTTGTTGGTGATTGACGGCAGTATGGAAGATGACTTCGGAGTAACGTATGTATTGTTCTTTATGCCGAAGAAGTTGGCTGCTCCACATTCGTCTACATACTTCTTCTCCTTAGAGTCGAGGTAGAACTCGCTGGCATAGCCTTTCTTGTGGGCGATATCGTTGGCCTTCAGACTGGCAGCATAGTTTCCGCCCACCTTGTAGATGCCTGTGCCGAGCGGTGCCGCGCGGTCGTAGTCGCGGATGATGACATAGGGATTGGTGGAAAAGCCTCCCTTGAAATATGGGCCTACGGGAGTGACGAAGATCATGAAGAGATATTCCTTCGCAGGATGAACGCCTACCTGTGCGCTCATGCCAACGAGGAGCGGACGTATGTATAGTGTGGCTCCGCTCTCGTATGTGGGTATATACTCCTGGTTGAGCCTAACCACCTTCTTCACCATTTCCTCAAACATCTCTGTCGGTACTTCCGGCATCATGATGCCACGGCAAGTGCTCTGCAGACGTGCGGCATTCTCATCCATGCGGAATACCCTTACCTTGCCGTCGGGGCAGCGGTATGCTTTCAGTCCCTCGAATGCCTCCTGTCCGTAGTGCAGGCATGTGGCAGCCATGTGCATGTTTATATACTCTTCGGAGCACACTTCTATCTCGCCCCATTTTCCGTCACGATAGTAACAACGTACATTGTAGTCAGTTGGCATGTAGCCGAATGACAGATTAGACCAGTCGATATCTTTCATAACTTATATTTTTAATGTTTACATACTAATTTGTCGCCAAGCCTTTCGTCAGGCATAAGAAGTTGTGCCTTCTTTGATGTGTTTTATTTGCCTGTCTAAGTATTGGGAATGCTGGCGTTTGATGCATTTTGCTTGCAAAAGTACTAATTATTATTATCGCATGCAACAAAATCGGCCAAAAACTTCACTTTGGATGTCACTCTGCCTGTAGCTGTGATAGTCTCTATGGTGTCACCATCCTTGAGTTTAGCCACATCCTTCAGTATATGTCCCCCGTGCATGGTCATGGTGTAGCCCCTTTTGAGCAGCAGTGTGGGGTCAAGCGCTTCAGCCCGCTGCTGCAGCATCTGTATGCGGTGGCTCTCGGCCGTCATGCGTGCTATGGCGAGGTTTGTTATGCGCATCATCGTAGCGTCAAGCCGTGCCGTGCTGTTGGCCTTCATTGTGGCGAAGAGGGTAGGGATGCGCTCAGCCAGCCTTCTTATGCGAAGTTCCTCGGCCTGTAGCCTCTGAGCTATCATGGCTACGAGTCTTGTCGAAAGGTTGTCTATTGCCGTTGATACATTTGCGAGGTTGTCGATTAGCAATGCTGCTGCGGCAGTAGGTGTTTTCACCTTGGTGTTTGCCACCATGTCTATGACGCTCTCGTCGCGCTCATGGCCTATGCCTGTAATTACCGGCAGCGGGAAGTTTGCTACGTTTTCCGCCAGTGCCAGGGTGTCGAAGCCGCTTAGGTCGGCAGTAGCTCCACCGCCACGGATTATTACCACAACGTCGAAGTCGTCAAGGCAGTCATAGATGCTGTTGAGGGCTGCTATGATGGAGTCCTGAACCTGCTCGCCCTGCATGATGGCGGGGAAGAGTCGGGTGGTGAAGGAAAAGCCATAGGGATTGTCGGCCAGATGGTTGCAGAAGTCGCCATAGCCTGCTGCGTTGGCGCTCGATATGACGGCTATGCGCATGGCGAACATGGGGATAGTGAGCGATTTCTGCAGGTCGAACACCCCTTCCTCCTTAAGCTGTCTTATTATTGCCATTCTCTTGGCGGCCATGTCGCCGAGGGTGTATGTGGGGTCGAAGTCGGTGACAATCCACGCAAAGCCGTATGCGGGATGGAAGTCGGGCGACACACGCAGCAGGACCTTCATCCCCTGGTGTGGCACCTGCCCTGTAGCCTTGACAAAATTGTTGCGCAGGCGCTGCCACTTGTTGTTCCAGCATTTGGCAGACGCCCGTGCCACGGGTGTTGATGAGAAAGGTTCTTTCTGAATAAGCTCCATGTAGAAATGTCCTCTCACCTCGCGTGCCTCCGAAATCTCAGCCTGCACCCAGTAGCTGGTGTCGAGACTGGCGGCGATAGCCTCGCTGACGAGGGCGTTGAGCTGAAAAAGCGTCATTGCTCCCTGTGCGCTGTAGTCGGTTGCCGTCATTGGTCAAGCAGCTTGTTTATGTCCTCGTTAGTCTTTCCGAGTTTCTCCTTGCACAGTGCGACGAGCGTCTTGGCCTCGCGCAGATGATCCGTTATCTGGTCGAGGTCGAGTTGTCCGTTCTCCATGAGCCTCACAATTTCTTCCAGCCTTTTTACGGCATCCTCATATTTAGTACTGTCGGTGTCCATCTTATTGTGGTTTTGGTGTTGTGCAGCATACAGAATGTAATTTTCTGCAAAAGTAATTGTATTTTTGGGAAAAAACAAATTAATTTGTGTAACTTTGCACAAATATCGTGCCTGCGGTGTCGCGCTTGCCATAACTTGAGTGGGCTGCTCTGCCGGCATGAAAGGAGATACTGAGATGGATAATAGGAAAGCTACATTAGAATTGGGTACTAAGCCGGTTGGCCGCCTGCTCGTGCAGTATGCTGTGCCGGCAATCATAGCCATGACAGCATCGTCCCTATATAATATGGTAGACTCCATATTCATAGGACAGGGTGTTGGCGCCATGGCCATATCAGGACTCGCCATCACCTTCCCCTTCATGAACCTTTCGGCAGCCTTCGGAGCAGCCATAGGAGTGGGAGCGTCGACGTTGATGTCGGTGAAGCTCGGGCAGAAGGATTATAAGACAGCACAGAATATCCTTGGCAACACCATTACGCTGAATGTCATTATCGGATTTCTTTTCTGCATCGTGTGCATGCTGTTCCTCGATCCCATATTGCGCTTCTTCGGTGCCAGCGACCAGACAATAGTCTATGCCCGCGACTATATGGAGGTGATATTGGCAGGCAACGCCATTACGCATCTTTACTTTGGCATGAACGCCTGCCTGCGTGCGGCCAGCAAGCCCCGTCATGCCATGTATGCCACTATTTTCACGGTGGTGCTCAACAGCATACTCGACCCTCTGTTCATATGGCCGCTCGGACTTGGCATACGTGGAGCGGCATACGCAACGATATTGGCGCAGCTGACGGCTCTGATGTGGCAATTCTGGATTTTCAGCAACAGGCGTGAGCTGCTGCATCTGAAGAAAGGCATTTACAAGCCTCGGGCTGATCTGGTGAGGAATATCATAGGTATAGGAATATCTCCGTTCTCCATGAATGCCTGTGCCTGCGTGGTGGTGATATTCATCAACAATCAGCTTGTGAAGTATGGCGGTGACATGGCGGTAGGAGCCTACGGCATAGCAAACCGCATAGCCTTTGTCTTTGTGATGTTCGTTATGGGTGTCAATCAGGGCATGCAGCCAATAGCGGGCTACAATTATGGTGCGCAGCGGCTTGACCGCATGATGCAGGTGGTTAAGCAGTCCATAATTGCTGCTACAACCATCATGGTAACGGGATGGCTTCTTGCGGTATTTGCACCATACCATTGTGTGCGACTGTTCACTTCTGACGAGCAGCTTCTTTCAATGAGCATCGACGGTCTGCGCATACTTACAATAATGTTCCCCATAGTGGGATATCAGATGGTGATAACCAATTTCTTCCAGTGCATAGGCAAGGTGCGCATAAGCATCTTCCTGTCCATGTCACGCCAGCTGCTGTTCCTGTTGCCGCTGCTTGTGGTTTTGCCATTGTTTTTCGGACTCAACGGAGTGTGGGCTTCGCTGCCAGCCTCCGACTTCATATCCTCGCTTGTTACTGCATGGATAATGATTGTGTACATGCGGAAGTTCAAACGCCAACATAATGAGATTGCAAATGGAAGACAACTGTAATAGGACCTTGCCAATGGTCATCAACATAGGACGCCAGATTGGTAGTGGCGGAAGAATTGTGGCACGAATGCTTGCAGACGAGTTCGGATGCAGTTTCTACGACAGGGAATTGCTGAATCTCGCTGCACGCGAGAGTGGTTTCTCGGAGAAGTTCTTCGAGCAGACCGATGAGCACAAGGGCTTCCTGAAATCACTTTTTCACATTAACACTTCATTTTTTGGCGATACGGACATCTACCGCAACAACTTCTCAGAGGAGGGACTCTTCCTGTTCCAGAGTGAGGCTATAAGGAAAGCTGCCGACAACGGTCCATGTGTGTTTGTGGGACGTTGCGCCGACTATGTGCTCCGTGACCGCAAGGATACCGTCAGCATCTTTGTCACAGCCCGTCTTGACCACAGGATACAGAGGGTGTGCCAAAGGCTTGGCTGCGACAGGGCTACAGCCAGGAAGATTATAGGCGAGAAGGAGGATCAGAGAGCCAGGTACTATAATTACTACACGGGCAAGAAGTGGGGACATGCGTCGAGCTATGATCTGTGTGTAGACTCCAGCCTGCTCGGTGTGGAGGCAACAGCACGCTTCGTAGCAGATTTTGTAAGAAGAAGATTCGGAATGACAGACTGTAAGGCTGACGAAAGATGAGAAAGATTGGTATTATCAGCGATACCCACAGCTACTGGGATGATAAGTACGCATACTATTTCAAGGACTGCGACGAGATATGGCATGCTGGTGACATTGGCTCTACTGAGGTTGCCGACAAACTACGCGAGGTGGCACCGTTGAGAGCAGTATGTGGCAACTGCGACGGAGGCGACCTTAGGAGAATGTTCCCCGAGGTGCTCAGATGGAAGTGCGAGGACGTAGACGTGCTGATGAAGCACATTGGTGGTTATCCCGGCAACTACGACCGCAGCATCGTAGGGCAGTTGTATGCCTCGCCACCGCAACTCTTCATAGCCGGACACTCCCACATACTGAAGGTGAAGTTCGACAAGACTCTGAACCTTCTTAACATAAATCCGGGAGCAGCCGGGCTGATGGGGTGGCATAAGGAAAGAACTTTAATAAGATTAACCATCGAAGGCAATAAATTTGCTGATTGCGAGGTTATTACTATAGGTGAGAACAAAAACATACTTTAATATACATTTATGAGGACAATTGTTATTACAGGCGGAGCAGGATTTATAGGCAGTCACGTAGTGCGCCTATTCGTGAACAAATATCCAGATTACCGTATCATCAACCTTGACAAGCTTACGTATGCTGGTAACCTTGCCAACCTCAAGGACATCGAGAATCGTCCAAACTATAAGTTCGTTAAGATGGACATCTGTGATTTCGATGCTTTCTACAAGTTGATGCAGGATGAGCATGTCGACGGCATCATACACCTTGCTGCCGAGAGCCACGTGGACCGCAGCATCAAGGACCCGTTTACTTTTGCCCGAACCAATGTAATGGGTACCCTGTCGCTATTGCAGGCTGCCAAACTTTACTGGGAGTCACTGCCAGAGAAATATGAGGGCAAGCGTTTCTACCATATCTCTACCGATGAGGTGTATGGCGCCTTGCAGATGACACACCCCGAGGGCATAGAGCCGCCGTTCACTACCAAGGCATCCTCAGCAAAGCATCATGAGGCATACGGCGAGGATTTCTTCCTTGAGACTACAAAATACAATCCTCACTCTCCATATTCTGCTTCAAAGGCAGGAAGTGACCATTTTGTGAGGGCGTTCCACGATACCTACGGAATGCCGACCATCGTCACCAACTGCTCAAACAACTATGGACCATACCAGTTTCCAGAGAAGCTTATCCCATTATTTATCAACAATATACGCCACCGTAAGCCATTGCCAGTATATGGCAAGGGAGAGAACGTCCGTGACTGGCTGTTCGTTGAGGACCACGCACGGGCCATAGACCTTATCTTCCATGAGGGAAAGGTGGCTGAGACATATAATATAGGTGGCTTCAACGAGTGGAAGAACATCGACATCATAAAGGTGGTTATCAATACCGTCGACCGTCTGTTGGGACGCAAGGAGGGAGAGGACCTCGACCTCATTACCTTCGTCACCGACCGCCTTGGACATGACGCACGCTATGCCATCGACTCCACAAAGTTGCAGCGTGAGCTGGGATGGGAACCAAGCCTGCAGTTCGAGGAGGGAATAGAGAAAACCGTACGCTGGTACCTCGACAATCAGGAATGGCTCGACAATGTCACCAGCGGCGACTATCAGAAGTATTACGACAATATGTACAATAACTGAAGTTATGGCAGGAAGTTATGACAGGAAGTTATGACAGGAAGTTATGAGGAACCATTACATTTGTGCGCTTATTCATTTGGCCCATTTAACTCCTCCTTATAACTTCCCATTTAAATCCTCCTCATAACACCCCAAAATATAAATATATGAAAAAGATATTGCTTTTAGGTTCAGGTGAGCTGGGCCGTGAATTTGTTATTGCAGCAAAGCGCGCCGGACAGTATGTCGTGGCTTGCGACCGTTATGATAATGCTCCAGCTATGCAGGTGGCTGACGAGAGAGAGGTGTTCTCCATGCTCGATGGAGATGCGCTTGAGGCAGTGGTCAGGAAACACCGCCCCGACATAATCGTCCCAGAAATAGAGGCCATACGCACCGAGCGCCTCTTCGATTTCGAGAAAGAGGGCATACAGGTGGTGCCGAGCGCAAAGGCCGTCAACTACACCATGAACCGCAGGGCCATCCGTGACCTTGCTTCCCGTGAGCTTGGACTGCGCACGGCAAAGTATTTCTATGCCAAGACATTTGAGGAGTTCAAGAAGGCTGCCGACGAAATTGGCTTCCCCTGTGTTGTGAAGCCGCTGATGTCGTCGAGCGGTCACGGACAAAGCTATGTCCACAACGACGATGAGCTGCAGCAGGCTTTTAATGAAGCCATGGAGGGCAGTCGCGGAGATGTCAGGGAAGTGATAATCGAGGAATTTATAGACTTCGAGTCGGAGTTCACACTCTTGACGGTGACTCAGAAAAATGGCCCGACATTGTTCTGCCCGCCTATAGGACACGTGCAGAAGGGTGGCGACTATCGTGAGAGCTGGCAACCTTACGCTATCAGCGACGAGGCACTCAAGGAGGCTGAGCACATGGCCGACGAGGTTACGAAGGCACTGACGGGCTATGGCATATGGGGAGTGGAGTTCTTCCTTACTAAACAGGGCGAGGTCATCTTCAGCGAGTTGTCACCACGTCCCCATGACACTGGAATGGTGACGCTGGGACATACCACCAATCTCAGCGAGTTTGAGCTGCATCTGCGCGCTGTGCTCGGATTGCCTATTGCGGGCATACACCTTGAGCATTATGGATGCTCTGCTGTGGTGCTCTCACCAGTAGAATCGGACAAGCCGCTCAACTATAACCTCTGCGACGCTCTGACTGAGGACTATACCCGTGTGCGCATCTTCGGCAAGCCCGAGGCTCATGTGGGACGTCGCATGGGTGTTGTCCTGTGCTATGGCGACAAGGGATGCGACCTTGAGGCTCTGCGTGGCAAGGCCAAGAGGCTTGCCGCTACTGTCCTCGGCACAGATCCATATATGAAGAAGTAAAAAAACAACTACAATATCCTTACCATCATGCTTGGCACCATTATCGATTTACCCAAAGTATGCGACCCCAGAGGAAACCTCACTGTAGCCGAACAGCTCAGCAATGTTCCCTTCGAGGTCAGCAGGGTGTATTGGGTATATGATGTACCGGGGGGAGAGAGCCGTGGAGGACATGCTCACAAACATTGCCAGGAGTTTATCATTGCCCTGAGCGGCTCGTTCACCGTTACGCTCGATGATGGAAAGGGAAACAAACAAGAGTACCATCTGAACCATCCATGGCAGGGACTGCTTGTCGGTACGGGCGTGTGGCGCACGCTGGAAGACTTCTCCTCGGGGGCCGTGTGTCTCGTCCTTGCCTCAGAGCTTTTCGACGAAGCCGACTATATACGCGACTACGACGACTTCCTTGAATACTGCAACGACAATTCCCATGATTGAAGCTGAGATATACACTCCTGCCATGCACGACGAGTGGAACAGCTTTGTGGCACGCGCCCGCAATGCCACTTTCCTCTTCGACCGCCGTTACATGGACTATCATGCTGACCGTTTCACAGACCATTCCATAGTGTTCCGCCGCAAGGGACACTTGGCTGCCCTGTTGCCTCTGAATATTGATGGCGACACTGTATGGTCGCATCAGGGGCTTACCTATGGCGGGCTTCTCATTGATAACAAAACCAGCGTGGAAGATGTCTTGCAGATGTTTGCACTTGCAAACAACCTGCTTCGGGAGAGTGGCATTCGCAGAGTAGTATACAAGGCAATACCCTGGATATACCATCTGTTACCGTCTGAGGAAGACCTGTATGCCATCACTTGGCAATGCAAGGCCAGGCTGCTGTCGCGCGACATATCCTCGACAATAGACCTGACGGCACGGCCACGCTTTGCGGAGTCACGTAAGTCAGGTGTCCGCAAGGCTCTTGCAGCCGGTATAACGATAGAGGAGAGTAGCGATATTGATGCCTTTTGGAGGGTTCTGGAGCAGAACCTCGGTTTACGCTATAATGCCCATCCTGTGCATACAGCCTCTGAGATGAAGCTGCTCATGTCCCGCTTCCCATCCAATATCCGCTTGCATGTGGCAAAGCTCGACGGCACTGTCGTTGGTGGCACTGTCGTCTATCTAATGGCGGGCATTGCCCATACGCAGTATATCTCTGCCTCCGCAGAGGGTAAGGCTCACGGAGCACTCGACCTTCTTTTCCATCACATCATCAACAACGACTACGCCCATTGCCGCTACTTCGACTTCGGTAAGTCTACCGAGCAGGGTGGTGCCTACCTCAATGCCCCGCTGATATTCCAGAAACAGGGCTTCGGCGGACGGGGCGTATGCTATGACTCTTACGAATGGGAACTATGACTATCAAATACCTCGACCTGAAGCGCATTAACGATATGCATGCAGACGAAATCCGTCAGGCTGTCACCGCCGTCATAGATAGCGGATGGTACCTGCAGGGGGAAGCAGTCTCACGCTTCGAGCATGATTACGCCGCATTTGTCGGTACCCGCCATTGCGTGACATGCGGCAATGGCCTTGATGCCCTGCGGCTCATCATGCGCGGCTATATGGAATTGGGGAAATTGTCCCAAGGCGATGAGGTGATAGTGCCTGCCAACACCTACATAGCGACAATCCTTGCCATCACCGACTGTGGCCTTGTGCCCGTACTTGTGGAGCCGAGAATTGACACTCTGCTCATCGATGACAGCATTATTGAGGAGCGGCTGTCGCCGAAAACACGTGCTGTGATGCTTGTGCATCTTTATGGACGATGCAGCATGACTGCCCGTATAGCAGCCATCTGCCGACGCCATGGCCTGTTGCTCTTTGAGGATAATGCACAAGCCCATGGCTGCATGTTCGGGGGAAGGCGTACAGGCTCGCTGGGCAATGCCGCAGCCCATAGTTTCTATCCGGGCAAGAACCTTGGGGCACTTGGCGATGCTGGTGCCGTGACTACAGACGACAGCCAGCTTGCAGAAGTTGTAAGGGCTGTTGCCAACTATGGCTCTTCACGAAAATATGTATTTGACTATCAGGGACTCAACAGCCGCATGGATGAGATACAGGCTGCCGTACTTGCCGTAAAGCTAAGATACCTTGATAGTGACAATGCCCGTAGGAAGGCTATCGCCCAGTATTATGACGACACTATCCGAGTGGACGGGGTCTGCACCGTACCTTTCCGCAATGCTGATAATGTGGTGCATATCTATCCTGTATTGTGCGATGACCGCGATGCCTTGCGCGAGCATCTTTCCAACCGGGGCATAGGCACCGTCATCCATTATCCCATACCTCCTCACAGGCAGCGTTGCTACAGTCAATGGAACCATCTGTCGTTCCCCATAACTGAGAGCATCCATTTGCGTGAGCTCAGTCTTCCGTGTCATCAGGCCATGACCGATGCCGAGGTAGAATCTGTTGCCGATGCCGTAAAACAAGCATATTAGTCCGCAACACAAATGCAAACACATAGCTCTCGTATGTTATATATAAAAAATGTGATTGATCCGAAGGATATTGGCAAGGTGCTTCCCTGGGTACATATCGCCATTAGCAACGCCAAGACGCAGCTGGCCGACATGCACCACGGTATTAAGCCGGAGTTCTTGAAAGAGTACCTGAACGAGTTCTGCTACAATTTCAACCGCCGCTATTTCGGTGAAGACTTGTTTGACCGTCTTGTTATGATAGCAACTTCATATCGTACAGACTTTGAACATAGGATATATAAATAGGAATACAATATAATTGATAATACGTATGGTAAAGACAAGAAAACTGTCAGTCCTTTCTACGGAGATTTCCGTTGTAACTGGTAGTAACAACGATGATTTTATCTGTTTGACAGATATGGTAAAAGCCTCTGATGATGAAAGTCGGGCTGCGGACATTATAAAGAACTGGATTCGCAATAGAGCGACTATAGAATTTCTTGGTGCATGGGAAATGATGTATAATCCGAATTTTAAAGTGGTCAAATTCGACCACTTTAGAAAATCCGCTGGCCTACCTACATTTACAATGAGTGTAACAAATTGGGTTGAAGATACTAATGCCATTGGAATCTATTCTAAATCAGGAAGGTATGGAGGAACTTACGCCCATAAGGATATTGCTTTTGAATTTGGTGCCGCTATTAGTCCCATGTTCAAACTATACCTTATTAAAGACTATCAACGCCTAAAGGAAGAAGAAAGTAACCCTTCATTATTGCAATGGCAAGCAAAGCGGTTCCTAACGAAAGCAAATTATACAATACATACAGATGCAATTCAGTCAAAACTAAAACATCTGGGATATAAACGTGCAAAAGAAGTGCTTGTTTACGCACAAGAGGCTGACATGCTCAATATGGTAGTGTTTGGTTGTACTGCAAAAGAATGGGAACAGCAGAACCCACAATTAGCCAAGAAAAGAATGAATATACGTGAAACAGCTTCTATCGCGCAACTTCTTATTCTTGCAAACCTCGAAACGATTAATGCAGAATTGATTAAACGTAACATTCTCCGTGCGGATAGATTTCGTACATTGTTAAAAATAGCAGAGGAACAGATGAAGACATTAAAAGAAAGAGACATTGAGCATCAATTCCGCAAACAATTTCCAGAAAATAATGTTGGCAAACTCTTAGAATAAATATCATGGGTAATATCAGTAGCATCGCCCTGAACCAAAGGTCGCCGGCTGCAAGGAAAGGCAAAGGGCAAAAGCGTTATATGTCCTGCTGTTATCTACGCTTTTGCGCTTACAGCGCGACCATCACCTATATGAAATAACCCAGGGTGCCGCTACGCTTTACCCTGGGCTATGTGCTTTTGCGCTTACAGCGCGACAATTACCCTCAGGCCTCAGACCTTAGCCTTTCGACCTTAGACCTTTAACCTTTAACCTTTAACCTTCGCCCTTCGCCCTTTGACCTCCAACTTCAGCCCTTTAACCTTCGCCCTTTAACCTTCTCCCTTTAACCTTTAACCTTTAACCTTCGCCCTTCGCCCTTTGACCTCCAACCTCAGCCCTTTAACCTTAATAGTGGGACATTGACCAGCACGCGCTGTAAGCGCAGAAGCTCATAGCCCAGGGTAGAGCGTAGCGGCACCCTGGGTGTAATTGGATATTGTCCTTGCGCGCTGTAAGCGCAAAAGTATAGATAGGCTGGATGTATTTCGTGAATAAGCTAACACCATTGATTATGTGTTCAGCAAAGGCTGAACGGTTCTTGAAGTTAGCTACTTGAGGTTGATGATGGTTTGCTTGCCTGCGACGGAGGTGAGGATGGCTTTGCCGTCGGGAGTGATTTCCACTGTGTCGTGCTTCGGTTCTACCAGCACCTTGCCGAACTTGTCCATGACTCCCCAGTGGAGGGGAATATCCTCGATGAGGAAGTAACCGTTCTGCTCCATGATGTTCCTGTATTTGGGCACGCAAAGTATGCGTCCGTCACTGCCACGGAGTCCCCATTTCGTCCCTATTTTGCAAGGCTTGACATAGTCGAGCGACTCCACATCACGTCTGATGTTCTCCTTCCTCTCCTTATTTCTCTGCTCCGACTCTGCGATGACGGCATGGACAGCCTGAGACAACCGAGTCTTGTTCTCCTCCGTGTCCGCACATCCGAGATACACCTTCGGCATCCCCTTGTCGACATGATAGTAGCATCCATCGATGCCCATCACCACCAGTCCTTCGTCCCACAACCAGGCACTCTCCCAGTAGTATTCCTGAGGCTCATCATGCAGGAACACTACGGTGTTGGAGCCATTCTCAAATCCTTCTTTGTAAAAGCGCAAACAGTCGAGATTGCGGTTGTCCACACTGGAGTGCGTAGTATAGAACCCGCATTTTGTGATACGCTCCCTGTCGTACGCCAAGGTGATGGGAGTCCTTGTCCTGCTGATGATTTTATTGCCGATTCGAAGGAAATCAATGCCACCTATCCTTACCGCTCCCGGTTTCCCTTCATCCCAGTGACGGAACCAGTTCATATTCATTAGGTCCACGTATGTCGGCATTTCGCCCCGTTTGTCTCTCAGTTCCGCCAACTGCCTCCCCACGATGGTCACCTTTCCATACACTCCGCCCAGCAGTTTCGTGCGTTCCTTTGCCATCACGTCATCTTTCTTTTGCTGCTCGAAGGTGGAATCCAACTGCTCGTGGCTCACTACGAGAAACATCTCACTGTCGATTGTTTGATTAATGATTAATGATGGCTGGTTACTTTCGATTTTTTGATTAATGAATAAAGATGACTGATAATCCTTCATCCTTAGTCTGCCCTCAAAAGCTGATTTCCAGTCCCAGATCTGTGATGGCAGTCCGAAGACGCGGTAGAGCCCCACGTTGTCTATTATCATGCAGTTCTTCTTCCCCTTGCTCGGTCTCAGTCCACGACCCACCATCTGTAGGTATTTCGCCAACGAAAGGGTAGGGCGAGCCAACTGGATGAACTCCACATCGGGACAGTCGAAGCCTTCGGAGAAAATATCGACGTTGACAAGTACATGAAGCTCGCCTGAGCGGAACGAGGAAATAAGCCGTTCCCTTTCCTTGACAGGGGTGTGGCTGTCTATCGCCACTGCATTGACACCTTGTTCTTGATAGTATTCCGCTATACTGCGTGCATGGTCGATGTTGATGGCATATACAAATCCCTTCCTGTTATGTGCATATTCTATCACACAGTTGTAGAGCCATTCGATGGAAGGACGCTTATTGAGCACGGCATCCATTTCCTTCACCTGATAGTCACCGTCGGCCCCACGTTTCTTCAGCGAGCTGATGAGCTGTTGCGTACGGCTATCCGCCTTGATACTCACAAAGTCGTATGTCGAGAGCCACTTTTCCTTAATGAAGGTGGGGATGTCCTCGGATTGCACCAACACATCGAAGAGGTCGGTAAAGCCTTTGCCGTTCAGTCGGCAGGGCGTGGCAGTGAGACCAAGGAATTTTGCGTTAGGCCATGCGTCCCACATCATCTTGTATGTCTTAGCGAGAGCATGATGGGCTTCGTCGATGACTACGAGCGAAGGAGAGAACTCTGTAGTGGCTATGCGGCGGGATATGGTCTGGATGGACTCGACGGTGATGGTTTGATTATTGATTAATGATGACTGACTACTATTGATATTCTGATTATTGATTAATGATGACTGATCACTATTGATTTTCTGATTATTGATTAATGATGACTGACTACTATTGATTTTCTGATTATTGATTAATGATGACTGATCACTATTGATTTTCTGATTATTGACTAATGATGACTGACTACTATTGATTTTCTGATTATTGATTAATGATGACTGACTACTATTGATATTCTGATTATTGATTAATGATGACTGATTGTCAGCGTTCAAGCCCATCCGCTTGACGGTCGCCTTAATCTGCTCAATCAACTCTCGTCGGTGGGCAACAATCAGGATTCTTAATCCTTCATCCTTCATCAATGATTGTTTCACCAGCTCGGCGAGCACAACGGTTTTGCCCGTCCCCGTCGGCATCTGCACCATCACGCTGCGATGCTGCCCAAACGCCTCACACACGCGCGAACATATATTTATCTGATAGTCTCTAAGCATGTTCAATCCTTAATCATCAATCATTATCCTTAATCATCAATCATTATCCTTAATCATCAATCATAAACTTGCGTAGCTTGATGAACACCGCTGAAAATATATAATGTGTGAATAATCAACAATCAGTCATCAAGAACTTGCGTAGCTTGATGAACACCGCTGAAAATATATAATGTGTGAATAATCAGTCATCAATCATCAATAATCAACAATCTTTCATCATTCATCAAACCTTGTTCCCCACCATCGTCCGCTTGCGGACCTCCGTTTAAATTCCGTTTAAATTCCGATGATTCACGTTTCCCCACACAGTCCGCCTGCGGACCTCCGCATCATCCGCGTTTTCCGTGTGAAGATAATCAACAATCAGTCATCAGTCATCAAGAACTTGCGTAGCTTGATGAACACCGCTGAAATAAATAATGTGTGAATAATCCTTGATCATCTTCCGTGTCATCCGTATTTTCCGTGTGAAGACAATCAATAATCAACAATCAATAATCATTAATCATTAATAATCCGAGCCACCGGCTCCTAATCTGTGTCCATCTGTGACATCTGTGGGTATTTATTATTTTCTAATTGCTGTTCCCCACCTCCGTCCGCTTGCGGACCTCCGTTTAAATTCCGTTTAAATTCCGATGATTCACGTTCCCACAAAGTCCGCCTGCGGACCTCCGTGTCATCCGTATTTTCCGTGTGAACAATATCAATAATCAAAAACTTGCGTAGCTTGATGAACACCGCTGAAAATATATTATGTGTGAATAATCAATAATCAATAATCATTACCCATTCATCTTCCTCCATACCTTTCTCCACACCCTAAACACCGGCTCACACAGTGCCTCTTCCGGATAGCTTATGGCGAATATGAACATTCTTTTAAACTTCCATATATGATATTTCAGCTTATGCTGATACATATTCGGTTTCTTGCTATTATAATGCCCGAAGTTGCCAATATTCATTATGTCGGCAAGCAACTTCTTCCCCTCCTTTTCGTTAGGCTCACATATATAATAATGTGAAGACATATCAAATACCTTATGCAACACGTACATCACGGCAGCTGCAAATTTGGTCATGCCAAATGAACGTACAACTGAAATTATATCAGAGTTTGACATTACTGGTGTACCTAATCCCTCGCACCACATACCCTGTGATTGCAAGTCCTTGCACTCCATCACGTCATTATGCCATACGCGCAACACATAGTAGTAATCCATGAGTTGGCGCAAGCCAAGCCCGCCATCTATATAATGTTTGTACATGTGAGCCATTTGAAACACCACATTAACAGATGTCGTTGGCACCGCAAATCCCATTTGCGTCATATTCATCATGCACTCCTCTTCATGGCATTTGAACCATCGCTGCAATCGCCAGTTTCTCCATGGCGAATACAGATGTGCAGGTCGATAATGCACCTCAACGGGAGTACCATCCATATTTGGAGCATCGAGGTGATGATAAGAAATAGCAGAAGCAAGTTCTTTCCCCTCCAATCGATAAAGCTGTTTCACATACTCAATCACCGCCTTACGACCATGATACTCCACATATTCAGCTTTATCTTTCCCCGTTTGTACTGCAATGGGAATGTCATTCTTGCAAACTGTCCAAACGTCTATATCACCGCATTGCCTCCTTTTTCGTAGATGCTCTGGATAGTTCAGAAGATTACCTTGCCCTTTCAGTATACACGTGGACAATCCGTCATGCTTATATCTTCTGGTCAGCTCAGCACACTGCTGATTTCGTTTGTCGTTCTGCCTCTCAATATGCAAAGCCATCGCCATCCACTTCATACCAATATCCAAAGGACACTCTACCCCAATAGTATGAAGATGCTCCAAAGCAGTAAATCCTACTCCTATCAAAGCTTGCTTCTTGCAAAACTCAAAAAGTCGCAGCCAGTCAGCATCCTTGATGCCACACGACAACGACATCCTGTTGCCCATAGCAACCTGTATAAACTCAAAGAACAACTGCTCCATACCTACATAAATCTCGCCTTGACAAACTGCGGCACCTTCCACAACATCTTTTCAATTTTTGTTATAGTCGCATTCATTCCGTGCGACTGATACATTCTGATATCCTCCTTCCACATCTGTTTCCTTCGAGCAGAGTCGGTGCTCAGTCCGCCCATACGCATTCTCACGATATATTCATGCAGATAGGTGACGCTCAGTTCGCCGCCAAGCAGATAGCGGAACAGCAGATCCGAATCGGCAGCTATCTTATAGCTCTCGTTATACAGTCCCTTACGCTCAATGGCGCTGCGCTTGATATAGCATGTAGGATGCAGTGGCAGCCACCCATGCCGCACTTTCCATAACCTATAGGTTCCGCCAATCCATTTCCTCACCACCTTGTCCGTGTTCTCAGGATTCACGAACAGTCCATCGCCATACAGGAAATCAGCATGAGTCGCCTCCAACTGCTTCACAATATCAGAAATAGTATGCGATGAATACAGAAAGTCATCCGAATGAACCAGCCCGATATAATCCCCAGTTGCCATACGTATCCCCTTGTTGATAGCCTCATACATCCCATGGTCAGGCTCAGAGATAAACTTCACCTGGCCCTCCTTTCCTGCTATTGCTTCCTGGATGGCTTCCACAGACCCGTCTGTCGATGCCCCCGTCCACGATAATATACTCTATGTCCGCATAATCCTGAGCCAGCACACTCTCTATTGCCCCACGTATCGTTGACACGCGGTTATAACAAGTTGTTATTATTGAAATCTTCATGAAAATAAGATCAATTATTCATTAAATACTCACAGCAAAGCCACCTTGATTCGCATAAAGGGATTCCATGAGGCACGCACTATCAAAGCGTTCACAAAACACCATAATGTAATTTTCAGGAATCCTGCACCTTTATTAAAGTCAGAACCATCAAAAGAAGCAAGGCATACATCACGCTGCATACACCCTCCTTTCTTCCATGAAAGGACTATGTATGCATAGAAATATATTACTAAACTGTCTTACCCCCTCGTTCGGGTTGTAAGGTATCTGTCGCTGATATATTCCTTTATCTTGGCCTCATCCCATCCACACTTCTTCTTCAACTCAAATATCTTGGCATCCACCAGCATTCTGTACCAGAACCCTTGCAGTATATGCCATACGAAGCCCTCCTTGCCATCCAAGAATCCGCCCTTCAGCACATACCTCAGCATGAAGTTCACAAACGGCCTTACAAACAGCGGAGCCTTGATGTATTTTACCTTGAGCCAGCGCTTCCGCTGCTCCTCCGTGCCGAAGAACTTCGGAACTACCTCCTGCCCCGCAGCATCCATGCCATACTCCATCATCAGCATGTCTGCCATCTCGCGCGTAGCATACCCGTTATGCTTTTCCGTCCACCATGTCAGGTCATTCAAGTTGGCATCCACCTGATTGCCCACTTCCACAGTGATAGCCCTCCCGTCAAACAGACGGATATGCTCATCCATCCATCTGTTCTCACAGTCGCCATGCCCACGGCGGAACACCTTCAGGTGATAACTCGGATACCACCCTCCATGCAACAAAGGCCTGCCCATGAAGTCTATCCGTTTCCTTACATATATGCCATTGACATCCTCGCCACATTTGCCTATAGCCTCCTTGACCGCCTTGCCCAAGTCTCCTTCCAGAAACTCGTCGGCATCAATGCGCCATATCCAGTCAGCCGTAATGCCACATTCATAAACGCCATAATTGAACTGCGTGGCATAGTTCTTCCATGGATGTTTAATCACCCTTGCCCCATGCACCGTCGCCAGTTCCTCCGTTCTGTCTTCACTAAAGCTGTCCACCACGACTATGTCGTCACACACTCCTTTCAGCGATTCCAGACACCTAACTATATGCTTCTCCTCATTCTTCGTGAGGATGACAGCAGCAATAGAATTATTCATTTCAATTATATTTTTCTCGGATTTCAGCAAAATACCGAAGATTATTTCTCGGATTTCGACAATATTTCAAGAATTATTTCTCGGATTTCAGCAATTGTGTTTATCTTTGCAGTTGAATACCAATAAATTAAAATTGGATATTAGCGTTATGATGACAAAAACAAGCGAAGGCAAGGCCAGGCTCGTTTGCGCATAATAGTCTAATGGCCGATTTAGGATAAATCAATCAATATGAAGAATTATATTCCACGAAGCATAGACAAGACCCTCCTTGAATGGAAAGAGGACGTTAGTCATAAACCACTTCTTTTAAGAGGTGCACGTCAGGTTGGCAAATCATCTGCCGTCCGACATTTAGGAAACAGCTTTAAGCATTTTGCTGAGGTTAATTTCGAACGTGACAAAGATATTGCCACATTCTTCAAAGGCAATCTGGATGTCAAGCTCATAACTTCAAAACTGTCAAGTTATCTAAAAGTACCAATTGTAGCAGGCAAGACACTGTTGTTTTTCGATGAGATACAGGCTTGTCCGGAAGCCATCATGTCCTTGCGTTTTTTCAAGGAAGACTATCCTGAGTTGCATGTTATATCAGCAGGCTCACTGCTGGAGTTTGCTTTGCAGGAACTGCCAACCTTTGGTGTAGGTCGCATCCATTCCGTTTTCATGTACCCAATGACATTTGACGAATTCCTCATAGCCATGGATATGGAAGGTGTTATCAGTATGCGACGTAGTTCTGACTGTTCCCATCCTCTTGATGAGCCTTTTCATAAGATGCTTGTCGAACAATTCCGTATCTATCTTCTTGTCGGTGGCATGCCGGAAGCTGTTGCCACATGGAAAGCAACTTCCGACTTCTTAAAATGCCAGACTATTCATAATGATATCCTATTAACCTACGAAGACGACTTCGCCAAATACTCACGTCGTGTCAATCCCGACCTGCTGCGTGTGACTCTTCATGGAGTGTGCCATCAGATAGGGCAGAAACTCACCATGACACAGATTTCCGAAGGAAGTCGCAGCTATCAGATACGGGAGGCTCTTCAGTTGCTTACCCTTGCGGGAATAATTATTCCTGTCACTTGCACAGCCGCCAATGGCTTTCCTCTCGATGCAGAAGCTGATGAGCGTCGTGTGAAATACCTCATGCTCGATTCTGGTCTCCTTCTCGCCGTATTACATCTTGATGGAGATATATCCCAACAACTTATCAAACTTATTATGACAGGAAATCCACAAGACCTTGTAAATAAAGGAAGTATCACCGAGATGGTTGCAGGTCTGGAAATTCTTCGCTATAAAAATGCTACACAGCGACCACGCCTATTCTATTGGGAAAAGAGTGGCAAGAGCATAGCGGAAGTAGATTACCTGGGCATTAGAGACATGAAGATTCTCCCCATAGAAGTTAAGGCAGGTACACAAGGTGGCATGAAAAGCCTATGGATGTTTCTGCGCGAGAAGCAACTCACAGATGCCGTTCGCTGTTCATTGGAGAATTTCGGCTCGTTTGAATATATCGACAAGGAAGACAACGACGCTATACGCCATGTAAGCATCTGCCCACTCTATGCCTTGTCACAGTTGTAAACCACCATTCCAATGATAGCATCATCCGTGTCATCCGTGAATTATATTCCATGGAGGTCACGGACGAACTATTCATTGTTTTCAGTGTGCTCCGTGGAAAAGATTTTTATATTCTGCAAACCGATTTGATGTTTATATCTTCCCCTGCAAAAACCAGAGAGAACAAGTTCGACAAACATTTAAGCACATACGCCACGGCGAAAATCATCAGATACACTATCGGTATGTTCAGTGGAAATATTCCATTCAGGGCATCCGTGAACACAGCATACTGCACTAAGTAAATCTCCAACGTCAATGACGACACCATATATATAATATTACCTGCCACAGGTTTTTCAAAGACCTTCAGCAGTTTCTCGTTGCTGCAAATGGCAAATAGGTAGTATATCGACAACATTAGAGGCAACAGCGAAACCATTTGGAATTGACAATAAAAAGGTCCCAGCTTATATACCGCCATGCACGCATAGTACAACACAAGCGAGACTGCAAACAAGACCATAGGTCTTAAAATCCCCCCCCTCACAGCCTTTCTGCAGGAAGCCGAACACCCGCTCCTTCTGTTCTTTCTTCAAGTCTACCGCCGTGATGGCACCCATTAGCATGAAGATGAAATAGTACACTCTCATAAATGACACCTGCGCATACATCACAGAACTGCTCATGTCAAGGATGAAGAAACTCGCCACGGTAATCAACGCCAACGAAACATAAAACACAGCCTTCAGATGCTCCGCCAAAAACTCTCGGATAACATAGAATATGGCATAATACACCATGATGCATGGTATGAACCAATACCTTGGTGTTGTCAACAGGTCAGTGACATCCCACGCCCATCCAAACAACAAAGCTGACAGCAAAGCCCACATTATTATCGACGGATATATCCTGTTCACCCTTCTGCCGTACCAGTTGGCAAAATTACTCTTACGTCCCAGGAACAACGTAAATCCAGAACAGAAGAAGAACAAAGCGTCGCCGATAGCACCACCAGTAACCAGACCATCATACTTCGGAAACAACACCTTCATGTGAGAATACGTGATAAGCAAGGCAGCCAGAAACTTAAACAGCACCACCGCCTTGTTCTTTCCTTCCAGATTGTAGATACATTTCATTTGTTTTCTTTGATTATTCTCTTCTTTAAAAACTTTGCCGGATTGCCACCAACGACAGTCCATGGTTCAACATTTTTATATACTGAAGCCGTGGCGCCTACCACGGCATTCTCACCAATCTCCACTCCCATGCCGATGAATGCACGGCTGCCAATCCACGCTCCACGGCGCAAGACAATAGGAGCCGTAATGAGACCGCTGTCAGCTGTATTGGCATGGTCGATGTCATGTCCTGCCGTGCAGAGATACGAATACTGCGACACGATGGCATCATCCTCCAGAACCACCAAGTCCTGGTTATAACATATCACCTCAGGACCGAGACACGCTCTGTGTCCCAACCTCAACATCCAAGGTGCCCACACCTTCACCGATGCATACACATTAGCGTCCCATTCCACTTCTGCCCCGAACATCCGCAACAACAGCAGCCGCCACTTGCGGAACACGGGAGTGATGAAAGGACGGAAAAGCAAGGCAGACGTGAGATTCCAAACCACCCGCTTCAACTTAATACCCAAGGACACACGCCCTGGAGTATGACGTTCTAATTTCATAACTGAAAATATTTTTCTGAACAAGAATAGCACGAATCACACTCTTAATCTCACACTCATTACACATTCGTGAGATTCGGAATGAGAGTCTCATACACCTCCATCATTTCTTTTGCCATCACGCGGGCTGAATACTTCTCCTCGATGAGCTTGCGTCCGTTGCGTCCCATCGCTTCGAGTTCTTCGTCCGACAATGCCAGGAACTTACGGAGCGTTTCTGTCAATGGCTGCGTACCTATCACTATCCATGCTCCACTATTGCTATCGTTGAGGTCATTCCATGGAGTGCCAACAGTAGTGATTACAGGCGTGCCTGAAGCGAGACTCTCTGCTATGGCAAGGCCGAAATTCTCAGAGTGAGTAGGCAACACGAAGAAGTCGGAAGTCTGGAACAACTCCCATTTCTTTTCACCATAAACACCACCTATCAGTTGAATTATATCTTGAAGCCCTTTATCCATAATCTGCTGCTTAAGAGAGGCAACATACTCAGCATCCCCTTCTCCTGCAACAAGAATCTTATATCCCTGCAATTCATCACGAAGGATGTCGGCAGCTTCAATCAGATAATTGATGCCCTTCTTTACATGCACTCTTGACAAAAACAGCAACTGCTTGCTCTTCTTCCAGGAAGTTTTCATGGCGATACTCTCAGCATCAATACCGAGTTTAACGATCTTGATATTGGAGTTATAGCCCAGCTTCAAGAGATTCTGCTTTTCACTTTCTGCTGTAGCTTGCAGGCAATCAGCTTTTTTGATTGCAGACTTCTGGAACAGCAACAAGGCAGGTACTTTACGAGTCCAATAATGACGCTTGATAATCCAAGGTTCCAGCATACCATGAGGAGTGAGAACCACTTTGATGTTGCGCTTCTGTGCCATTTTTTGAACAAGAGAACAAGCTGGCATCCAGCAGCAGTTTACATGTACCAAGTCAGGCTTCAATACATCAAGGAGCTTGTTAACCTCAATTTTGAAACTACCTTTCAAAGGATTGTAACCAGACACATAATGTATCTTACAATTATCTATAGGCAATGGATTATCAGAAGCATGAGTGATGATATGCACTTCAGCTAACTTCCCTAATTCCTTGCCAAGAACCTGCATATAGGTAGAAGTACCGCCCGCAATGCGGTCGATACTCGGAATATAATGAATAATTTTCATAGAAAAAAACAAGTGATGGCAATGAAAGTTTTCTTTCTATTTGCCTTTAGCCAAATATTTATATTCCTACTCTATAATGAGGAAGTACTTTATCCCTTAATCAATAAACAAAACCTTCTTTTCTAAAAAAGTACTTTGCATCTTGAGGTATTACTTTCTTTGGTACAGCAGGCACTCCAGCATATAACATTCTCTCCTTGTTGTATGCTTTATTAAGGACAGCCCCAGCACCAAGTACAGAAAAAGATGGCAGTACAGCTCCTCCCAGCACCCGTACACCAGTTGATACAAAACAATAATCGCCAATTTCAATTGGATGACTATCCTGTCTCGACTCATAAATATCAATTGAATGAGTCAAGAATTGAGAATTATAACCAGCAATAGTTACATAATCACCTATATGAATATAGTTAGTACAATCAATATGGTGGTTCTTCGTAATGGCAGACTCCTTACCTATAATCAATTCGCTCTTACGCTCCTTGTCATGGGAAAAGAATTTTGAGTCTGTTCCTGTCGGGAAACCTGTAATCCAATTACTTCTAACAATAGAGGAATTTTCACCTATTACTATTTTATCCAAATGTATCGCAACATTAAAATGTCCAATAGATGCCCCTGCTCCCATTTCAAGATATTTAGGATATATATAAGATAAGCCTATATGAGCAGTAGGGTGAATCTTATAACCAAACTTTCTTTTTAAGATTTTGCGACGTAGTGTCCAAGGGATAAAGAGTAATAAAAACTTTAGCATATATAGTATATTTTATTTTCCAACAAACAATTTTGAAAGGATTTTATTTTTATTGAGAACGTAATGTTCTAAAAGCCAGCAACAAAAAGAAATAATAAAAGCCAATGTGATTGTCAGCGAAATTGCAGACCAGCCATTATTACAATCTTCTACATATTTGCGTACTATTTGTAATAAAAAGAAATGAAACATATAAATTACGAGTGAAGACTTTCCCATTTCTGTAAAAGGTTTCAAATAAATAAAATTTATATTTGGATTTATCACAAAAAAACCATAGAGGCTATATATTGCAAGGCAAC
>NZ_NPJH01000092.1 GCF_002251365.1 Prevotella sp. P3-122
CTATGGCTCGATGGTACAACAAGGTTGAGGAGGCGGGACTGCACTCGTTCAACGTTATTGCCGCTACCTTCTACGAACATTATGATGAGATCCTTAACTTTTACAACAATCGTTCTTCAAACGCATTGGCGGAATCATTCAATGCTAAAATCAAACTTTTTAGAGCCAATCTGAGAGGCGTCGTTGATAAGAAGTTCTTCCTCTTTCGCATTGCTAAACTTTACGCCTACCCACACTAAATAGCTACTGAGCCCATAGAACTCTAATTGCAATCATTATTTTGCAATATCATAGACTTTTCATAATTGCACTGTTTTCCTATTGTTTTCCCGAAAAGAAAAATCAGCAACCTACTTTAGAGTGTAAGTTGCTGATTTTTAGTGTGGACCAGCTAGGGCTTGAACCTAGGACCTCCAGATTATGAGTCTGTTGCTCTAACCAACTGAGCTACAAGTCCGGCTTAACGATAAGGTATCGGTAAGTTTTGTGGGTGCAAAGATACGGTGTTTATCTTGAATATCCAAATTTTTTTTGTGAAAAGTGACTAAATCTGCTTGTATTAGTTGTTGCTTACCCTGTTTTTCAGTACCTTTGCAGGCAAAGGCAGATAGAGCAGGAGAAAGATATGAGGATTACGACGCTTACTGATGAGGCTGTAGCCTTGCAACCGGCTGTTGCCACGATAGGGTTCTTCGATGGCGTTCACCTTGGCCATCGCTACCTGCTGGCTCAGGTGATAGAAGAGGCTGGAAGGCGGGGGGTGCAGCCAATGGCAATTACCTTCGACCGGCATCCGCGCGAGGTGCTGGACAGCGATTACCGTCCGGCGCTGCTGACGACGCTCGACGATAAACTGTCGCTCATTGGACAGAGTGGCATTGAGCATTGTGTGGTATTGCGTTTCACTCGTGAGCTGGCGGCCATGCCTGCCCGTACTTTCATGGCAGACATCCTGCGCTGCAGGCTGAATGTCTGCGGCCTTGTCCTTGGTTACGACAACCGCTTTGGCCATGACCGTGACGCTCGGTTCGGAGATTACGTGGAGTGGGGCAGGGAACTGGGAATAGACGTGAGCCGCGGCCTGCCTTACGATATTGACGGCCTTAGGGTAAGCTCGTCGGTTGTGCGAAGGCTTGTTGCAGCTGGCGACATGGAGCTTGCCAGAAAATGCCTTGGCCGTCCGTATGCCATCACGGGCAAGGTGGTTGGAGGATATCAGGAGGGCAGGAAGATAGGATTCCCTACGGCGAACATCGTCCCTGCGGAGACTTCCCTGCTGCACCCTGCCAATGGTGTCTATGGAGTGATGGTGGGCGTGGACGGGATAGGGAACCGCTACCGGGGAATGATGAATATCGGCAGGCGGCCTACCTTCAACGGGCATCATACTACCTTTGAGGTGAATATCCTTGACTTTGACGGCGACCTTTATGGAAAGACCCTTACTGTGGAGTTCTGCCATAGGGTGAGGGACGAGAGGAAGTTTACCGACATAGGGCAGCTGGTAGCCCAGTTGCATGAGGACAGAATGACAATAACCAAAATGTTTGATAATGATGACAATAAGAAACACCTTTGTGAGGGCAGGCGTTGACGTGATGCTCTATCTGATATTGTTTTTGCTTCTACAGATTTTGTTCAGTTCCGCCGCTATGTTGGTAGGGAAGTTTGTCGAGATGGGGCCAGGAGTGTCCATGGCCGCCAGCTCCGCCTTGAGTGCTGTTGCCACGATATGGCTGTTTGCCTATCGCAGGTGGTCACCCTATTCCCGTAGGTATCTGGCGGGCCGTCCATGGGCTGTGCTGCTGTGGGTGGTTCTTCTTGCGTTCGGCAGCATAGCGCCGTCGGAGTGGATGCTTGAGCAGCTGGAGCTGGATATGCCCGCCGACACACTCCGCCTGCTGGAGCAGGTTATGGCTACACCCTGGGGATATATGGCCGTTGGAGTTCTCACCCCTGTTGCCGAGGAGATGGTGTTCCGTGGGGCCGTATTGCGCAGGCTTCTTGCCGTTACCGGTAAAAAAAGGCATTGGGTGGCAATAGTCATCTCGGCATTGGTTTTTGGCGGATGTCACGGTAATGACCCGCAGTTTGTCCATGCCACCCTTGTTGGCCTGCTTCTTGGATGGATGTATTACCGTACCGACAGCATAGTTCCCGGTGTCGTGTTCCATTGGGTGAACAATTCGGTGGCCTTTGTCGCCTACAACCTGTTGCCGCAGAGCAGCAACGGCACCATCTCCGACCTTTTCGGAGGCAATCAGACTACGGTAATGATGTTGCTGCTGTTCTCGTTGTGCATCTTTCTGCCAAGCCTCTTCCAGCTTTCGCAGAGGCTACGCAGGATAGAGGGGGAGTCGTGAGAATCTGGAACGGGAATTGGTTTTGGTGAATGGTTTTTTTTGAACGCGAATTTCCGCGAATGACCGTGAGTTTCCGTGAAATTGTCCGTAATCGGACGGGGAACGGCAATTATCAGCAATGTCTGGCAATTGTCCATAAAAGGAAGAGACCGCAAGCTCACGATTGAGTTGCGGTCTCGTAGTTTTAGTATGATATGAAAAATTTGAGAGATTAGAAGCTTCACAGCTTCAGGTTGTTTTACTAAACATGATTATATAGAGAAAGCATAGAAATATAGTCTTATTTCAGCATGTCGGGCCTCTGTGCCTGTGGTTCGGCTATGCTCCTTTTCATGGAGTCTACCACTGCGCTGTCCGTCATGGCTATTGACGTGCCCTTCCTTATGTTGTCATAGCCATCGTATTGGCTTATGGGGTCAGCGTCCTTGCCGGCGAACGGTACCTGGAGCGCATTGCCCAATGTGAGGATGATGGCCACCATGGCGGCAGCCTTGAAGATGGGCCTTAGCCTTTGTGCCATAGAGATGGTCCTGGCCTTTACCGGTGCGGCGTCCTCCGTCATGGCAAGCAACCTTCTGTCGAAGTCGTCTCCAAGTGTGTCGCTTTTCTTCTCGGCCTGCTCGTATGTGAACAGGTCCTTGAATCTCAGCAGCTCCACGGGTACATCCTTCTGGCTGAAGAACGACCTCAGAATGTCCTCCTCCTCCAGTGATGTCTCGCATCGCCAGTAGCGTTCGAGCAGTTGGTTGATATATTTATAGTCCATAATCGTCGAGTTCCTTAAATCGTTGCTTAATGGTTTGCCTTGCCCTAAAGATATTGACCTTTACCTGGTCTTCAGATATCTGTAGTATCTCGGCCACCTCCTTGTAGGATTTTCCCTCGAAGTCGCGCAGCTGCATGCATGTGCGCTGTTTCTCGGGCAGAGAGTCAACGAGTTTTCTGACCAGCTGTATTCGGTCTTTCTGGTTCATTTCCTCGTAGGGGTTTCTTGTTGCCGACGGTGTCTCGTGCAGGTTGTCTTCGAGTGAGCTGTTATGGTTGTCCATTTTCCTCATTCTGTCGAGGGCAAGGTTTCTGCAGATTGTCATGCAGAAAGCTTCAATGGAGTCTATCTCGTCCCAGCGTTCCCTTCGGTTCCAGACTTTCATCAGCGTGTCCTGTACGATGTCCTCTGCCTCTGCATTGTTGCACGTGATGCGCAGGGCAAGCCTGTAGAGAATATTCTTCAGGGGCAGGATGTCGTTTCGGAAGCTGACCTTTTTCATCTTGTTCTCTTAATGGTTGACGATTGGTGGTGGATAATGTTACGTGCAGCCTTATGTTTTAACCTTTGTTAACTTTGCGAGGCTGCTATTGTCATGGTGGCTTGTGGGAGTTTATTTCCTCAGTACTGTGCCATGTTGGCCGTCAATTGCATTAGCCTTGGTGATGACGACCTTTTCTACACCGTTGCGTATGGCGTTGAACGAGTTCTCGAGCTTGGGTATCATTCCTCCTGCTACCGTTCCGTTTTCGACCAGCGTCTTGAATTCCCCGGCGCTGATGCTGCCTATCACGCTGTCGTCATCATCGGGATTTGCCAGTACGCCTTTTTTCTCGAAGCAGAAGATGAGGGTAACATTATAATATGGTGTAAGTGACATGGCCGTTACTGACGCTATGGTGTCGGCGTTGGTGTTGAGTATGTTGCCCATGCCGTCGTGCGTAAGTGGTGCCATGACGGGTGTGATGCCAGCCTCTACGAGTGTGTGCAGCATCTGTCCGTCGGCCTTGTCGACATCTCCCACGAAGCCGAAGTCTATGCCGTCCTTTATAGGCCTTTTGTGCGAGCGTATGACATTGATGTCGGCACCCGTCAGCCCGAGTGCGTTGACGCCAGCTGCCTGCAGTCTGGCAACAAGGTTTTTGTTGACCAGTCCTCCGTAGACCATCGTCACCACATCAAGCATGGCGCTGTCGGTAATTCTCCTTCCGTTCACCATCTTGCTCTCTATGCCCAGCTGTGCGGCAACGCTTGTGGCTCTTCTTCCTCCTCCATGCACAAGGACCTTGCGGCCGGGTATGGCAGCAAAGTCCTTGAGCAACTGTTTCAGCTGAGCCTCGTCCTCGACGACGGCCCCGCCGACTTTAATTACAGTGATATTGTCCATTTATATCGGTTTCATCGTGATTTCTTTATTCCAGATAGGTATATCCGTACAGTCCTGAGCGGTAGGTGCCGAGGAACTCTTTTCCCTCTTCTAGGCTAATTTTCCCCTCCTTCACACTCTTTGTCACCCATGTCTCCAGTTGCCTTACGAGCTTTTTTGGATTATACTGCACGTAGTCGAGTACCTCCTCAACAGTCTCGCCATCAATAATCTGGTCGATGTGGTATTTGCCATCCTTAACAGAGATATGTACGGCGTTGGTATCTCCGAACAGGTTATGCATATCGCCGAGAATTTCCTGATATGCTCCGATGAGGAATACGCCAAGATGGTAGTTTTCGTTTTTTCTCAGTGCGTGTATAGGTAGCACGTGCTTGATATGTCCGTCGGCTACGAAGTTTGATATCTTTCCGTCCGAGTCGCATGTGATGTCCTGCAGGGTGGCGTGCCTTGTCGGTCTTTCGTTGAGCCGCTGTATGGGCATAATGGGGAACAGCTGGTCGATGGCCCATGAGTCGGGCAGGCTTTGGAACAGCGAGAAGTTGCAGAAATACTTGTCGGCAAGCAGCTTGTCGAGGTTCTTCAGTTCCTCTGGCACGTGCTTCATGCTCTTGGCCAGTGCGTTAATCTCGTGTGCTACGCTCCAGTACATCCTCTCTATCTCAGCCCTTGTCTTCAGGTCAACGATGCCGTGGCTGAACAATTCGAGCGCCTCGTCCCTAATTTGCTCGGCATCGTGCCAGTCCTCAAGCATGGTCCTTGGGTTCAGGTTGTCCCAAATCTCGTACAGGTCCTTTACCAGCTGGTGGTCATTGGCCTTGGCCTCAAACTCCTCTGGCATTTCCGGCAGACTTGCCGTTTCGAGCACGTCAATGACCAGCACCGAGTGGTGGGCGGTCAGTGAGCGTCCGCTCTCGGTAATGATGTTGGGGTGGCGTATGCCGTTCTTGTCGGCAGCGTCAACGAAGGTGTATATACAGTCGTTGACATACTCCTGGATGCTGTAGTTCACTGAGCTTTCGCTGTTCGAAGAGCGTGTGCCGTCGTAGTCAACGCCCAATCCTCCACCGCAGTCTACGAATTCCACGTCGTAGCCCATCTTGTGGAGGTTGATGTAGAACTGTGCGGCCTCCCTTAGGGCAGTCTGTATTCTTCTGATTTTGGTTATCTGCGAGCCTATGTGGAAGTGTATGAGCCTGAGGCATTCCTGCATTCCCTTCTGCTTAAGTATGTCAAGAGCCTGCAGCAGCTCAGCAGAGGTCAGTCCGAACTTCGAGGCGTCTCCTCCGCTTTCCTCCCATTTTCCAGAGCCGCTCGATGCGAGTTTTATCCTGATGCCGAGGTTGGGCTTGACGTTGAGTTTCTTGGCCACCTTGGCAATGGTTTCCAGCTCGTTGAGTTTCTCCACGACGATGAATATTCTCTTGCCCATCTTCTGTGCCAGCAGAGCCAGCTCGATGTATGCCTGGTCTTTGTAGCCGTTGCAGATTATGAGCGAGTCGCTTTGGCATTGTACAGCGATGACAGCGTGCAGCTCTGGTTTGGAGCCAGCCTCCAGTCCGAGGTTGAACTTTCGTCCGTGCGAGATAATCTCCTCCACTACTGGCTGTATCTGGTTAACCTTTATGGGGTAGATGATGAAGTTCTCACCCTTGTAGTCGTATTCCTCCTTCGCCTGTTGGAAGCAGCTTGCCGTTTTCTCGATGCGGTTGTCGAGAATGTCTGGGAACCGCAGCAGCACAGGAGGAGTGACATCGCGCAATGCCAGCTCGTCCATGACCTCTCTGAGGTCTATCTGGGCGTTGTTCTTGCATGGTGATACGTAGACGTCACCCTTGTTGTTGATACCGAAATAGGACACTCCCCATCCGTTGATGTTGTAGAGTTCCTTCGAGTCTTCAATGGTCCATTTCTTCATGTTGCAGTTGTGGTATGGTTGCCCCGCAGCTGTGGGCGAAGTTTGTTACTGTTTTAATAGTGTTGTGCGGGTGGACCGATGTAGTCAGATGCCCAGTATGCCGCGTATGTTCTCTACAGAGAACTTTATTTTTTCGTAGTTGTCCATCAGGCTTACGTCCAGCGTGTGCTTGGCCCTCTCGTAGAAGTGCCTCCGGTATTTAAGCTGTTCTCTTATGAATATCTGCACTTCCTCGGGAGTCTTGTTGAGCAGTAGCGGCCGTACGGACTTACCCATCTTCAGGTGTCCGTAGAGCACCTCCGGCGTTGCCTTAAGGTATACCGTGTCGCCTTGGTTGTTGATATATTCCATGTTGTCGTAGAAGCAAGGCGTTCCGCCTCCGCAGCTTATGATGACGTTCTCGAACTCCGCCACCTCGTGCAGCATGTTGCGCTCAATCTTCCTGAACCCCTCCTCACCTGCCGAGTCGAAAATCTGCTTCACCGTTTTCCTCATCCTGCTCTCTATGTACCAGTCAAGGTCGTAGAACGGCAAGCCGGTTTCCTTGCTCAGGGCCTTGCCTATAGTGGTTTTGCCCGAGCCCATGTAGCCAATCAGAATAATCCTCTTCATAAAGCGTGTATGGCTATTTCCTCTTGGTCTTAGGTTCCGGAGCTTTGTTGACAATCTCCATACACTGGCTGTAGGTCAGCTCAGCAGCCTTGTCGTGCAGTGCCTTGGGCAACCTGTAGTTCTTTCCGTCGTATGCCAGGTATGGGCCATACCGTCCGTTCAGCACCTCCATACCCGCATCCTCCTCGAAGGTCTTTATATGGCGTTGCTCCTCCTGCTTGCGCTTGCGCACGATAATCTCTATAGCCTTTTCGATGGTCACCGTCATGGGGTCCTCGTCCTTAGGCAGCGAGGCATACTTCTTCTGGTGAAGCACGTATGGTCCGAACTTGCCTGCGCCAATCACCACTGGCGTACCCTCGAATGTGCCCACTGTGCGTGGCAGCTTGAACAGCTCCAGTGCCTCCTCAAGCGTTATGCTCTCAATGCTCTTGTCGGCGGGCATCTGTGCGAACTGAGGCTTGTTCTCGTCATCGGCAGACCCTATCTGTACAGCAGGACCGAAACGGCATATCTTCACATACACCGGCCTACCCGTCTTCGGATCGTTGCCCAAGAGCCTCTCTCCCGCCTTGTGCTCAGAGCGTTCGTTCATCACCTTGTCCACGACAGGTTCGAAGTCCTTGTCAAAACCTCTCATCATCTTCAGCCACTCAGCCTTGCCTTCGGCAATGAGGTCGAACTGTTCCTCTACGCGTGCTGTGAAATTGTAGTCCATAATCTCGGGGAAGTTCCTCATCAGGAAGTCGTTCACCACCATGCCAATGTCTGTCGGCAGCAGCTTGCCCTTGTCTGAGCCCGCCATTTCCACCTTCGTCCTCGACGTCACCATCGAGCCCTTCAGAGTGTCTATGGCATACTGCCTCTCTACTCCGCTCTTGTCGCCTTTCTGCACGTATTCCCTCTGCTGTATGGTGGAAATGGTCGGAGCGTACGTTGACGGACGGCCGATGCCCAGCTCCTCCAGCTTGTGTACCAGGCTTGCCTCAGTATATCGTGCCGGTCCCTGACTGAACCTTTCGGTGGATGTTATCTCTCTGCGCTCCAGTGGGTCGCCCTCGTGGAGTACTGGCAGCAGCGACAAGTCTTCGGCGTTGCGGCCGTCATCGTCTGCAGACTCCGTGTACACCTTCAGGAAGCCGTCGAAGGTCACCACCTCTCCGTTGGCCACAAACTTGTGGCTGTTGCCGTCGGCATCGATGGTGACTGTAGTTTTCTCTATCTGTGCGTCGGCCATCTGGGAGGCTATGGTTCTCTTCCATATCAGGTCGTAGAGACGGCGCTCCTGCACAGTGCCCTCTATGCTCTGCATCTCCATGGCCGTAGGCCTGATGGCCTCGTGAGCCTCCTGTGCGCCCTTGGAGTGAGTATGGTAGTTGCGTTTCTTGGAGTATTTCTCTCCGAAGAGCCTTGTGATGGTCTCCTCGCTTGAGTTCAGTGCCAGTGCCGAGAGATTTACGCTGTCGGTACGCATGTATGTTATCTGACCGTTCTCATACAAGTGCTGGGCCACCATCATCGTCTGGCTAACCGTGAAGCCCAGTTTTCTGGCTGCCTCCTGCTGTAGTGTCGACGTGGTGAACGGAGGAGCAGGCATGCGCTTGAGGGGCTTCTTCTGTACCCCACCCACATGGAAGTTGCAGTCTTTGCACTCCTCCAGGAATGCCAGTGCCTCAGCGTGGGTCTTGAACCTGATGTCCAGCTCTGCTTTCAGCTCGCTCATGCTGCCGTCGGCGTTTGTCACTCCGAACAGGGCGTTTATCCTGTAGTAGGGCTCGCTCGTGAAAGCCTGTATCTCCCGCTCCCGCTCGACAATCAGTCTCACGGCCACGCTCTGCACGCGTCCTGCCGAGAGCGAGGGCTTCACCTTGCGCCACAGTACCGGCGAGAGCTTGAAGCCCACCAGCCTGTCGAGAACCCTGCGCGCCTGCTGCGCATTCACCAGGTTCATGTCCAGATGGCGTGGTGTCTCAATGGCCTTGAGTATGGCCGGCTTGGTTATTTCGTGGAAGACGATACGCTTGGTCTTTTCCTCGTCAAGGCCGAGCACCTCGCACAGATGCCATGAGATGGCCTCTCCCTCACGGTCCTCATCGGATGCGAGCCATACCTGCTTAGCCTTCTTGGCGCTGCTCTTCAGCTCGGAGACGAGCTTTCTCTTCTCCTCGGGTATCTCGTAGTGCGGTTCCATCGACTGCTCGTCGATGCTCAGCTCTTTCTTCTTAAGGTCTCTGATATGACCGTAGCTCGACATCACCTTGAAGTCGTTGCCCAGGAACTTCTCAATAGTCTTAGCCTTTGCGGGGCTCTCTACGATAACTAAATTGTCTTGCATAGTTGCCATTTGATATTTATGGGGCACAAAAGTAACTAAAACTTTTGCTTATACCTTATTATATATGCATAATTTTATTTTTTTTAAGATATTGCCCCATTGCGTTGTAGGCGCATTGATTACAATTCATATTCCTGTTGCACAAAAAAACGTCCGCTTGCATAAACCGTAATACATGATGTGTAATGAGATAATTAGGTTCGGCTGAAATATGGAGTGATGATTAAAAGAATAATATCTTTGAAGTGAGTCGGATATAACTGTCATGGTCTGTGAATATGACTACACCGCTGATAAGGTTAATAACCTTACGGCCTTAAGGTTATTAACCTTAATGGCAGTGAAGTCAACATACACAGACCACGCAGCAATAAGCGGTATTCACTCGAAATGTCTTATTTGCCTGAAGTTGCCCATGTATGGAACGATTTTTTTGCCGATTTTATCGTGTTATTGAGTTTTTTGTGTTATATTTGCACCAATACTGCAAGCCACAAACAATGAATACCATTATATTGATACTGATACTGCTGTTGTTGCCGCTATCCTTGAAGGGGCAGACAGAAAACATGCATAGCCTGACAATAGACGATGGCATGCAGAACGGCTCGGTCATATCCATCATGCGTGGTTCCGACGGGTTTGTGTATCTCGGCACTTTCACTGGCATCACCCGCTACGATGGTGTCAACGTGGTGAATATTCCCATAACCGGACGTAGTGACAGAAAATACAATATAGTCTATGCACTCTTCGAGGCAGACCCTACCCATTACTATGTCGGCAATCAGGAGGGACTGTGGCTCTTCGACCCAACAACGCTTGAGACAAAGAGGGTTTATGCAGAGGATATCGACTGTGAGGTCCGTGCCATAAGGAAGACTCCCCGCGGAGAAATGCTTGTCGCCACGGTAGGAGGACTGTTCCGTATAGGCTCTGACGGTAGACTGTCGAGGATGAGGATTTACAGCTCGTCACGCCTTACCGATACCAATGTGTGCGATATAGCTGTTGTGGGTAAGGGGAACCCCTCGTCCTTGGGTCGTGAAGGTGCTGTCTGGGCGGTAACGGTGAGTGGCGTCGTGGGCATTGACCTTGCCGGCAATGCGGGTGGCCATCTGTATCCGGCTCCTGTGCTGTCAGGAGGGTCTGATGATGTGTATGCTACCGGAGCTGACAACCAGACAGTCAGGATCCGCCCCAGCAGAATTGCCATAACACCGGGAGGCGACATTTTCATAGGAACACAGGAGCATGGATTGTGGAAGTTCAGTTCCCGTGACGGAAGTTACCACTTTTTTGCTTTGCCTGGCAGCTGCGTCAATATGCTCAGCGTGTCTGCCAATGGCAATCTGCTTGTGGCCTCCGACTTGTATGGAGCCGTGGAGCTGAGTCCGCTTACGGGCAAAAGCCTTTTGGCATACGATGATAAGGGAGGGCCAAACAGCTCGCAGGCAAGGTTCAGCAATCCGCAGGTGTTCTACCGTGACGCTGCCGGCATTGACTGGATAGGCTACAAGTTCTACGGCCTCGACCATACATACTATAACAGCGGTATTTTCAAGGTGTATCAAATACCGGGCTTGCACGACAGCTCAAAACAGCATGTCATCTGCTCGCTCGCAGATGGCAATAGAACACTCGTTGGCACGCGGAACGGACTCTACATCGTAGACGATGAACACCAGACGGTGGAATATTTTGGTGAGGACCAGCTTGGCTCCCGCTATGTGTCGACACTCACGAAGGCTGGAGACAGATATATTGTAGGAACTCAGACGGCTGGATTTACAGAGATTGACGCCGCCACGCTGAGAGTGATGAATATAGATATGCCACGCCGGCTCTGTAAGTCGCTCGTGTACCAGTGCAGGGACGATGGAATGGGCAATTTATGGCTATGTACTAATCAGGGGCTTGTGAGATACAACCCTTACCGGCGTCTGCTCAGGCTGTTTGACAATGCCAATTCACAGCTGCCCGACAAGGAGGTGTTCTGCATAGACTTCGACCTTGGGGGACGCGGATGGATATCTACGCGCAACGGCAACTGCATCTACGACCCAACCTCTGAGACCATATCCACCAAGAACCTCCCCAACAAGTTTGTCGCCCTGGGACAGCTGCGCGATATTCAGAGGATGGAGGACGGGCAGATGCTGTTCCTCCCGCAAAGAGGTTTCCCCGTGACGGCAGACGCCAGCGTGCTGAACTTCACGAGGCTAAGTTTCGATGTTGGCGAGGACGCACCCAACATTTCGTTTTTCAGAAAACACAACGGAATATGTTACTTCTGCACAGATAATGGTTTCTATACCTTCCGCAATGACTCCTTGCGTTGCTACGGTTACCTTGACGGACTGACATCGATGGAGTTCCAGAGAAATTTCCAGATTGCATCCGATGGCAGGTGCCTAGTGTCTACAAACAGGGGACTCCTTTGGACAAGAGTCAGCGACCTCAATGCTGCCAACACCATCAATGCCTTACCGGTATTGATATCGCAGATACAGACAGACCATTGGTTCAACGATGCCGAAGTAACCGCCGCCATAGCCTCACGTACGATTACGCTGAGCAGGTCGGCAGATGGAATGTCGCTCCGTTTTTCTGCCATGACATTTGGCAAGACCACCAGGCTAAGGTACGACTACATGCTTGAGGGATATGACAAGCAATGGAATATGGTTGGCGCAAACCAGACGGCATTCTACCCGTCTCTCCCATTCGGCACCTACAAGCTTAGGGTCAGGGTGAAAGGCAACGACAGTATTGCCGCCACCTATACTATTGTCGTTCCAATGGCATATTCGACGATGGCGCTTATTGCCGCGCTCGTGTTTGGCATTGCAGTAATACTCCATGTGGTGTGGTGCAGGTATTATAAGCGTGAATACCTCTGGATAAGGTTGCTTCCAAAACGCGAGGTCGTGAAATACCAGGGCAGCAGGCTAAGCCAGAAAGAGGCTGAGGCTATAGCCCGACGGCTGACAGCCTATATGGAAGACTCCAAGCCATACCTTAATCCAGACCTGATGATGACAGACCTTGCCATTGCCATCGGTGTCTCCAACCATACTCTCTCACAGATATTCACACAGCACATACGTCGAAATTATTACGATTTCATCGCAGAATACCGAATAAGGGAGTTCAAGCGCATGGCCGCTGCCGATGACAATCACAAATATACCATCATGGCCATCGCCGAGAAGTGCGGCTTCCGCTCGCGTACCTCCTTCTTTGGTGTTTTCAAGAAGATTATGGGATGTACACCCAAGGAATATTTGGAGAGAAAGGATAAAGACAGATAGCATCCAAATGTGCGAATATCGCACTGCTTGCAGACGAAATCGGAGAGCCGTACAGTACGTCTCGCTTAAAACGCACTGTACTTACTATTGCTCAAATATCTGGAATACAGTCTTTTACCTCTGTACTTTTCCGCTATTCCGCAGGTCGTAACTCTACAGGCGTTAAAAACAGGTTTCGTATTTCATAAAAGGCTAACTTTGCAGCAGAAAACCTAAATCAAGTTAGTCTTATGAACATCAGTAGCAATAAAGTTGGGCAGTTGGTGGGCAAGGCATTTGCCAGCTATCGCAACGAGGTACTGTCAGTGTTCCTGCAATATGGTATATCCATGGAGGATGCCGAGGACCTGACGCAGAGTGTTTTCCTGAAGCTCCTCGGAGTAGACATTGTTCATGAGGAGAGCCTCAAGGCTCTTGTCATGGTGACTGCCCTGAACCTGCGCAAGGACTATTGCCGCAGGCAGGCTTTCCGCCGCAAGTCGCTGGCAGCTATGGACACACCGGATACTATACAGCACTCGTGCGAGCACGAGGTGATGGCAAAGGACATAGAGGCTGTGGAGCAGTATGTTGTCAGCAAACGTCTCAACAGCATCAATGCCAGCATATATTCCCTGAGCCGCCGTGAAGGCCTTCCGGCCAAGGACATAGCCCTCCGACTGGGACTTGATGTCCGGGCCGTAGAGTATCGTCTGTATTACGCTCGTAAGATTGTGCGTGAAAAGATAGCCCTGGTTATTTAGTCCTTGCGGTATTGCGACGGGCTTACTCCCACGTGTTCCTTGAAGTATTTGCCAAGGAAGCTCTGGTTGGGGAAGTTGAGCTGTTGCGCTATGTCTTTGATGCTTAATGTGGTGTTCTTGAGCATCACCCTTATTTCGTGAGTAACATAGTCGTCAATCCACTCGTTGGGTGTCCGTCTGCTTGCCGTGCGTATCACCTCAGAGAGGTATTTTGGTGTTATGCCAAGGTTCAGTGCATACCATCCCACGCGCCGTTGGGTGCGGAAGTTTGCCTCGACAAGTTTTATGAAGTCCGTGAACAGTTTCTCCGCCCTTGCCCTGCTGTTTCCCTCGTCGTGCATTATTCTGTATATGCCGTTGCTCAGGTCGTAGACCATCGTTGTCATCAGCGACCTTACCGTTTCGCGTCGGAAGCGGTGGGCTGTGTCGTTTACCTTATATTCGAGCGCGCGGATATAGTAGCGCATCAGCTGCGCCTCGTCATTTGTGAGATGGCATACAGGATGCTTGCGTGAGAAGAGGAATAGGGAGGAAATCTCGTGGACATTGGCAACAATCTCCCGGAAGAAGTTGTCGGACATGGCAATTGCCATGCCGCGGCAGTCGGCAGACAGCCGGCAGCTGTCTACAACCTGGTTTGCTCCAATGATGATTACATCGCCAGCCTCCACGTCGTAGGGGACGGTGTCCACCTTGTAGTGCGCAGTGCCCTGCATGCACAAACCCACCAAGATGCAGTTCATGCGTCGGGAGACGACGGGGAACGGCACCTTGGTGACGTCTGTGAACAGCGCAAGCACGTCATCAAGGTGCGTGCATTGGCATGCGTCCGATATGGATTCTATGGATATGGGCGAAAAAATATTGTCGGTCATCATTCTCGCTAATTTGGTGCAAAAATAGCAAAAAAATACGAGAATGGATGCCTGTGCGCCTAAAAATCGCCCGTTACTTGCTGAACGTTATTCCGCTCACGTGCTCGCCCACGAATATGCGTGCCATGTCGGCCGTCTTGTACCATGCAGGCTTGCCGGGCATGGTGTCGGTGATGAGAGTGCCGTTGATGACGAGGTTGCGGAAGCTGATGTTCTCGATGGTACGGTTGGGAGAGTAGCCCGTAAGGAGCGACAGCTCTGAGTGTGCGCCATTGTAGGTGATATTTTCAAGCCTGATGTCCCTGATGCCGCGGCCGGGAGCTTGGCAGTATTTCTTGTTGTAGCACACACGGAAGTTGAAGAGCATGCCCTGTCGGAAGTTCTCTATACGGAAATTTCGGAAGGTTATGTCGCGGACAAGGATGTTGTCACCGTTGTTTATGGCAATGCATCCCTGATAGTCTATCTGCTTCTCGGCATGGTCGAGTATGTCCACGTCCTCGTATACCACGTCCTCGATAATCTCGTTGCGGCCGATGTCACCATGCAATCCTATCATGATGGGGTGTGCGACGTCGGCCCAGTATACGGCGTCCTTGATGCGTATGTTGCTGCATCCGCCCTTGTAGCCCAGACGTGTGCAGTAGATGGTTGAGCAGTCGTCGCTGGTGCGGCAGAACACGTGGTTGTAGCTGACATTGTTTGACGCGAAGACATTCATGCCGTCGCCCCATCCGTACCAGCTGATGACCTTGGAGTTGGCCACGCTCACGGAGTCGGAGCCGCCCACGGGTATCTGTGTCGTTATGATGCCGTCGACGGCAACATTGCTTGAGTATCTCACCCTAAGTCCGGCACATTGCCGTTCGGGATTTATGATGCCGTGGCCGACAACCTTGACGTTTTTGGCTTTCCATACGCTTGCGAAGCCTTTTATGTATGCGCCTCCTGCCACGTACAGGGTCTTGCCTGACGTGACGAGTATGGAGTCGTCTTTAAGGTCGTAGTAGCCAGGGCCGAAGTAGATGACGTCCTTGCCCTTCTTGACCTTTGGCTCCATGCCGTTGGCAAAGAGCTGCAGGTTGTGGAATATCTCACCGTTCACCTCTATCGACAAGTCGCGCGGGCGGTCAAGCGTGAAGCGGATGGTGTTGCCCTCCGTGCTTACGGGGATGTTGTAGGAGAGCGGACGCACGCGGCATGAGTCGATTACTGGCTGGCGCAGGCTCTTCACCTCTACCTCCACGGTGCCCTCGAAGTCGAAGTAGGCAACGGAGCTTTTCATGGCTGTATGCCTGCAGTTGACAACCTTGTCCACTCTCCATGCATAGGCATCTACGTGCTGCCATTGGCCTCCGGGCGTTCTTACACTGATGTCGAAGTCGTTGTTTAGCTCCGCTCCCTGTGGGGCGGGATAGGTGACGAGCTTGTCTGCCTGCGCTGACGCGCAGACAAGACAAAGCAGAAGGGTGAGTATTTGTTTCATAAAACAGAAGTTTAGACTTATTTGTTATTGTTATGGTTCCCGAAGTGTTCTGTGCCGTGCTATCGTGCCCTTACCATCACCTTCTTGCCGTTGATGATGTTCAGTCCTTTTACTGGCTGGCTGAGCTTCTGTCCCATAATGTTGTATATGGTGCATGACATGTCCTCGGTAACGTCGGGAAGTGATATGGCGTTTACATCAAACAGCTGGAATACCAATGGGTAGTTGCAAGGAGCCTTCAATACATTCGACACGATGGTTCCATTGTCATCAAACTGCCAATAGTACGACAGTTTGTTGTGGAGTTCATAATAGTCGGCACCCACTGCTTTACGAAAGCCTATCACACCATGAGTTTCAGTGGCAGTGGCTCTTGTTGAGACCTGCAGGTACAACCCGTCTTTCAGCGACTTTAGGTTATGGTATCCCTGTCCGTTGTTGGTGATATGCCATACCTGTGCCATAGCGTCGTCTCCTGCCATACGCTGTTGCATGGTACATTTCTGATTGACTCCGTTGTTGGTAAGCACGGTATTGTGTAAGCGGTCACATACGAAGTAGTCGCCTTCGGCAATGTTGCAGTCTTCGGCAGCATTTACAAAGACATTATACACAAGCTGTCCCTTCTCACCGTTTACGACATAGTCGAGCACATATTTCCCGCTTGTCTCGATGCCATCTATGTTGATGGTACGTGTCGTTTCACCGGTATTCCATTTGTATGTGCAGCCAGCAAGAGCAGAAGGCACGTATGGACCTATCTCCACATTGTCGCCCGCATTCACCGCGAAGTCGAGAGTATCGTTTATCACGACACCGTTCACCTTAGCCTGAATATCCATGTACTTCACGTTGACATGGAACTTATGTGGCGAGCGCACACCACCCTGGTTGATATATACACCGGTGAAGTCGCGCGGACGGACAAGAGGATTGGTTGTTACAGAAGCCATGTGAGAACCATTGTCCCATTCGTAGCTCTCGTATGCACCGATACCGTTAATGGTTAGAGTTACCGTTTCTCCATAGTATACCGTTACAGTATCGGTCTCTTCGCTCACACCCTTATATGTTATCATTCCTGTCGTCCTGGGTGAAGGATTGCAGTCGGCATCTACGGCAATAGTAAAGACCTGATGGCTCTTCACGTTATTCTTGTTTGTATACGTCACACGGTAAGCGTAGCTCTTGTCTGTAGATACGGTAATATCCTTAGTCGTCTCGCCAGTGTTCCATATCCAGTTGCCGGTATCCTCTTCTCCCTCAGCAAGCTGTGGCATAAGTTTCACGGTCTTTCCACGTGGCAGACATTTGTTCTTGTCGGTAACGTATGTGTTTTTCAGGCCTCCGAGCTCGTTGTGTCCGATAATCTCGCCGTCGTATTCCATCATAGGCGTAATGAGTGCCGGAATACTGTCGGCAGGCGCAAGCTGGAAGTCGCGCGTATTCATAAGAACAGAATATCCGAGGTGGTCATATCCGCCGCTTGTGTTACCCTGTCCTCCGCGGTCAACCCCCATCTTCTCGTATACCTTTTCAGAGAATGGCATCTTCACGCCCTTAACGCTCTCGTAATGTCCTATAACAGTACCCCAATAAGGACGTATCTGCTCACCGAGTGCCGGTTCTGTCATAAGCCACGAGCGCGAGTCGGAATAGTGGAACCCACCGGTGCAGTAATGATAGTTTGTCCAAGGCAGGTTCTCCACGCTTTGTATCTGTGCCGCGATATATTCCACACCGGCAGCCAGGCGGTTGTCCATATACGAGAAGAGGTCGTCGCCCTGGTTCCATGCCATGTGTGCCAGGTCTACGGCAAGTCCGCAAGCCATTGTTGCATGTCCTATGTCTCGTCCGCTTTCGTTCATCTGTCCGAGTTTACCGTATGCACCTGTCTCGAGGTCAGACTCGACAGTAGTTACTATCAGGTTTCCCCAGAAGTCGGTCAGTCCGTCGCAAAGTATCGGGTCGGTGGTACGTGGGTCAGTAAATGTTCCCACCTGATCGTATTTCAAGAACGAAAGAGCCTGATTGTATATGAAGACATCATCGCATAGCACACCTATGGTAAGCAGTGCGAGGTCGTTGCACAATCCCCAGTTGCTCCAATAGTGTCCCGGAGCCTGCCACCATTTACCCGCATTCTCCCATGATCCGCATCGTGACCTGAGAAACTGAATGATGCCAGGATACCATATCTTAAGCATCCATTGTCTGAAAGTCTCAAAGTCGTCACGGCTCCATCCTTCGTAGTCGCGCATGAGTTCGGCAGCCTGCGCAAAGGCATATCCGTACAGACCGAGGGCGAGATTAAGGTTTGTGTCGCCCGTTACGCCCTCAGTATAATTCGCCCAATCCATGAGCACCTTCACGGCATTGTCGCCATTATCCTTCGTACCGTCTATCTTCCACCTGAGTGCGTTCAGGTATGCTACGGCAGCCCCTTTGGCAGCGTTCATGTAGTTTTCTCCTTCTCCACCGCCACGCTTTATGTATTTAGTCGGGGTTGTCTTGGCTGTCGCCTGCGACAGAGGGTCGTTGCGCAATTGGCTCATTGCCTGCTTCACCAAAGGGTTTCCTTGTTTCAGGAGTCTCTTTACGCGGTCGAAGTCTTCCTGTGTATGCAATCCGCCAGGATGCACAAACCCACGGTCGGTGACATATTCCTCGGCATGCGGTGTGGCATCAAACGTCTTTCCATACGAAGCCTTCACCCTGTTTATATTTGCCTTCAGGGTGGAGTTGGCCTGGTTGATGGCATTCTGCGAACTGTTGCCGTTAAGGATATTGCGTGCATCTATTACGGCATCTTCAAGGTCAGCGATGAGTCCCGGCAGATAGTCGGTGGCATTTGCGATGAGACTCTCAGCCTCGGCGATGGATGTCTCGAGACCTGTAGTATATGCATTGGTAGTGTTATGTACCTTTTGACGGTGCGAGACTGCTTCTGTAGCCTTTGCCGCATACATGTCAGCAGCCATAGCCATAAAGAGCGAGCATGCCGCTGTTGCAATAATCAGTCGGTTACATTTCATATTATAAAAAAACATTAAAAGTCTCATTCCGTACCCTTCCCATGCAGAGGGAAGGGCAACGGACATGAGACCGTCAGTCGTATTCTTGTCACTTAACCACAATCTTCTTTGTTGCTACAGTCCCGTTTCCGAATACCGTACGCTTCACGACAATACCCTTGACAGGAGCAGCCAGCCTGCGACCGTCGAGAGTGAAGTATTCCACTTTCACCTCGCTCCTCGATACATTGTCGGTCAGTTCTATGGCGTTAGGTATGTATACAGGACCTTCGCAAAGAACCCACTTGTAGAGAGGAGACCCGCTCAGTGCAAGCTTGTTGTACGGGCTCTTCCACTGCATGTTGGTATCCCAGTACATGTTATCCTTCATACGGCATATCGCTACCGTCGAGTCTGTCTTTTCCTGCTTATAGAAAGCTATGCGCGAGTCTGCCAAAACATCTGTCGGGTTTGGAGGAAGTGCCGATACATATCCGTCGCTGGTGAGTACGCCGTCAGAGGTTGTCAGGTAATATCCGCCGTCAGCGTGTGGATTTACGGTGAACGACCAGCGATAGTCCTCGACGTTGCGGTTGTTCTTTTCTGCATCGGCTATCATCTCGTCGAGCGTCATGATAGCGCCATAGTAGTATGCTCCAGGAGCCGGGTCTTTCTGTATAAGCACCTTCTCGGTACCTGCCACTCTGATGGCTGTCTTGCCCTCTACGGCTACATTGAACGGCTTGCGTGAAGCGAGCAGGGCAGCGATAGCCTTGTTGAAACTGTTGGTGAAGTTCTCTATCTCACGCTGTGTAGCATCGCCGGGATTGGCAACATAAGCCTCTGCCTGTGCCAGGAGCTGTGCAAAAGCGGTGTAGGCTTCTTCGGCATACTGTCCTTCTCCCTCGCCTGTGTTGGTCTTTGTCTTTTCGTCCACGGCACGTGCTTCTACGAGCAGAGCCTCGAGTGCAGACATATCGGCAAGTCTATATGGGTCGTAGCACGGGAAGTCGGCATTGTCGACAAATTCCTTAGTGATAGGATTGCCTTCCGACAGCATTCTTGCCACAACGAAGCGTGTGAACTTCGTGCCAGCACTTGAGTTACGGTTAGAAGTATATGCGTCTATATCGGCTGCTATCCTGTCACCTTCCTTCAGGTGAACATAGAAGTCGAGGTCAACAGGAGCCTTGCCCTGCATGCCATCGTTTTCAACATGTCCGTACTCCTTGGAAAACATCTCTTCATCTTTAGGACAAGAAAGTACCGACTCAACTTCCGTAACCATACGTGCACGGATGTAAAGCGGATTGATTACTTTCATATTAGGATTTGGACGATATACCGTGATACCAACCTTATAGTAGCCATCGGCAGGAGCCGTGAACATTATTGTCGGTGCCATGTTGTTGAGAGGATGGCAGTCTCCATCATAGCTGATATACATCCATTCACCAGTGTTCCGGCACCATCCTTCCTTGCCGGCCTTTGTATTGGCGAATGTGCTGAACTTGCCATACTGACCTTTATTTACATCATAATAATAGTAACCGAAAGGCTGGTCGTTGTTGGTGTCGGCAGTTATAGGCATCTGAACATATTTGATGTTTTCGTCGTCGGTAAAGAGTACATAGTTGCCCTCAACCGTATAGTCGAAGTTTGCCTTTGAGTTCTGGAATGTGTTCCATATCTCCTCGAGCTTCTTGTCGTAGATGGCTACATTCATACCGTTGATGGCACCATTCAGATATGCCTCGTACAACTCAGCCACTTCCTCATAGAATTTGTTGATTGCTTCCTGAGAATACTTGCCATAGCCGACACCCACCAGTTCATCGTTGCCTTCTATCATTCCCACCTCGGTTTCATATTTGCCCATCTTGTCGATGAATTCCTGTACACCATCCATGTTGTATGGGTCGACATAGTTTTCCATAGCCTCGGCTGTAGCCTTGTCTATGGTCTCGATGTCGAGTTTCTTAAAGAACGAACGTCCGTAGATGTCGCGTACCCATGTGGTATAAAGGTAATGTTTTGCCGCACTTGTCTCGAAAGAAACGACATCGCCCTTCTTTGCATAGAAGGCGAACGAATAGTCAACAGGTTCCTGAGCCTTGAAGCGTGGCTGTCCGCCTTCGAGCAGACCGGTGTTGGAGAAGTTTTCAAGCTCGCCGCACTTGTCACCGTAAGCAAAGGCAAAGCCCATGGTTACAGCAGAATCGACAGTCTCTATACCCTGTTTTCTGAAACGAGGCACGAGATGGAGAGGGTTGAGCTTGAAACAGTCCTGACGAACGATGGTGCCGCTTACGGCATAGTAGCCGTCGGCAGGAGCTGTGAATGACACTACTCCTGCATACTTAGGATTGGCGTAGGTCTCGAAGTTCTCCGTCATATAGATGAACTTGTCGTTGGAATCGGTTTTTGGTGCCTCGTACTTACGGTCGTACCATGCAAAACGCTTGTTGCCAGCCCAGTAGTTGCCTTCTGTGTCTTGGGTATATCCATCAATTTCCGTAATACGTTCGCCCATTACACGCTCGGGTATGAATTGGTCGAGGAAGTTACATGTACTCTCGTCGCCATAGGTGCTGAACGAAGTATATTTACCCGTACCATACTCATACTTCTGGAAGCTCCACTGCTCGTCACCACCGGCAGCGAAGGTCTCCTTAGTCATTTCCGTTAGTCTGTAGGTCTGGGCAAATGCAATTGAGGAAGTCATTGCCAAAACCATCAAGAAGTTAAATCTTTTCATAGACATGATTTTTTTTAGTTATTATTATAGGTTGTTTGTATAAAATCTCTGCTGCAAAGTTAACGATGAAAATTGAAAGGTATGGTGCTAAATCGTCCCAAAGTATATGCTGTAATCGTCCCAAACAGCATTTTTTGATGATTTTTCCGATGTTTTCAACCTTTCTTGCATCTTTTTCCGCCTTGGGCATGCTCTTTTTTCGGAGCATGCCTTCCGGCGATATGTTTTCATCGTTTACTTGTTCCGGTTGCCTGTCACCAAATTTCCAGGTTGTCGTCATCATCTTCCCACACCGAGTAGGAACGTTTCGCTACCGCTTCTCCTGCATCACCGCTGCCCGGAGTATCTGTAATGACTATCTTTGTACCGTTGTCCTTTATTGACCCAGCCAATATTGTCTGTGCCGAAGCATGGAATATGACTGTTAATGGTGATATATATAGTTGCATAATGATTGGGGAATTTCTGATATGTACCGTTACTTATCCTGTGGGCATAGTATCCGAACGGCTTGTCTTCGTTGCTCGTCATGTCAACATTCCTAAGAGTCTCGTCAGCGGAATAAAAGAGCACATAGTTTCCCTTCTTGGAGAAATCAATATCAGCGGGTGAACCTTCTATAGCAGTCTTTGCGCTGACCTTTACAAAAGAGACGAATGCTACCAGCACCGCCATCAGAAACAAATTAATCTTTCTCATTTTGCTGTCTGTATTGTAATAAATATACTTAGGTCTTTTAATATTATACGCACAGCAAAACGACAATGCAGAAAACACAAAAAAAAACTTACTCAACTTTCTCAAGTAAAGGAAGGCAAGAAAGAAGTTATGATGGGGAGTTATGATGGGAAGTTATGATGGGAAGTTATGATAAGCCAATACCCGTCAATAATCAATAATCAGCAATCAACAATCAGTAATCAAATACCCTTTCAGGGGTGAAACATTTGGCTCCTTATAACTTCCTATGCGACCAAAGGGAGCGATAACTTCCTATAACTCCTTTTAACTCCTAAAGTTGAGCACAAGCGAAACTAAATTATTTACACGAACACGGTCTACACGGTTTCCTGTGACGAGCTTGTCTGCCTGCGCTGATGCGCAGACAAGACAAAGCAGAAGGGTGAGAATTGGTTTCATAAAACAGAAGTATAGACTTATTTGTTATTGTTATGGTTCCCGAAGTGTTCTGTGCCGTGCTATCGTGCCCTTACCATCACCTTCTTGCCGTTGATGATGTTAAGTCCTTTCACTGGCTGGCTGAGCTTCTGTCCCATAATGTTGTATATGGCCGTGGCTCCACCGTCCTGAATGGTCGGGTTGCTGATGGCGTTGGCATTGTATGGTATGAGCATCAGCGGATACGTCGTGGGTTGCTTCGACTTGCTTACCGAAATTTTGCCGTCGCTGCCGAAGAGCCAGTAGTATGGGTACTTGTTGTGAAGCTCGTAGTAGTCTGTGCCTAAGGCCTGCCTGAAGGCGAAGGGGTAGCGCCCTGTGGTGGTAGAGGTCTTGGCGGCCAATGTCAGGAAGAGAGTGTCGGAGTTGACGATGTTGTAGTAGTTGCTGCCATCGTTCTCAAGATACCACACCTGTGTGCTGATGTCCTCGCCGCTCGCCTTCTGGCTCATGATGCATGACAGGTTGTTGCCGTTTGCTGTGAGGTAGGTGTCGTTGTACCTGTCGTAGATCATGTATTCCCCATTTGCTATTGCGCAGTCCTTGTCATCGTTTACGAGCAGAGTGTAGACTATCTGTCCTTTCTCGCCGTTGACGGTATAGTCGAGAGTGTATGTGCCGCTAACGGCCGCACTGTCTATCAACACCGTGCGTGTGGTCTGTCCAGAGCTCCACTTGTATGAGCAGCCTGGCAGGGCGTCGGGGACGTAGGGGCCAAATACCACCTGGTCGCCTTTGTTCACCGTTACGTCAACGGTGTCAACCATTACGTGGCCGTTGACAATGGTCTGTATGCGCATGTTCTGGATGTCGATATGGAATTTGCATACTGAGCGTGCGCCACCCTGGTTGATGTAGGCACCGGCGAAGTCGCGTGCGCGGACCAGCGGTCTCGTCACAAGTGTCGTACCATTGCTGCCGTTGTCCCACTGGTAGCTCTCGTAGCCTCCCGTACCCCAGATGCCAAGCGTCACGGTCTCGCCATAGAATACGGTCAGGGTGTCAGTGCTGATGGTCTCGCCGTTATATATTATATAAGGTGTTGCGGACTGTGATGGCACGCAGTCACCGTCAACAGCTATGGTAAACACCTGCTGGCTCTCTATGCCGTTCTTGTTGGTGTATGTGGCGCGGTAGGCGTAGCTGCGGTCGGTAGTTATGGTTATGTCCTTCGTTGTCTCGCCTGTGTTCCATTTCCAGTTGCCTGTGTCCTCCTCGTCTTCCGGCAACTGTGGCATGAGTCTGACAGTCTTGCCTCGTGGCAGAGCCTTGTTGGTATCCACGGCATAGTTGTTCTTCAGTCCTCCCAGTTCGTTGTGGTCTATGGTCTGCCCGTCGTATTCCATGCGTGGTGTGAGCAGTGTCGGTACCTTGTCGGCAGGTGCGATGCCGTCGTAGGTGTTCATCAGCACTGAGTAGCCCAGATGGTCGTAGCCGCCGCTTGTGCCGCCCATGCCGCCCGCATCGATGCCCATTTGCTGGTATGCTTTCTCCGCATAAGGCATCTTCACACCCTTGACGCCCTCGTAGTGGCCTATTACCGTACCCCAGTAGTTTCTTACTTCTGCGGGCTCGGCGGGTGCCGTCATCAGCCATCCGTTGTGCCATGCCGTGCGGCAGTCCACATATTTGTAGTTTGTCCAAGGCAGTCCCGTTTCGTTCTGCGTGCATGCCGCCGTGAACTCTATGCCTGCTGCGAGCCTGTTGTCCATGTACGAGAAGAGGTCATCGCCCTGGTTCCATGCCACGTGCGCTATGTCAACGGCCAGTCCCAGTGCCATGGCAGCGTGTCCGCCGTCGCGTCCGCTCTCCTGCATCTGTCCGAGCTTGCCATAGGCGCCAGTCTCCAGTTCCGACTCTGACGTGGTGACTATCAGGTTGCCCCAGAACTCCGTGCATCCGTCGTTGAGTATGAGGTCGTCAGTGCGTGGGTCACGGAAGGTGCCCACCTGGTCGTACTTCAGGAAGCTCATGCCCTGATTGTATATGAACACGTCGTCGCAAAGTATGCCGATGCTTATTACTGCCAATGCGTTGCACAGCGGCCAGTTGCTCCAGTAGTGTCCGGGGCGTATGCCACCCTGGTTGCCAATGTTCTCCCACGTGCCGTTCCTTCCTCTTAGGAAGTGTATGCATCCTGGGTACCATACGGTGAGCATCCATTTCTTGAAGTTCTCAAAACCGTTGTTACCCCAGCCGTCGTAGTCTCTGAGCAGCTCTGCCGCCTGTGCGAACTCGTAGCCGTAGAGTCCCGCTGCCAGTGCCCAGTTGCTGTCACCGCTGACGAGCTTGCATGTGTTTGCCCATGCCTTGAGTATTCTTACGCCTGCTGCCGCGCAACTTGTGTTGCCCTCTATTTTCCATCTTAGTGCGTTCTGGTATGCCATGGTGGCGCCACGTGCGGCATTTATGTAGTTCTGTCCTGTCGTTCCTCCGCGTATGATGGTCTCCACAGGGTATGTCTGTATGGTAGGCTGTGCGTATTCCGCATTTTTCAGAATATTGTATGCGCTCACCACCTTCTCATTGCCAGCGGCAATCTGAGCCTTTATCCTGTCGAAATCGGCCTGTGTGTGCAGTCCTCCGGGGTGTATGAAGCCCCTGTTGGTATCGTATGCTCCCTCCAGGCTGCCCATGTCGAATGTCATGCCCGTTGTAGCCCTTACGACGCTCATGGCGTCTGTAAGCATGGCTACATGCCTGTCTATCAACGTCTGGCTGTATCCCCCAGCTGCTATGTTTCCTGCCATCAGTAGTGCGTCTTGCAGATCGGCAAGAGCTCCGGGCATATACATTCCCGCATCGCTGCAGTTCACGAGAGCCTCTGCCTCGGCAATGGCTGCAAGCAGCTTGCTGTTGTCTCCCTCTGGTGAATGCTCGTAGGCGTATTCTAGGCCTCTGGTCTCACCAGCCAGCTTGCTCACCTCTGTTGCTTCCAGCGTCCTGTTGTAGAGGCGGAAGTCGGCTACGAGGGTGCTCTTCAGATAGCTGTCGCCGCTGAACGGAGCCCTGCCAAGCCAGCAATATTGTATGGTGGCATTGCCATAGTTTGTCGAGTTGCGCGGCATTGCGCTTATGGTGGCCTTCAGTTCGCCGTCTATGTAGAGGCGGCCTGTCGTGGCATTCTCAGTATATGCCACGTGTATCCACCTGCCTTTAGCTGAGGCGTTGCCAACTGAGAAGCCTGTCTCAGAGCCGTAGCCGCCCGTGGATGTGGCAATCCGCTGTGCGTTGAGCCTGTAAGCGGAATATTTGCCTTCTGTCTGTGTGCAGGCTGAGGCCGTGGAGAATGCCCACAGGAAATACCCGTTGCCGTCAAGGCTCGCATTGTCGTCTACGCAGTAGTAGGCGGAGATGGTGTAGTTGTCAGATGCTTTCAGCAGGTCACCGGCCGCCGGTGTCATGTCGAGGTAGCCGTTGGCTGTACCCAGGCTGAGTACATTGTATTCTCCCATGGTCTCCACCCTGGCATTGTTCTTCAATGTGGCATCCGGACCTCCTCCTGATGCGGAGTGCACCGTTGTGCCATCCACCGACCTGAAGTCGTAGTGGAGCACAAGACTCTCGTCCTGCGCCTTTAATGATGCGCTGATTGTCAGCAGCGCCAACACCATTGTAATAAATAATTTCCTCATGTTGTAATGTTAGGTTTTTATTTGGTCATCCTACTTTAAATACGCATTATAAAGACACGACGCACAAAAAGGGTAGGAGATAATACATAAATTAACCATGTTTAACGACAGCTAAGGCGTTAGCTGTATAGTTACAGGTATTCCCAACACTTTCCATGCCGTAGGTGTGGGAGGCAGCTATAACAGGGAATCGAAAAACAAAAAAAACAGCCTCTACATTTATAGCATGTCAAGCAATGCTATATTATAGGATTTGTTTTCACAGAGCATCTTAAGAAATTCCTTAGTACTACGCTTGGTATAGCTGTCCTTGAGTATATGGAACGAACCTTCCATCTGCGTGTTTGGATGGTCAAGCGTGATGACCTTGATGCCCGGAATATGACTTACCGCAGCCTGGCTGATAACAGTGACAAGAAACTTGGACGACCTTACAAGGTCGATGATGACATTCACCTCATTGATTTCCAACCTTACATTAAACTGACTCTCTGAGCCTCTTGTCAGAAGGTCGAACGCATTGCGTGCCTGAAGTCCTTTGGCTGGCATTACAAAGGGAAAGCATCTGAGGTCGGAACACCTTACCTTTTCCGCATCAGCGAGAGGATGTTGCTCGGAAACAACTACAGCCAACTTGTTGTCAAACAATATGTGCGACTCTATCTCCGGGCTTATGCTTGTAGGCTTGTAACTCAATGCCACGTCAAGTTCGCGCTCTTTCACCATGCGCATCAAAGTCTCCATATCATGACAATGAATGTTGAGCTTGATGTCGGGATATTCTTTCATGAATAGCAACACAGTATCCTTGAGCAGCGGGATGAACGAAAAGGTGGAGCCGATGTTAAGACAGCCAGCCTTCAAGCCTCTTATGTCATTCATCCTGTCTATACACACATCCGCGGCATGCAGAGTGCGTCTGGCCTCAGGAAGAAATGCCTCGCCAACATCTGTAAGACACACGCGATGGGAAGAACGCTCAAAGAGTATTACACCCAACTCATTCTCCAACTGCTTCACCTGCTGCGACAGTGTGCTTTGCGTGATGTTAAGCAATCTTGACGCCTCACTGAAACTGTTCGTCTCTGCCACGCTTACAAAGTATCTCAGTTGCCTTAATTCCATTCTAACAGTATAATTTGTGAAAACTGCTGCAAAAGTACAATAATTTAAACGTGCGCACAACAGTTTGCTATTATTAATATCGATAATACTATCGATTATGATTATTAACATCTATAGATGGCCGTTATCGAAACAATCAATAGACAAATCTTCCCGCTAAACAATATGAGCTGTAATTTTGCACCCGATAAAAATCATTTAAATATAGAAATTATGGAATACATTATCAACGAAACTTCGGCAAGCCAATACGCATGGCTCGTATGGGCACTTATCTTGGGAGCCGTACTTCTGAAGCCAGCAATCAAACTCTTGCTAAAGACTTGGAGAATCAACAAGCGGTTGCACATCATCTCGTTCGGTGACAATAAAATATATTATTATGATGACGAATATGACGGATGAGCAGTACGGCATACCTGCTGACGGACATGCAAGAATAAAGAATGTGTGCCAGTTCATAGAGGAGTATGCCACGGCAATGCTGTCTGCCGGCGCCACCACCTCGCGTATAGAGCATTGCGTGGAGCGCATATCCAAACGATATGGCATAATCTCCGACCTGTCGCTACTCCCCTCGCGCATATTACTGACGGTATGGGATAAAAATCACACGCACAATTACAGTCTGGTGGGACACACCCATAAAAACGGCATAAACCTACAGACGGTCACATCGTTGAGCCGCTTGTCATTTCTGGATATACCCCTTGAGACAGCGTGCGGGCAGATGAAAGCCATCATTGCGACACCCCGCATGAACAAATGGATAGTAATTCTGCTTACGGCTTTGGCCAATCTCTCTTTCTGTCGTCTGTTTGATGGCGACTGGTATGCTATGGGTGTGGTGTTTGCCGCCACAATCATCGGCAATGTATATAAGAACTTTATGATTGAAAAGCATTGTGACATAAGATTCACAACCATTGTGGCAGCATATATATCAGCCATTGTCGGTTCGTCGTGTTTCATCTTTGGCTTTGGAGGCACTCCACAGACAGCCTTGGGAGCCTCTGTGTTGTGGCTCGTACCTGGAATAAGATTCATCAATGCTATATGCGACATGACTAACGGCCACTATGTCGTGTCACAAAGCAGGATGACAGATGCGGTCATTACCACCATCTGCCTTTCCTTAGGCCTTTGTCTGGCATTACTCACATTAGATATACAATGGAAATGAATACACTGCTCACCGACGGGCTCTTTGCCTGTATGGCTGCAATAGGTTTTGGAAGCATCAACAATACCCCGCGCGGCTTGCTTCCCTGGTGCGGACTAATCGCGGCCCTCGGCCATGCGACCCGTTTTGCCCTGATGCACTCTTCTTTTCATCTCAACATCATCCTTGCCGGCTTTGCCGGAAGTATCTGCATAGGCATCATATCGTCGTTTGCCTCACGCCATTACCGCTGTCCATACGAGGTGTTGGCATTTCCTGCCCTATTGCCGATGATACCGGGTATGTATGCATACGGCACTATCCAGGCTCTCATCTGCTACTTGCAGTTCAATGCCGCCGGTACGCCGTCTGAGCACTATCTAAATATTCTTGCCTATAATGCCATCATGACGCTGCTTATCATACTCTTTATGGTAGTAGGGGTGCTGGTTGGGATATTTGCGTCACGTATATTCAGGACCTTCAGTTGAGATTACTGTATTCCACTTGGTCAGCTGTTCTCAATGATGGCTTGTGCCACCTCGCACAATTCCCTGTACCACTCTTCTCCGAAACGCCTTGTCAGAGGGCCTTGAAGAAAGCGGTAGACGGGAAGGCCGAGCTGGCGTCCCTTCTCCACGGCAGGCTTGCAGACGCTCCAGCGGTCGTAGTTGAGTCCTGTCAGCCCGCCGGGGAATTGCTTCTCCCTGATGGGGTATAGGGCGCAGGATATGGGCTTCATAAATGACGACTTGCCGTTGCGGTGGGCACGTTCGAGCGAGCATAGGCAGCAGCCGTTGCCATCGTAGCATGTAAACACGCAGTCCTTGCCGTTGACGATGCTGGTGACAAGCTCGCCGTCGCGGTCGGTATATGCCACGCCCTGCTTGTCGACCACGGCCTGCGCTGTTGCGCTCATGTCGTTCCATACGGTGTCGAGGGTGTCCTCTATGGCTGCTATCTCGTCGAGTGTTACCGGTGCGCCGGCATCACCCTCTACGCAGCATTGTCCCTTGCAATGGTCGAGGTCACAGCAGAAATGTTCGGTTATGATGTCGGGCGAGATGAGAACGTCACCCACCTGGATGATGTGTAGTTTGTTGGTGCTCATTATTATGTTGTTACCACTCTATTGGTGCTATTCCGTATTGTGCCAGATAGGCGTTGCAGCGTGAGAAATGCCGGTTGCCGAACCATCCTCCACGGTTGGCGGAGAGTGGTGACGGATGCGCGCATTCCAGCACGAGGTGTCGGGTCTTGTCTATGAGGTATGCCTTGCTGCGCGCAAATCCTCCCCATAGCATGAATACTATATGCTCACGGTTGTCGCTAAGCGACTTTATGGCCGCGTCGGTGAAGGTGGTCCATCCCAAGCGCTGGTGGCTGTTTGCCACGTGTGCCCTTACCGTAAGGGTGGCGTTCAGGAGCAGCACTCCCTGCATGGCCCACCGGGTAAGGTCGCCTGTTCTGGCGGCAGGCTTGCCGAGGTCTGACTCTATCTCCCTGAAGATGTTTATCAGCGAGGGAGGTGGGGCAATGCCCTCTGGCACGGAGAAGCTCAGTCCCATGGCTTGCCCTGGCTCGTGGTATGGGTCTTGCCCGATGATTACCGCTTTCACCTTGTCGAAGGGGCAGAGGTTGAAGGCATTGAATATCTTGCTGCCAGGCGGGTAGCACTGGTAGTTGCGGTATTCCTCCCTTACCTTCTCGGTGAGGCTCCCGAAATAGGGTTTCTCAAACTCTGGTGCCAGATGGTGAAGCCAGCTGTCTTCTATTTTTATCATTTATAATAATAGCCTCACTCCCTTTCCTTCTCTTTTGGAGTAGGGCAGGGGGTGAGGCTTCCTTTTTAGTATTTATCAATCAACAATCAGGTTCTCGCCAGTCATGTCGGCAGGCTGCTCCAGTCCCATGATATGTAGGATGGATGGAGCCACGTCGGCCAGACGTCCGTCCTTGACGGTAGCTGAGTTGTTGTCGGTTACATATATGAACGGTACGGGGTTGAGCGAGTGAGCGGTGTTTGGAGTGCCGTCCTCGTTGATAGCGTTGTCTGCATTGCCGTGGTCGGCGATGATGATGGCCTCGTAGTCGTTTGCCTTTGCGGCCTCGATGACCTCGCGCACGCAGTTGTCAACAGCATGTACTGCTTTTGCAATGGCGTTGTAGACACCGGTGTGGCCCACCATGTCGCCATTTGCGAAGTTCACGACGATGAAGTCGTACTCCTGGGTGTTGATGGCTCCAACGAGCTTGTCCTTCACCTCGTAAGCGGACATCTCCGGCTTCAGGTCGTATGTGGCAACCTTAGGTGACGGAACGAGAATGCGGTCCTCGCCCTCGTAGGGAGCCTCGCGGCCACCATTGAAGAAGAATGTTACGTGAGCGTACTTCTCTGTCTCGGCAGTGTGCAGCTGCTTCTTGCCTTGGGCGGAGAGATACTCGCCAAGGGTATTGGTGACATTCTCCTTGGGGAAGAGTATGTTTACGCCTGTGAAGTTGGCATCATATGGAGTCATGCAGTAATACTGCAGGCCGGGTATTGTAGCCATTCCCTCCTCGGGCATGTCCTGCTGTGTGAGCACCTGTGTGAGCTCCTTTGCGCGGTCGTTGCGGTAGTTGATGAATATTACCACGTCGCCCTCGCCGATAGTGCCGTCGACGGTAGAGTTGCTGATAGCCTTTATGAACTCGTCGGTAACGCCCTCGTCGTAGCTTTCCTGCATGGCCTGTACCATGTCGGCCGACTTCTTTCCCTCACCCTTTACGAGCAGGTCGTAGGCTTCCTTTACTCGGTTCCAGCGCTTGTCGCGGTCCATGGCATAGAAGCGTCCGATGATGCTTGCTATATGTGCTCCGTTCTCATCGCAGCATTTCTGTACATCCTCGATAAATCCCTTGCCGCTCTTCGGGTCGGTGTCGCGTCCGTCCATGAAGCAGTGTACGAACACCTTGTCAAGACCATATTCCTTGCCTATCTCGATGAGCTTGAAGAGGTGGTCGAGTGATGAGTGTACGCCACCTGTAGAGGTCAGGCCCATGAGGTGGAGCTTCTTGCCGTTGTCACGGGCATAGCTGTAAGCCTTCACAATCTCCGGGTTCTTGAGGATGTCGCCGCTCTTGCAGGCCTTGTTGATCTTTACGAGGTCCTGATAGACAATGCGTCCGGCACCGATGTTGAGGTGTCCAACCTCGGAGTTGCCCATCTGACCGTCAGGAAGACCAACGTCCTCGCCAGAGGTCTGGAGAGAGGAGTGAGCCGAGACTGCGTTCAGATAATCAAGAAATGGTGTTGGGGTGTTGTAGATGACGTCACCCTTACCGTGCTGACCGATTCCCCATCCGTCGAGAATCATCAATAAAGCTTTTTTTGCCATAGTGTGAGTATATTTAAAATGGTTCTTGTTATACCTTTGATGTTATGGATGCAAAATTACGATAAATCAGCCAAATTAAAAAATAAAATCAGGAGAAAAAATGATTGACTTGCTGACAAGAAAGTAAGAAGGTGGACCTGCGGGTTATGCCCGGATAGCCGTTAATCCTCGTTTCTGTCTCCTTCGTCCGTGGATTTGTCCTCGATAAACAGCGAGTCGTCCATCTGCGAGAGCGATTTCTTCTTCTTGTTCTCCTTTGCGCCAGCCTTGATGAGGTTTCTCGCCGCAGTGATGATGCTTGGTCCGCTTTCGGCAGTTGTTATTTTCAGCTTGCCCATTTTCTTTATGGTGTCGTTCATGCTCTGCTCCACGTCAATGAACCTCATGCCGAAGTCCTGTACCCTTTCCACTATGGTGTTTGCCGCATCCATCATGGCTTGCTGGTTGGTGAGCTGCCTGACCTGCGTCCACATCATCTCAAGCACCCTGAGGTTCATGTACATTGTCTGCGGGCCGAGTATCATCACACCTTGGTCGTAAGCCTCGCGCCACAGCGTGGGGTCGTTGAGCAGGGCGAGGTTCAGGGCACCCTCGATGGGCACGTACATTATTGCGAAGTTCAGACGGTTGCATCCCTCGGGCAGGTATCGGGTGTATTCCTTCCTTGCCAGTCTCTTCACCTGTGCCCTCACGCTGTCTATGTGCGCTTTCAGGAATGTCGACTTTTCCGGGGTGCCGTCTTCGGCATTCATGTATCGCTCATAGTCGGTGAGCGACATTTTAGAGTCTACCACTACATGCCTGTTGTTGGGGAAGTGGAGTATGAAGTCGGGGATGAGGCCCTTGCCGTCATCTCCCTTGGCTGAGCGTCCGGCATGGTCTCTGAGAGTGGCTTGGGTGTCGAACTGTTCTCCCTCTTTCAGCTCAAGGTCCTCAAGCAGCTGTCTTAGCTTCAGCTCACCGAAATTTCCCTGCACCTTCACCTCTCCGGTCAGAGCCCTGGTAAGCCTGTCTGCGGTCTGTCCCAGCGACTCGCTCTGTTTCATGTTCTGTTTGATGGTCTCGTCGAGCCTTGTCAGGGCTTCCTTCTGCTGCTCTTTGGTCATGTTGAGTGCCGCCTGCATGTCTTGCAGACTCTTCTGCAGAGGGTCGATGATTTTCGATACCTGCTCGCGGTTGCGCTCTCCCAGTTCGTCCTGCCTTGCCTTTAGTACGGTCTCCGACGTTGTTCTCATCTGTTCCCTTATGAGTACCATCTGGTCTTCCACCTGCTTACGGTTCATTTCCTTCAGGGTGTCGAGCTGCTGTTTGGCATTGGCAATAGCCTGTTCCAGCTGCTTGTCGTATGCGGTTTTAAGGTCTGCCATCTGCTGCAGAAAGGTTTCCTTCATTTCAGCTGTTTGCTTTTCCTGGCTGTCCTTCTGCTTTTGGCTTTCTTCCATCATTTTCGCAATGGTGTCCTCGTGCTGCTTCTGCTGCAGTTCCATGAGCTTGTTGGCGTTCTCCACATTGGCTTTCTGCACGTCCCTTTGTGCCGTCAGGTTTTTTATGTCCTCGGTCTGTTGCCTTATGATGCTGTCCTGCTCGTTGTTCTGTTCCGTCAGGTTTTTCAGCTTCTCGCTGAGCAGGTTGGTCTCGTTCTCATTTTTCCGTGCTTCGAGTTTCTTTCCCAAGATGAAGGCTGCCAGTGACATGACTGTGATGCCTAAAACGGTAATGATTGTTTCCATACTGTATTTCGCTTGATTGACTTAGTAGTGTGCGTATGCAAAAAAAGAGGGGTTACCTGTGTAACTCCTCTTTTATGCGCTTCAAGATGGGCTTGAACCAACGACCCCCTGATTAACAGTCAGGTGCTCTAACCAACTGAGCTATTGAAGCATTTGCTTGATTGCGAGTGCAAAGGTACATACTTTCCATGAAACCTCCAAATGTTTTTGCGAATTTTTTTTGTTTTGAAAGCAAAAAAAATATTTCGGTCATTGAAAGGTGGTGTAGTCTCGGATATTTTCCGTAATTTTGCACCAGAGAAATGCCGAAAGGCAAAACCACCCCAGGAGGCAGGAATACCATGCCGGCCATATACATTATTATATATATAGAACATACTTGGATTATATGATGAGAATCAGAAAACGTTTTCTTGCCTTGGCCCTTATGTCATGTGCCGTTGCAGGCATCGTGGCACAGAATAACGACCACAACTTCAAAGTGGCCAAGAACATAGACCTGTTTACGGCAATATACAAGAATCTGGACATGCTGTATGTAGACTCGCTGGATGCCGACAAGGTGATAGGTGAGGGCATCGATGCCATGTTGGCATCGCTCGACAGGTATACGGAATACTATCGCCCCGAGGACTCCAACGACCTTAAGTTCAAACTTACGGGCAAATATGCCGGCATAGGCTCTACGATAAAGTATAACTACAAGGAAGGCTGCGCCTGCATAGACGAGCCTTATCTTGGTATGCCTGCGCAGGAGGCCGGGTTGAGGAAGGGCGACATCATAGTCTCAATCGATGACAGTCTCATGAAGGGCAAGGAGGTATCGTATGTCTCGGAACGTCTGCGTGGAGATGCCGGCACGTCGTTCGTGCTAAAAATTCACAGACCGTCTACGGACAAGGATATGATCTTCAAGATAACGCGCAGGCTCATACAGACTCCAGCCGTGCCTTATTACGGCATGATAGCAGACGGGGTGGGCTATGTTAGCCTCACTACCTTCTCTGAGAACTGCGGACAGCTGGTGCGTAATGCCGTCATCGACCTGAAGCGGCAGGGCATGCAGTCGCTTGTTCTCGACCTGCGCAGTAATGGTGGAGGCTCGGAGGTAGAGGCTGTGAATGTTGTCAACGTCTTTGTCCCTAAGGGCCGCTTCGTTGTCGCCAACCGTGGAAAGGCCGACAATGTGAGCCGCAATTTCTCCACACAGGTGGAGCCCGTTGACACGCTGCTCCCACTCGTTGTACTTGTCAATGGTACAACGGCAAGTGCCAGTGAGATTGTAAGTGGTGCCCTGCAGGATATGGACCGTGCGGTGATACTTGGCACACGCACATACGGAAAGGGCATCGTGCAGACCATGCTCGAATTGCCGTACAATGCGCAGATGAAGCTCACTACCAACAAGTACTATATCCCCAGCGGAAGGTGCATACAGGCAAGGAACTTCCGAAAGACGGACAGTGCCAGCGAGGAACTGGTTGCCGACTCCTTGGCAAAGGTGTTTCTGACGGCCAATGGACGCAAGGTGAAGGATGCGGGAGGCATACAGCCTGATGTGGAGGTGGCTGCCGATTCGCTGCCCAACATAGTATATTATCTTGCCTACATGCGCGACTCCTCGGAGGTGATGCACAGTTATATCCTTGACTATATAGACCGTCATCCAACCATCGCGCCGGCTGCCGATTTCGAGCTTACGGATGCCGACTATGAGGACTTCCGCAAGATGGTTGTGGAAAGTGGCTTCAAGTATGATCCTCTGAGCAATGCCGTGTATGACGAACTTGTCAAAATGTCGAAATACGAAGGCTATTATGACGATGCGAAGGCTGAGTTCGAGGCGTTGAAAACTAAGTTGCGTCATGATGTAGGCAAGGATTTGGACAAGGTGAAGGATGTCGTGAAGGAACTGCTTGCCGGCGAGATTGTCACGGTCTACTATTATCAGTCCGGGCGAGTGCGCAATGCCCTGCGCCATGACAAGTTCTTCAAGGAGGCATGCCGCCTGCTCGCCAATCCAGAGGAATACAGGACATTGCTGTCGGGAAAGGGGGAATGACGGGCCTTAGCGGAAGAGGCATCATTGAGGTGGCTTGTACTGGCAATATGGGTTGTTGCAGCCGACGCGGTTTACCCCAGCAATCATGGACCTATTAATCGTCTACGTAAAACCATACACAGCATTATGACTTGTTCGGACAAAATATTATACGACAATTCCCTTGGCATAACCTTGGTGCTGATGTTGTTCTTTGCTTTCTACTTCCTGTTTGCAAAGACTCCCGACAAGCATATCTTCAGAAACTATCTAAGGTCGCGCCGGCTCATGGCAGGTGCCCTGTTGACACTGTCGGCCAATTATGCGGCGCATTTGTTGGTTACCCCTCGGTTGTTGTGGCAAGAGGCGGCTGTCGTGATGAATCTCTCCACCTATTACATTACCTACCTGTTTTTCAGTTGCGCCTTCCTGACTCTTCTCAATCCTAATTATTTCACGGTCAAACGTATTGTCAGAAATATCGGTGGCTGGCTGGTATATATCCTCCTGTCTGCCGTTGCTCTGCTATGCCTGCACAATAATGAAGGACTACTGCATGTGGCAATGGTTATTATGACCCTTTGGCTTATTTCCTATGGCGTATTTCTGTCGTACAGGATTATACAGACCTATCACCGAATGGTAAGACTGTTTGACGAAACTCATTCCGACGATATTGCAGCATACGTCCGCTGGATGTCGCTCCTCACCTGGTGGGCACTGATATTCGGTGTAGGATGCAGCTTGCTCACCTTCCTTCCCGACAGATACGTATTCCTTTGGATTTTGGCGAGTATCCCGTTCTACATCCATATCTTTTGCTCCTACCTTAACTATCTGCTTTTTTATGAGCAGGTACAGCATATCTTGGAATCGGAGATGATTGCGGAGACGGACAGCAGTCCAGACGACATTGAGGCGCTGGATGAATGTTGTCCCACTTATCATGCTGACATCAAGGAGCGTTTGGACAGATGGATGATTACCGCCGGCTACACACAGCCGGGACTTACCATAGAGAATTTGGCTGCCTCCCTGTCCACCAACCGCACTTATCTCTCGACTTACATCAAAACGGTTTATAACGTGTCGTTCCGCGAATGGATTTCCGACATGCGCGTCTCCTATGCCAAGCAGCTGTTGGCTAACCACCCGGAGCTTACGGTGGCAGCCATATCCGAGGCTGCGGGATTTCTGTCACTTAGCAATTTCACAAAGGTATTCACAAAGAAGACTGGTTGCCAGCCTTCAAAATGGCGTAGGGATTCAATATAGAATACTTGCACCAATTTGTAATATCAACTTTTTTGCGCTTTCTATAGCAGTGTGCTCTGTATTTGTTACCTTCATTACCGATAAGGTTGCAAATCTTGTCTGTGGCGTATTCATATTTGCGGTTCATGCTATATCTCGAGTGACAATATATTGTTGCGTGGTCTATGCATATATATATCATTGCCGATAAGGTTAATAACCTTAAGGCCGTAAGGTTATTAACCTTTCAGCCGTAAGGTTATTAACCTTATCAGGGATGCAAACGTATTCATATCCTATGGCAAACCGTTTCACCCACTTCATTTAATAATTAGTGTGTTCAGTTTGATGTGCAAAAATTGGATATCCTAATTCTGAAGTTCATGTCGGTAATTGTCGCGCTGTAAGCGCAAAAGCGCATAGCCCAGGGTAGAGCGAAGCGGCACCCTGGGTGTAATTGGGCATTGTCCTTGCGCGCTGTAAGCGCAAAAGCGTAGATGAACCACAATTGTTACAAATGCAATGCATTTCGTGGGCTATTGCAATGCGTTGCGTGAGATGGGCTAAACGGGCAAATTTAAGCGTAAACACATATTCTTTTCTCGTCGGTCGTGCCGTTTGCGGGACACAATGGAAAATCGTCACTTTTTCACCTAATTCCTTGGTGGCATGAAAAAAATATCGTAACTTTGCACCGTTCAGTGGAATGAGGGGCTCTGAAAGAGTCTCTCATTTTATTTTAATATAGGTCGATGGATGGCCTGTTAATACGAAATGAAATATTTATGATTGACAAAAACGTCGTAAGAAATTTAGTTGAGGAGTGGCTGCAGGACAAGGAGTATTTCCTTGTAGATGTAGAAATCAGCCCTGATGACAGAATTGTTGTAGAGATTGACCATGCCGACGGCGTGTGGATAGAGGACTGCGTAGAGCTTAGCCGATATATTGAGGACCGTCTTGACCGTGACGAGGAGGATTATGAGCTTGAGGTAGGATCGGCAGGACTCGGACAGCCCTTTAAGGTTCCGCAGCAGTATGTGAATTTCATCGGCAAGAATGTAGAGGTGCTCGATGGCGACGGCAAGAAGGTTAAGGGAGTGCTGAAGAGCGTCGATGGAAACGATTTCACGGTCACCGTGGCCGAGAAAGTAAAACAGGAGGGTAAGAAACGTCCCGTCTTGACAGATGTGGACCATACTTATCAGATGGATAAAGTGAAATATACCAAATACTTAATAAGTTTCAAATAAGCTATGGCAGCAAAAAAGACAGATGAATTAACAGTGAGCATGATCGACACGTTCCGGGAATTTAAGGAGACCAAGAACATCGACCGCACCACGCTCGTGAGTGTGCTTGAGGAGAGTTTCCGCAACGTGCTGGCCAAGATTTTCGGTAGTGACGAGAACTTTGACGTCATTGTTAACCCTGATAAGGGCGACTTCGAGATCTACCGCAACCGTGTTGTTGTGGCCGATGGCGAAGTGGCTGACGAGAACAAGCAGATAAGCCTTACTGAGGCACGTAAGATAGCTGAGGACTATGAGGTTGACGAGGATGTCAGCGAGAGGGTAGACTTTGCCAAGTTTGGCCGTAGGGCTATCCTGACGCTCCGTCAGACTCTTGCATCGAAAATTCTTGAGCTGGAGCACGACTCGCTGTACAACAAGTACAAGGACCGTGTGGGTCAGGTGATTTCGGGCGAGGTATATCAGATATGGAAGCGCGAGGTTCTCATCGTCGACGACGAGAACAACGAGCTGATACTTCCCAAGTCGGAACAGATAAACGGCGACCAGTACCGCAAGGGCGAGACCATACGTGCCGTCATTGCCCGTGTGGACAATGAGAACAATAATCCGAAGATTATACTCTCGCGTACAAGCCCGATGTTCCTGCAGAGACTCCTTGAGGCTGAGGTTCCGGAGATTTCCGATGGTCTGATAGCCATCCGTAAGATTGCCCGTATGCCCGGTGAGCGTGCCAAAGTGGCCGTAGAGAGCTTCGACGACCGCATAGACCCCGTTGGAGCCTGTGTGGGAGTGAGGGGTAGCCGTGTTCATGGTATCGTCCGTGAACTCTGCAACGAGAACATTGATGTCATCTCGTATACTGCCAACACCAAGCTCTTTATACAGCGTGCCCTCAGTCCGGCACAGGTGAGCAATATCGTCATCGACGAGGAGAACCACAAGGCTGAGGTGTTCCTCAAGCCCGAGGAGGTGAGCCTTGCCATTGGCCGTGGCGGTCTGAACATCAAGCTTGCAAGTATGCTTACGGAATACACCATCGACGTGTTCCGCGAGGTTGCCGAGGGTGAGGCTGACGAGGACATCTATCTCGATGAGTTCTCAGACGAGATTGACCAGTGGGTTATCGATGCCATCAAGGCTCTCGGACTCGATACAGCAAAGGCTGTGCTCAACGCCCCACGCGAAATGCTTGTTGAGAAGGCCGACCTGGAGGAGGAGACTGTTGACCAGGTTCTGGACGTGCTCCGTAAGGAGTTTGAGCAATAGCAGATGCCTGGTGACACTAATTGATAAGGAAATAACAATAGGAAAAAGGACATTAAGGAATATTATTGATGAGCATCAGATTGAATAAAGCATTACGTGAGTTGAACATAGGATTTCAAACGGCAGTTGAATTCCTTGAGAAAAGAAGCGATATTGGAGAGGAGAAGCTTGAACTGACATCGAAGATCAGCGATGCGCAGTATTCTGCGCTCGTTGAGGCGTTCAAGCAGGATGCCGCCGTGAGAAACGAGGCGGAGAGACTGCTCCAGAAAAAGACTAAGGACAAGAAACGTGCTCCGGAAGCTAAGGACAACCGGGCAGAGAGCCTGCTCGAGTCGTCCTCGCAGCAGCAGTACAAGCCATTGGGAAAGATTGACCTCGACAGCATTGGCAAGCCTGTGGCAAAGTCGTCTGGTGCTTCAGAAGTTAAGGAAGAACCGAAGCCAAAGGCTGCTGCCGTCAGCCAGGCCAAGGAAGAGCCCGCTCCGAAGCCTGCTCCAGTAGCTGAGCCGGAGAAGCCGGCACAGGCACCAGTGGAGAAACCCGTGGAGGCGAAAGCCAGCAAGCCTGCTGAGCCTGCCGCGCAAGTATCTGCACCAAAGCCTAAGCCCGTTGCGGAAGCCAAGCCAAAGAAGGAGGAGGCGCCGCAGGCTAAGGCCGACAGCAATCCGGCACCTCAGGCTAAACCTGCTACCACGGACAATGGACAGCAGGCTCAACCAAAGGTGTTCCAGCTCAAGAGCGAGAAGAAGATGCTCAATGCCCCGAAGGTGAACGTCCTGGGAAAGATAGACCTAGATGCCCTTAACCAGAGCACTCGCCCAAAGAAGAAATCGAAGGAGGAGAAGCGCAGGGAGCGTGAGGAGAAAGCACAGCAGAACGGTGAGAGAAAGAAGCGCGCCAGAATTAAGGAGCGCGTGGATATTGCCGCAGCCGCACAGCCTGGCTCCGCAGCAGCCAACCCAGCGAAGGGACAGGGAAAGAAGAAGAAAAACCGCAACCGCAACCAGAAGCCGCTGGAGGTTAATGAGGAGGATGTAGCAAGGCAGGTAAAGGAAACCTTGGCACGCCTCACCTCGAAGCAGACACAGAACAAGAAGGGAGCCAAGTATCGCAAGGAGAAGCGCGAGGCCGTGCAGGAGAAGCTCAATGCCGAGGCAAAGGCAGAGCGCAAGGACAGCAAGACGCTGAAGCTTACCGAGTTCGTTACCGTTAGCGAGCTGGCGTCAATGATGGATGTAGGCGTCAATCAGGTAATCGGCACACTCATGGGGGTAGGCATTATGGTGTCCATCAACCAGCGTCTCGATGCCGAGACTATCAACCTTGTTGCTGACGAGTTTGGTTTCAAGACAGAGTATGTTAGTGCGGAAGTACAGGAGGCAGTAAGCGAGGAGGAGGATGACGAGTCAGATCTCGTTCCACGCGCGCCGATAGTCACTGTCATGGGACACGTCGACCATGGTAAGACCTCGCTGCTCGACCACATACGCAACACCAACGTCATCGCCGGAGAGGCCGGAGGCATCACACAGCATATCGGCGCATACAACGTCAAACTTGAGAACGGAAGAAGGATTACATTCCTCGACACTCCGGGACATGAGGCGTTCACGGCCATGCGTGCCCGCGGTACGCAGGTTACCGATATCGCCATCATCATCATCTCTGCCGACGACTCCGTGATGCCTACCACCAAGGAGGCCATATCGCATGCCCAGGCTGCTGGCGTGCCCATGGTGTTCGCCATCAACAAGATAGACAAGCCGGGAGCCAATCCCGACAAGATACGTGAGGACCTTGCCAACATGAACCTCCTTGTAGAGGAGTGGGGCGGTAAGTACCAGTGTCAGGAGATAAGCGCTAAGAAGGGTATCGGTGTCGAGGACCTACTTGAGAAGGTGCTTCTTGAGGCAGACATGCTCGACCTGAAGGCTAACCCTAACCGCAAGGCAACAGGCTCCATCATTGAGTCCTCGCTCGACAAGGGCCGAGGCTATGTGTCGACGGTGCTCGTGTCGAATGGTACCCTGCGTCAGGGTGACATAGTTATCGCCGGTACCAGTTGGGGACGTATCAAGGCGATGTTCAACGAGCGTAACCAGCGCATACAGCAGGCAGGACCTGCTGAGCCTTGTATCATTCTCGGACTCAACGGCGCTCCTACGGCCGGTGACTCGTTCCACGTTATGGAGACTGAGCAGGAGGCACGAGAGATTGCAGGCAAGCGCGAGCAGCTGCAGCGTGAGCAGGGACTGCGCACACAGAAGCGACTGTCTCTTGACGATATCTCACACCGCATTGCGCTCGGCTCGTTCAAGGAACTCAACATCATCGTCAAGGGTGATACCGACGGTTCGATTGAGGCTTTGTCCGACTCGTTCATCAAGCTCTCAACAGAGAAGGTACAGGTCAACGTCATCAGCAAGGCTGTTGGCCAGATTTCAGAGAACGATGTCATGCTGGCCAGCGCATCGGATGCCATTATCGTAGGCTTCCAGGTACGCCCGTCTTCGGATGCCAGAAAACTTGCCGACCGTGAGGGCGTTGAAATCAACACCTACTCTATCATCTACGATGCCATCGACGACATAAAGTCGGCAATGGTAGGAATGCTCGACAAGGTGAAGAAGGAAATTACCACCGGACAGGTGGAGGTAAGGCAGGTGTTCAAGATATCGAAGGTTGGTACCGTTGCCGGATGTCTCGTCATGGAGGGCAAGGTACACAACAAGGACAGGGCACGAGTAGTACGCGACGGTATTGTCGTGCATACAGCTGACATCAGTGCGCTGAAGAGATATAAGGACGATGTCAAGGAGGTGGCCATGGGTATGGAATGTGGCTTGAGCCTCGTCAACTATAATGACATTCAGGAAGGCGACATCATCGAGACCTTCACGGAAATAGAGGTGGAGCAGAAGCTGTAAATGGCTCTGTAGCAGCTGTCAGGCTGCGCTGCACCACAACTTTATGCCCTCTGCCCATCCTTGTCGCAGACCTGCGCCATACATCAGCATGACGCAGAGGCAAGGAGAGGCGGAGGATGCTTTATCATAAAACGTTTATGGCAGAAACAGGAAACAACGAGTTTGTGAGACAGGTGGCCGAGCAGAAATATGAGTTTGGCTTCACCACTAACGTCCACACAGATATTATAGAAAAGGGACTCAATGAGGATGTCGTAAGGCTTATCTCACAGAAGAAGGGAGAACCCGAATGGATGCTCGAGTTCCGGCTCAAGGCTTTCAATTACTGGAAAACCCTGAGGCAGCCTACGTGGGGACATCTGACGATGCCCGACATTGACTATCAGGCCATTTCATATTATGCCGACCCTCTTGCTAAAAAACCAAAAAACAAGGAGATTGACCCCGAATTGGAGAAAACTTTCGACAAGCTCGGCATACCACTCGAGGAAAGGCTCGCATTGAGTGGCACCGCCGTCGATGCTATAATGGACTCGGTGTCGGTGAAGACCACGTTTAAGGAGCAGTTGCGGGAGAAGGGAGTTATATTCTGCAGTATCGGTGAGGCAGTAAAGGAACATCCCGAATTAGTTAGGAAGTATCTTGGCACGGTGGTGCCATACCGTGATAATTTCTATGCCGCACTAAACTCTGCCGTGTTCAGCGACGGCTCCTTTGTATATATTCCAAAGGGAGTGAGATGCCCCATGGAGCTAAGCAGCTACTTCCGAATAAACGCGCGCAACACAGGACAGTTCGAGCGCACCCTCATCATTGCCGATGACAGCTCTTATGTGAGCTATCTTGAGGGGTGCACGGCTCCGATGCGTGACGAGAACCAGCTGCATGCCGCCATTGTGGAGATTATAGTCAACGATAATGCCGAGGTGAAGTACTCTACCGTGCAGAACTGGTATCCCGGTGATGAGAACGGAAAGGGAGGTGTTTTCAATCTCGTCACCAAGCGAGGCGAGCTCAGGGGAGTAAACTCCAAGCTGTCTTGGACGCAGGTAGAGACAGGGTCGGCCATAACATGGAAATATCCGTCATGCGTGCTGCGTGGAGACAACTCCGTGGCTGAGTTCTATTCCGTAGCAGTCACCAATCATTGGCAGCAGGCTGATACGGGCACAAAGATGATACATATCGGCAAGAACACCCGCAGCACTATCATATCGAAAGGTATCTCGGCGGGACACAGCCAGAATTCTTATCGTGGACTTGTCAGGGCTACCGCCAATGCCGACAACGCACGCAACTACAGCTCCTGCGACTCGCTGCTGCTGGGCAGCGACTGTGGTGCCCACACCTTCCCATACATGGACGCCCACAATGAAACGGCAGTGTTCGAGCATGAGGCAACGACATCCAAGATTAGCGAGGACCAGCTCTTCTACTGCAACCAGCGTGGCATACCCACCGAGCAGGCAGTAGGACTTATTGTCAACGGATATGCCAAGGATGTGCTCAACAAGCTGCCTATGGAGTTTGCCGTAGAGGCGCAGAAACTGCTCAACGTCAGCCTTGAGGGTACTGTGGGATGACAAATACGTAATAATCTGGGCGTAAATGACACGCCGCAAATATATGTTCACACAATGTTAGAGGTAAAGAACTTACATGCGACTATCGCAGACAAAGAGATATTGAGGGGCATAAACCTTACCATCAGGGATGGCGAGGTGCATGCCATTATGGGACCAAACGGATCTGGAAAGTCCACATTGTCAGCCGTACTTACAGGTAATCCTCTCTACACCGTCACCGGAGGAGAGGCCATCTTCAATGGCAAGGACTTGCTTCAGATGAAGCCGGAGGACAGGGCTCACGAGGGACTGTTCCTGTCGTTCCAGTATCCTGTGGAGATACCGGGTGTGTCGATGACCAACTTCATGAAAGCCGCCATCAACGAGAAGCGGAAGTATCAGGGGCTTGAGCCACTCAACGCTGCTGACTTCATAAAGCTCATGCGCGAGAAGAGGGAGCTGGTGGGACTCGACAGCAAGCTTGCCCGGAGGTCTGTCAACGAGGGCTTTAGCGGAGGAGAGAAGAAACGCAACGAGATATTCCAGATGGCAATGCTTGAGCCAAAGCTCTCTATCCTCGACGAGACCGACTCGGGCCTCGACGTTGATGCCATGCGCATTGTCGCAGACGGTGTCAACCGCATGCATACCGACAAGACATCGACCATAGTCATCACTCACTACGAGCGACTGCTCGAAATGATAAAGCCCGACGTTGTGCATGTGCTCTACAAGGGACGCATCGTCAAGACGGCAGGACCGGAGCTTGCAAAGGAAATAGAGACAAGGGGGTACGATTGGATTAAAGCTGAGGTCGATGAATAGCGAGAGACAATACATAGACCTATACTGCCAGTGCAAGGACGTCATCAAGGCTCACTCGGCGCAAGTCATGAACGACGTGCGCGACAAGGCTTATGAGGACTTCGTGGCTATGGGGCTGCCCGACAAGAAGGTCGAGCGTTACAAGTATACCGATATGCAGAAGCTGTTCGAGCCTGACTATGGATTGAACTTGAAGAGGCTTGATATTCCTGTAAACCCATACGATGTGTTCCGATGCGACGTGCCCAATCTGAGCACTTCGCTATACTTCGTTGTCAACGACAGCTTCTACACTAAGGCCGAGCCAAAGGGACACTTGCCCGAGGGGGTTATCGTTGGCTCTTTGGCAAAGGTTGCTGCTGACTGTCCCGAGCTGGTGGCAAAATACTATTCCCGCATAGCAAAGACCGGTGACGACGGCGTGACGGCGCTTAACACCATGCTCGCACAGGATGGCCTGTTCGTATATGTTCCGGCAAATGTTGTTGTCGACAGGGCCATTCAGGTCATAAATATCCTTCGCTCTGATGTCGACCTTATGGTAAATCGCAGGGTGCTCATAGTTCTTGAGAAAGGTGCTGAGGCAAAGTTCCTGTTCTGTGACCATGCTGCCGACGACCGTAATTTTCTGTCAACACAGGTCATTGAGGCATATGTGGGCGAGAATGCGTCGCTCGACCTCTACTGTCTTGAGGAAACCCACTACAAGAGTGTCAGGGTGAGCAATGTATATATCGAGCAGCAGGCCAACAGCCGCGTCAACCATAATGTCATCACACTGCACAACGGTGTCACCCGCAACAGGCTTGACCTGGTATTCAAGGGTGAGGGAGCAGAGTGCTATGCCAATGGATGCGTCATAGCTGACAAGAGCCAGCATGTTGACAACAATACCCTTATAGACCATCAGGCCGGACATTGCTGCTCACACCAATTATATAAATATGTGCTTGGCGACAGTGCCGTTGGTGCTTTCGCAGGAAAGATACTCGTACGTCATGGAGCACAGAAGACTACGTCGAACGAGATCAACCAGAACCTCTGCACCACACGCCAGGCAAGGATGTTCACCCAGCCTATGCTGGAGATATATGCCGATGACGTGAAGTGCTCGCATGGCTCTACAGTGGGACAGCTCAATGACGCTGCCATGTTCTACATGCGGCAGAGGGGTATCAGCGAGAAGGAGGCGAAGCTGCTGCTGGAGTTTGCCTTCGTCAACGAGGTTATCGACCAGATGAAGCTTGAGCCGTTGCGCGAGCGACTGCACTACCTTGTGGAGAAACGTTTCCGTGGGGAGCTGAACAAGTGCGAGGGATGCAAGCTGTGCAAGTAAGGATTTAAGGTGGAGGATGTTTTTATGTATGATATAGATAATGTAAGAAAGGACTTCCCGATATTGACAAGGGAGGTATATGGCAAGCCGCTGGTATATCTCGACAACGGTGCCACTACCCAGAAGCCCCTTTGCGTGCTCGATGCCATGCGTGACGAGTATCTCAATGTCAACGCCAATGTACACCGTGGCGTACACTATCTCTCGCAGCAGGCCACAGACCTGCATGAGGCTTCGAGGGAGACGGTGAGGAAGTTTATCAATGCCCCGAAGGTAGAGGAGATAATCTTTACCCGTGGAACAACGGAAAGCCTTAACCTTGTGGCAAGCTCTTTCTGTGACAGGTTCATGAAAGAGGGAGACGAGGTCATTGTATCAGTCATGGAGCATCATTCCAATATAGTACCTTGGCAATTGCAGGCCGCCAAGAAGGGCATTGCGCTCAGAGTGATACCAATGACCGACGAGGGAGACCTTATTGTTGATGAGTTCGAGAAGCTTATTAATGACAGAACCCGTATCGTCAGCGTTACGCAGGTCAGCAATGTGCTCGGTACAGTCAATCCCGTAAAGGAGATTATCAGAATAGCACACGAGCACAACGTGCCTGTGATGGTTGACGGAGCGCAGAGCACTCCGCACATGAAGGTTGATGTTCAGGAACTCGACTGCGACTTCTTTGCCTTCAGTGGACATAAGGTGTACGGCCCTACTGGCGTGGGCGTACTGTATGGTAAGGAGAAGTGGCTCGACATGATGCCGCCTTATCAGGGTGGAGGAGAAATGATAGAGAGTGTCAGCTTCGAGAAGACTGTTTTCGAGAAACTGCCTTTCAAGTTCGAAGCCGGCACCCCAGACTATGTTGCTACCCATGGGCTGGCCAAGGCACTGGACTATGTCTCCGCCTTGGGACTTGACAACATAGCCGCACATGAGCAATACCTTACCCGTTATGCCATGGAACAGCTGCAGACCATTCCAGGTATGCGTATCTTCGGGACTTCAAGCCATAAGGATGCAGTCGTGAGTTTCCTCGTCGGTGATATCCACCATCTAGACATGGGAACGCTGCTCGACAGGCTTGGAATAGCTGTACGCACAGGGCACCACTGTGCCGAACCGCTTATGACAAGGCTGGGAATCGCAGGCACCGTCAGGGCCAGTTTCGCACTCTACAACACTGTAGAGGAAGTGGACAGCCTTGTTGCTGGAGTGAGGAGAGTGAGTAGAATGTTCTGAACCAGAACTCAGCCGTTGATGATTCCGCCTAAAGGCTGTTGCGCAGTCGGAGTATGCTGTTTATGAACCATACCATGAGCAGTACACGTACCAGCAAGTTGCATTCTGCGGGAAAAACCGTAAGGAAGAAGGCCACTTGAACTTCTATTAGCTGCCAGGTCTGACCGTTGCTGAGCTTTTTGCCTATTATTCCAGAATAGTAGTCACGAAGCATGAAGAATGGAGCCTTCAAGATGTTGATAACGCTCAGGACAGTAGCTGCAAGGTTGGCATTGGCTGAAAGAGGGATGTTCTTTTCCATAATTGTATTGACTTTATGTGTTATTGTTCTTGTTCTGGGTGCAAAGTTAGTGACTTGTGGTGAAACGTCATTTCACTCAATCCTTGATTATGTTAAAAACTCTTATAACTATCAGCCTCCTCTTTAGAAACCTGCCAATAAGCGGCCTTTTATATATTAATAAGGTGGAATAGACAGATAAATATAAAACCTAAAAAAACTGTTATTATGCTTGAGGGACATTATTTTGACGGACTTGTAGAGGCTGGGTGCGATGAGGCTGGCCGTGGATGTCTGGCTGGCAGCGTATATGCGGCAGCAGTGATATTGCCGCCAGGCTATGACAATCCCGACCTTAACGATTCCAAGAAACTCACCGCGGCACGCCGCAATGCGTTGCGCAGGCAGATAGAGCGTGATGCTCTGGCGTGGGCTGTTGGCATCGTCACACCGGAGGAGATAGACAGTATCAACATCCTCCGTGCAAGTTTCCTTGCCATGCACCGTGCTCTCGACCAGCTGGCTGTACGTCCGCAGGCTGTCATCGTCGACGGCAACCGTTTCGTGCCATATCAGAACCTTCCCTATGCAACCATTGTCAAGGGTGACGGCAAATATCAGGCAATAGCAGCTGCAAGTATTCTGGCCAAGACCTATCGTGACGACTATATGGACGCCTTGGCAGAGGAATATCCCTTTTACGACTGGAAGAGCAACAAGGGCTATCCCACCAAGGCCCACCGCGAGGGCATCCGACAGCATGGCATTAGCCCCTATCACCGCAAGTCGTATAACCTGCTTGGCGACGGCCAGCTTTTTTTTGATTTCAAGGAATGAGCCATTCGCAATATGCCAAGCAACTCGACTTGCTCGCCATGCTCATAGATGGTGACAGTCATACGGCCGACGAGCTGTGTCAGGTTCTGGGCACTACCCGCCGCAATCTTTATTACTATTTCTCTTTTCTCCGCGACTACGGTTTTGAGCTTGTGCGCACTCCTGGAGGAAAATACTATATCGGTCCTCATTCCCCATTCTTCAGGAATATCGCCCGTTCGGTAGACTTTACCTCTGAGGAGGTGAGCTATCTTTTCAGCCTGCTCGCAGGAACAGGCGACAAGAGCCCTTTGCAACATTCGGTCAAGCGGAAGCTTGAGCGGTTTTATGGCCTTTCGGGTTTTGTCGATGACGCCACACGCAGACGTGTTACATCCCATGCTGAAATTCTCAATAAGGCTATCGGCCAGCGTAAGATAGTATTGCTGAAAGACTATTCCTCGCCTCACAGCAAGACGGTGTCGACACGTGTCGTCGAGCCTTTCCTCTTTCTCAATGAGCAGGCCGACATCAGATGCTACGAGCTGTCGACACATACCAACAAGACATTCAAGCTCTCGCGCATAGGCAGCGTTGTCATCACCGATGCCGACTGGGCTTTTGCCGACTGCCATAAGCAGGTATATACCGATATATTTCTCTTTTCAGGCGATACCCGCCATCATATCTCTCTGCGTATGGGACAGTTGTCCCACAACCTTATGCTTGAGGAATACCCGCAGTCGGAGAAGTGTTTTACACAGGAGGACGACAACCATTGGCTGTTCTCGACAGATGTGGTGAGCTATCTGGGCATAGGAAGGTTTGTCCTCGGACTTTTTTCTGACATTCAGATAATAGGTGATGAAGGCTTCAAGAAGTATGTGCGTAACATGCTGGAAAAAATGAAATTGTGAGCTTTGAGGCCCTAACTCTTGCAGTTTGTTGCGTTTTTTGGGCATTTCGTAATAAAACACCTACTTTTAACTTGTTTATTTTGTGTATTTAATAAAAATAGTATAACTTTGTGCCCTAAAAGGTTAACATCTTATATTACTTTAAAGTTTGTATTCTCTCCGTTCAAGGAAAAAGATTATACATTTTTATAACTATCATAATAAAATTATGAATAAAAGACTAAGCGTGATTTTGGCAAGTCTGTTCCTTTTTGTGGGGATGGCCTTTGCCCAAAACAAAATCTCTGGAACGGTAGTCTCTGCTGAAGACGGCGAGCCTGTTATTGGTGCGTCTGTTATGATACAGGGAACCAAGGTTGGAACCGTTACTGATGTTGAAGGTAAATTTACCCTTTCATCCAATCGTGCCAATCCTATGTTGGAAATCAGCTACATAGGTATGGTGTCGCAAAAAGTTAAGGGTTCCAGCAACATGGTAGTAACGTTGCAAAGTGATTCAAAGACCATTGACGAGGTTGTGGTAACCGGTATGGTCAAAGTAGACAAGCGACTGTTCTCCGGCTCTACGTCGAAGATTGATGCTGCATCGGCAAAGCTCGATGGTGTTGCCGACATCAGCCGTTCGCTTGAGGGTAAGGCGGCAGGTGTGTCGGTACAGAACGTATCGGGTACCTTTGGTACGGCCCCGAAGATACGTGTGCGTGGTGCCACGTCAATCTATGGTAGCTCAAAGCCGCTATGGGTAGTCGACGGAGTCATCATGGAGGACGTTGTTGAGGTAAGTGCCGACCAGCTGTCATCGGGTGATGCCAACACCCTTATCAGCTCGGCCATTGCAGGTCTTAACTCCGATGACATCGAGAGTTTTGAAATCCTCAAGGACGGTTCCGCTACTTCTGTATATGGTGCCCGTGCCATGGCAGGTGTGATTGTTGTTACCACCAAGAAGGGTAAGGCAGGACAGGCACGCATCAGCTATACCGGTGAGTATACCATGCGTTTGAAACCAAGCTATTCTACCTTTAATATTATGAACTCCCAGGACCAGATGGGTGTCTATCAGGAGTTGCAGCAGAAGGGCTTCCTCAACTTTGCCGAGATTTCAAATGCTGCCAACAGCGGTGTATACGGCAAGATGTATGAGCTTCTCAACACTTACGACCCCGCAACAGGCCAGTTCGGGCTTGCAAATACCGATGAGGCCCGTGCCGCATACCTGCGTGATGCTGAGTACCGCAACACAAACTGGTTTGGTGAGCTGTTCTCCAACTCCATTCAGCACAACCACTCCGTTAGTATCACTGCCGGTACGGAAAAGGCACAGTACTATGCCTCAGTAAGTGCCATGTACGACCCGGGATGGTACAACAAGAGTGCCGTAGAGCGATATACCGCCAATTTCAATGCCAACTACAAGCTTTCCAAGAAGCTCAATGCCGGCATCATTGGTAACGCCTCTTATCGTAAGCAGGAGGCACCGGGTACTATCAGTGCCACCACAAACCCTGTAACCGGTGAGGTGAGCCGCGCGTTCGATATCAACCCTTATTCGTATTCGTTGAACTCTTCGCGTGCTCTCGACCCAAATACTTTTTACACCCGTAACTATTCTCCGTTCAATATCTTCCATGAGCTGGAGAACAACTATATCGACCTCAACGTAGTTGACTTCCGTATGCAGGCATCGCTGTCGTACAAGCCTATTACAAAGGTTGAGCTTACTGCCCTCGGTGCCGTGAAGTATGCCGCTACAACAAGCGAGCATAACATAAAGGACAACTCCAACCAGGCACAGGCTTACCGTGCCATGGGCAACTCTACTATCCGCAAAAACAACAACTATCTGTATACAGACCCCGACGATATCTATGCCCTGCCTGTTACCATCCTTCCCAATGGAGGTATTCTCGACAGAACAGACAACCGCATGTTCGGCTATGACTTCCGTGCATCGGCAGCCTACAATGATGTCTTCAACGAGGACCATATCGTAAATCTCTATGGTGCTATGGAAATCAACTCTGTGGAGCGTCACAGCACATGGTTCCGTGGATGGGGTATGCAGTATTCTATGGGTGAGACACCGTCATGGGCTTATGCCGTGTTCAAGAAGAGTCAGGAACAGGGCGCCGACTACTATAGTCTCGCCAATACCCACGAGCGTAGCGCTGCCTTCGTAGGTGTGGGAACTTACTCTTGGAAGCGCCGCTATTCCATCACTGGTACATACCGTTATGAGGGTACCAACCGTATGGGTAAGAGCCGCAGCGCACGCTGGATGCCTACATGGAACGTGTCTGGTGCATGGAACGTACACGAGGAGAGCTGGTTCAACAAGCTTCAGCCTGCCTTGTCAAACCTTACGTTCAAGTTGAGCTACTCGCTGACTGCCGACCGTGGACCAAGTTCGGTTACGAACTCACGTGTGGTAATCATGGCCGAGAACCCTTGGCGTCCCTCTGCCGGCGACAATGAGTCGAGTCTCTATATAGCACAGCTTGCCAATAACGAGCTGACATACGAGAAGAAGCACGAGCTGAACTTCGGTATCGACGCAGGCTTCCTCAATAACCGCATCAACTTTACATTCGATATCTACAGCCGCCGCAACTACGACCTTATCGGTGTAATCAATACTCTGGGTACCGGTGGTGAGCCAAGAAAGTTTGGTAACGTCGCAAAGATGAAGTCGAACGGTGTCGAGATTGCATTGAATACCGTAAACATCAAGACCAAGGACTTCACATGGACCACCGACCTTATATACAGCCACATGCACAATGAGGTGACTGAGCTGAACACCCTCAACAGAATGTATGACTATATTTCCGGTTCTGGTTTCACCATGCCGGGCTATCCGCAGCGAAGCCTGTTCTCTATTCCTTTTATGGGACTCAACAACGAGGGTCTGCCTACATTCCTCGACCAGGACGGCAACGTCAGCGTAACTGGTATCAATATGCAGGAGTACGATCCCGAAAGGCTGAAGTTCCTGAAGTATGAGGGCCCTGTAGACCCGACAGATGTCGGCTCGCTCGGCAATGTGTTCCGTTACAAGGGCGTAACGCTGAACCTCTTCATCACCTATTCTTTCGGTAATGTGGTACGCCTTGACCCTGTGTTCTCAAGCTCATACAGCGACCTTACTGCTACTCCTAAGGAGTTCAAGGACCGTTGGGTGAAGCCGGGTGACGAGAATTTCACAAATGTTCCTGTCATTGCCAGCAAGCAGCAGCTCAACAACATCGCATTTCTGTCAAGAGCTTATCAGGCATACAACTACAGCACTGAGCGTGTGGCAAAGGGCGACTTCATACGCATGAAGGAGATTTCTCTGGCCTACGAGTTCCCGAAGTCTATCACCCAGCCGCTTCGTCTGTCGAACCTTTCGCTGAAGCTCATGGCAACAAACCTCTTCCTTATCTATGCCGACAAGAAACTCAACGGACAGGATCCGGAGTTCTTTAACGCTGGTGGTGTTGCCAACCCAATGCCAAAGCAGTTCACACTTACATTGAAACTTGGAATCTAACAGAAGGAAAGGATAAAAAGAAAATGAAATCATATAAGATATTATCAACTGCGGTTTTGGCTCTGTCAGCGTGTTTCACCTTCACGTCGTGCGACAGCTTTCTGGACGAAGACCCGGACAACCGCGCAACCATTGATACAGAAGACAAGGTGGTTGCACTTCTTACCTCGGCCTATTCCTCTTCCGGTTATACGGTAATCAATGAGATGATGTCCGACAATACCGATGATATGGGTCCCCGCTACGTACAGTACGATGACCGCTTCATCAGTCAGGCATACCATTGGCAGGATATCACCGAGAGCGATAATGACGGTGTGCTGAACATCTGGCGGGGGGCATACAGTGCCATCTCTTCTGCCAACCATGCCATTGTGGCCATAGAGGAGCTTGGCGGACCTAACACTACCAAGCTTAAGGAGTGCTTGGGCGAGGCTCTTATCTGCCGTGCGTACTATCACTTCGTGCTTGTCAACGAGTTCTGTCTGGCATATAATCCGGCTACAAGCTCCAAGGACCTTGGTATTCCTTATATCACTGAGCCCGAAACCCAGCTTAATCCCCAGCACAGCCGCGGTACCGTGGCAGAGGTTTACGAGAACATAGAGAAGGATATCCTTGCTGCCATACCTCTGCTGGGCGACACCCACTACTCGCAGCCCAAGTACCACTTCAACAAGCAGGCAGCACTGGCATTTGCCGCACGCTTCTTCCTGAACTATCAGAAGTGGGACCTCGCATCGAAGTATGCCACCGACTGTCTCGGCACAAACCCTGTGTCGCTGCTTCGTGACTGGGACGAGATGCAGTCTTATGGTATCACCAACGACATGGACCCACGCTGCAACCTCTATATCAAGGCAAGCAACAAGTGCAACTTCCTGTTGCAGACTACCATATCTATGGTAGGTTTCATCTTCAGCAACTATGGATATATAACCAAGTACTCGCACGACAGCTATATCTCTACCAACGAGACTTTGCAGGCTACAAACATATGGGGTGAAAGCAACTCCTCAACCATGCGTTGCCCGACACTTGTCTTCAAGGGTGGTACCATGGACCGTGCGCTTGTCGCCAAGTTGCCAAGACTGTTTGAGGAGACCGACCCTGTTTCGCAGACAGGTTACTATCACTCTGTAGTAGTTCCTTTCCGCTCCGACATTCTCTTGCTCGAGCGTGCTGAGGCTTACATCATGCAGAAAAAGTATACTGAGGCAGCCAAGGACCTTACCACATGGATGCAGAACTGGACAAAGTCTACCTTGACTCTTGACCCGGACACCATTCAGAAGTTCTACAACAGCTTTGGCTACTACACCTCCACCGCTCCTACACCAAAGAAGCATCTCAACCCGTCGTTCGAGATCGACGAAGAGGGCAGTGTTCAGGAATGTATGTTGCAGTGTGTGCTCAACTTCAAGCGTATCGAGACCATACACGAGGGTATGCGCTGGTTTGACGTGAAGCGTTACGGCATCAATATCACCCGCCGTGTGATGAATCAGGACAGCGAATGCGACCATGTCACCGACTCGCTCGGCACAAATGACCTGCGTCGTGCCATACAGCTGCCTTTCGATATCATCGCTGCAGGACTTGAGCGAAATCCAAGGTAATACCCATATATATAATAAGGTAATACCTCCTATATATAATAATGTATAAACAGAAACAAAGATGAAAAAGAATATTATATTCACCTTGATGTTGGCAGCATGCGGGCTCACATTCGTTTCTTGCTCAGAGGACGACTTGTCGTCGGAGAGTATCATCACTGCCGACAAGGTAGAGAAGACTCCTCTCGACTACTGGCTCGATGCCAACTTCGTGGAGCCGTTCAACATAGCTGTGAAGTACCGCTATGAGTACAATGAGACAAACAACTCATACTATACCGTGCCAGCACGCTATGACGATGCCGTGCTCATGGCTCACATTCTGAAGTATTGCTGCGTAGACGCCTATGTCGACGTGGCAGGACTGGATTTCACACGCCGTTACTTCCCCAAGCTCTTCTATCTTGAGGGCGAGTGGCACTACCGCAACAACGGTACCTTCGAGCTTGGTACTGCCGAGGGAGGACGTAAGATATTCCTTATGGGACTGAACTATCTGAGTGGCTATTACTCTGATGTGGAGACTCTCAACTACTATTACATGAAGACTATCCACCACGAGTTTACCCATATCCTGCACCAGACTGTGGAGTTCTCTGCTGCATACCAGCTGATTACTCCTGACTATAAGACAGACAAATGGAGCAATCCGGAGTTCAAGGACTATCTTGTCCGCGGCTTCATCTCTGACTATGCCCAGAGCAACTACCATGAGGACTTCGCCGAAATGGTTTCTATCTATGTTACCAAGTCTGCAGAAGAGTGGGAGGCACTGCTTGCCGAGGCTGCCGGAACAGCTAAGGACCCGAAGCCAGGCCGTGACCTCATAGAGCAGAAGCTCAACATCATGCGTGCATACATGAGCGACCAGTGGGGCATTGACATAGATAAACTGCGTGCCACAATCCTGCAGCGCGAGGCTGATGTTGCCAATGGCAAGGTAAACCTTACAGATCTTACCGTTAAATGATACATAACAATAGAGAAATACCACTATGAATAAGATAAAGAATTTTTCACTGCTGCTATTTGCTCTGCCGCTCCTGCTTACCTCCTGTCTGAAAGACAATGACGAGGTATTCGATGAGTCGGCATCTGAGCGCCTGCAGGCTGCTTTGGCTGAAACACGTACCATATTGCGTGGCGCCGAGAATGGATGGGTCATGGACTACTATGTCGGTACCGACCAGGTATATGGCGGCTACACCTTCATCGTGAAGTTCGACTCGCTGACATGTACAGCCTGCTCGGAGCTTACTCCTCAGGCTGAGACCTCTTTCTATAAGCTGACTACTGACAATGGTCCGGTATTGACTTTCGATACCTACAACACCGTGCTGCATGAGCTTGCTACTCCAAGTGCGGGAAACTACGAGGGTTCCCATGCCGACTATGAGTTCCAGGTTGTGTCGGCTACACCCGAGCTCGTGTTGCTTAGGGGCAGACGTACGGGCAGCGTAATGCAGATGCGTCCTCTGAAGACCACGCCCACAGACTACCTCCAGAAGGTTGCCCAGATGCAGGAGGGTATGCTTGTGGCTTCTATGGATGCCGACCTTGGTGGCAACAACGTTACCGCCGACATAGACCTTGACGGACGTCAGGTGTCATTCTACAGCACTACCGACTCTACCCTTGTCCACGACTGCGCCTTTACGTTCACCGACGAGGGCATACGCCTGTATAGTGCAGTGGAGGCTTTCGGCAAGACACTGTTCGACTTCTCATACGATGCAGAGACCAAGAAGTTCACAAGTCTCGACAAGCAGAACCCTGGTATTGAGTTGCAGGGACGTCTGCCAAAGGATTATGTTTACTACGAGCAGGTACCTGGCGACTATGTCTTCACCTTCCAGGTATCGGATGGTAAGGGAGGTTATCGCAATGTGCCGGTAGATGTTACAATCGAGCCAGACGCTGAGGGAACAGGCTTTATAATGAAAGGACTCGGACAGGGCTTCGACATCAAGCTCGGCTACGATAAGTCAAAGGGCGTACTCTCGCTCAACACACAGATAATAGCCGAAATATCCGGCGGATACCTCTGGATGAATGCTGCCGACTTCGGTGGTGGCGGAAGCCTCTATCCTGGCATTTCTGTATGCGGTATGATTACCAAATGGAATGAGGACCTTGACAATCCTGTGCTGACATGGGTTACCAATGGCTTTGAGGATATGCCTACCGACTCCTTCTGCTTATGGATGACCGATACCGAAGGCTCAAGCCTCGGACAGTACCGCGAAAGTGAGTATACCTATGCGGGCTACCCGCTCATGCTCTTCCTGCAGAATATTACAAAGAAAACACCTTTCCCCGACGTAAATAAATAATGTATCATGAAGAAGATATTCAATATATTGCTCTGCTGTGTGGCTGTGGCGTTCGTGGCATCATGTAGTGACGATAACGACAACCCATACGCACACACCTCTTCGGTGAAGGTCACCAAGTCTGAAGTGTTCTTCGAGGCTGTTGCCTCTGACGGAGGTGTAATCGAATATGACGCCAATGGAGATGTCTCTGTCACCTCATCTGCTGACTGGTGCAAGACACAGCTTAATGGCAAGACTATAAACGTAAGTGTAGACCAGAACGACACACGCTATTCTCGTGCCGCTGTCGTTACTTTGCATTGCAATGGTGACTCTGCCACAGTGTCTGTCGTACAGAAGGGTATCACATTCCGAGTATCTACAGAGAAGGTAGTAGTGTCTACCAACGAGGCTACCACGGCATCGTGTACAGTAGAGTCGAATGTTGCTCTTGAGGTGGCGTCAAAGCCCGACTGGGTGACTATTTCCTTTGCTGACGGCGAGCTGAAGGTGAACTTCGATGCCAATAATTCAGGCTCTTTCCGTACGGGCATGGTAAAGTTGCGCTCTGAGAACTTCACCGACTCCATAATGGTGGGACAGTATGACTTCGAGACGGATGTCAAGGGTACATACAAGCTGACATACTATCGTGATGCCGAGCATACCACAACACGTACGCTCAATGCTACGGTAAAAGACAACACCATACTGCTTGGAGGTATGAACCTCAATGTTCCCTACACCTTCGACGAGTCTACAATGTCTATCGTTCTTACCAGCGGTGACTATGTTGGAAAGGCAAGCAGCAACTACATCTACCTTATCTTCGCCGATGCACTGGCAGAATACTGGACTGAGTTCTATCAGGGTGCCACTTTGGGAGCCAAGCTCGAGAAAGATGCTGACGGAAATGTAGAGGCAGTCTTCAATTCCAGCTATAGTGGCATAGACTACAGCACTATCATGCTCGCCAAGTTTGCTGCCAACAGCTTTGCAGCTGACTACTACAACGGCGTATATCAGGTGATGTATTCTCCTGTGCTGACGCGCACCGTTGCTAAATAGTATCAACTTTTAATACCTGCCCGGCACCCCCGGGCAGGTATCTGATAATAAAAAAATATATTAACTTTTATCTTTTCAGTATGATGAAAAAATTACTTTTAGGTATTATTGGTGTTGCCCTTGCCGCCAATGTCAGTGCACAGTCACTCGACTTCGGCAAGGTTAAGACCTCACACCTGCCTTATGTAGGTGTCAAGTCATCGCCTTTAACACAGGTAAAGAGTCTGGATCAAGTAAAGCCAGGCAAGAAAATGTCCTCACGCATGCAGTTGGCTAATGCTGCCACCTTCAACGAGGTAAGCAAGAGTATGAGACTGAACGGTGCCAGCATCAAGCGTAACAGCAGTTCTGCCGTCGCTGCCGATGCTCCTCTCGCATGGTGGGGTTATCCTAAGGAGTCTTCAGGTCAAGTTTTAACATTTGGCTTCGACCTGCTTGCTCAAGCATTTGGTGCTACATTTCTTAGTGGACAGACCGATTACAATGTTGCATGCCTTATCCCCGGCAACTATGCAGAGGCGAAAATAGACTCCGTGGAATTCGTTATCTATGGCGGACAAAAGTATGAAAACCTTACCGTCTGGGTGGCTCCTTACGCTGAGGTAGAGGAAAAAGGAAATGTGTACTATAACCCACCTGTTTCTCCCGATAGTGCAGCAATAAAGGTCGTAGTGCCTGCTGATGAGATTAGCAAGATACCTTCTGGAAAAGCAGGTTTCATAGGCGTCAAGCTGCCTGTTTCCTACAAGATACCTGCTGACGGATGTTTCGTAGGCTATGCCTTCAAGGGTGAAAGTTCCGGTCGTCCTATCATCACATGGTATACGGATGGAACAAATGGTGGTTTGCTTTATAAGTATGACACTGGTGGAGTGTCCGTGTTTGACAATTTCTATGGTTTAGGACTCGGTGACCTTACAATACAAATCGGAATGGATGTGTCTGAGTGTGAGGCCAACAGCGCTTCCGTGTCTGCTGATGCCGAGCAGACTGTCCTCGTAGGTGCTGCAAACCAATACAATTTCTATGTCGCAAACAACTGTGCAAAAGCCATAACATCCATCGACTACATCATCAGCGAGGATGGTGAGGTCGGCGAGGAGCGTCATCTTGACCTTAGCTCTCCTATTGCTGCCAACGATTATGGCGTGCTGCCTTTGGCAAACAAGGTATTCAGCACCGACGGTGTCCATACTATTGAGTTGACAGTAACTAAGGTGAACGGCAATCAGAACATTGCAGAAGATAATACTGCGTCAAACAGCATCATAGCTCTTGAGAAAGGTGCCGAGCGTACATCTGTCGTAGAGGAGTTGACTGGTACATGGTGCGGATGGTGCCCACGTGGACATGTGGGTCTTGAGAACCTCAAGAAGACATTCGGTGACAAGGTCATAACACTTGCAGGTCACTACACATTTGGCGAGAACGCCGTTGACCCGATGAACTGTTATGAGTATAACCAGAACGATGTTCTCGGCAACTATGGTGTTGTTGCTAATCAGCTTTCTTCGTATCTTGGTGGTGGTGGCCTGCCCGGCGCTTTGTTCGACCGTCTTCTTAGTGCTGACCCATATATGGGATTAAACAACCAACTCAATCAACAGGGAACCGTAGATTATGGTGCTGACGATCTTGTCAATGCCATAAATCAGGCCATACCTTCTGAGGCTTCGGTGAACTTGTCAGCAAGCTGGACCGATGACACCAAGACTGCCATCAAGGTAGACTTTTCTACTACATTCAACTACGACCGCTTTGGTGAGAACCCCTACGGTGTAGGCTTTATCCTCTCCGAGAATGCCATGAAGGGTACTGGTACACAATGGATGCAGCTGAATTACTATTCCAATAGCTACAAAGACTATCGGGCTGCAGCGGCATATTACAAGAACGCTGACATGCTCTCATGGTTCGAGGCTGAGCCGTTTGTACCGATGGAATACAGCAACGTTGTCGTTCAGTCGTGGCGTCCGCTTGGAGATGCTCTCTTTACAGAGAGCGAGGAGAGCGACATCGTAAAGGGTGAGGTCATCAATTACACCAACACCCTCCCTGTCACCAGCACCCTCATTCAGGACAAGGATATGCTGAGCCTCACAGCAATACTCGTTAACCTCAACAACCTCGGTATCGTAAATGCCGCACAGGTACATCTCGGAGCAGGTGCTGCTGGCATTACCGACGTTCAGAAGGATGCAAACAGCACTGTCGTTGAGCGTTACAACCTCAACGGTATGCGCGTCAATGCTCCTCAGAAGGGTCTTAACATTGTTAAGCTTGCCGATGGCAGGTGCGTGAAGGTTGCAGTAAAGTAATCTTGTAACCTCAAATAAACAAAAAATGTGCAGGGCTTGAGTGCTCTGCACATTTTTTTTGTTTATCCCAAAAGAGTCTGTGTTTATCCTGGTTCATCATTGTTCATCTGGCTTAACGGAAACGTTCGTTTGAATGCACTTTTGGCGTGGCTCAGCATAACCCAACCAAACAATTTTGGCTCATCAAGCATTTAGAATGGCTACCGCTTATTGTTGCATGGCCAGGGTATATTGTTTTCATTGCTGATAAGGTTAATAACCTTAAGGCCGTAAGGTTATTAACCTTTCAGCCGTAAGGTTATTAACCTTATCAGTGTTGTAAACATAATCGTAGGCTATGACAGATATATAAGACCCTCTTAAAGTATAATGTCTATAAAACATCACTTCATATCTCGGATGAACCAAACAAGTTTGCTGGCCTCTGCTCTAGCCTTGCACAAACGTGTGCGTGAAAGGTGCATTCATTAGGAATCCCTTCCCAATGTTTTTCCCACATCGCTTTCATCTCTTGGATGCCAGCGGGCTTACAGCAAGGCATCGTATATTCTCAGTGCCTCCCTCATCTCGCTTATGCAGATATATTCGTCGGCAGAATGTGAGCGGCTTGACTGTCCGGGGCCAAGCTTGAACGACGGGAAGGACATCAGTGCCTGGTCGCTAAGGGTGGGAGAGCCGAAAGGAGTCAGTCCCAGTGCTATGCAGCGTGCTATTAGCGGATGGTCTTTGGGAATATGCGACGAGTGCAGGCGGAAGGAATGGGCCTTCACCTCTGAGCGTACATGCTGGCGAATGATGTCGAAGACCTCCTCGTTGGTATATAGCTCGTTTGTACGCACATCTACAAGCATTGTGCATTTGTCGGGAATTACGTTGTGCTGCGTGCCGGCATTTATTACCGTTAGTGTCATCTTTGTCGGACCGAGCAGGTCGCTGACCCTGTCAAACTTGTAGTCCCTTATCCACTGCATGTCATCGAGTGCTTCGTATATGGCATTCACTCCCTCGTTGCGTGCTGCATGCCCGCTTTTCCCGTGGCTTATCACGTCGAGCACCATTAGTCCTCGCTCTGCTATTGCCGGCTGCATGCCTGTTGGCTCGCCCACTATGGCAACGTCGATGTGTGGCAGCAATGGGAGGACGAGGCTTATGCCGTTGGCTCCGCTCACCTCCTCTTCTGCTGATGCTAAATAGACGAGATTGTAATTACGCTTTTCTTTAATCTTCTTTCTGAATATCTGCAGCAGCGTCACCAGTCCACCCCCGCAGTCGTTGCTGCCAAGTCCATAGAGCCTGTCATCCTCTATTTCGGGACTGTATGGGTCGCGGTTCCATGTCGCTACTGGCTTCACGGTATCTATATGTGCGTTGATTAGCAGGGTCTGCCGGCTCTCGTCATATTCCGGGTCGATGGTCCATATGTTGTTCCCTTTTCTGTGTACCGTAAGCCCATAGCTGCTGATGGTGTTCTCCATGATGTCGGCAGCCTTGTCCTCGTTGCGGCTTGCCGACGGGGTGGCAATGAGCTGCTGTAGTAACGTTACGGCCCCGTCAAGATATTCGTCGGTTGTCATAGTGTATTATCTATGGAAATTATTAGTGAAAATGTTGATGCTGCAAAATTAAGCAAAAATAATCTTGCAGGCAACTTTATTGCCTGTAAACAGCCCCGAAATACGAAGATACCTTCATCAGCCAAAGACATTCGTAGGCTCACGAAGGTATGTTCATTAAAATAAGAGTATTTTTTCATGACCCACCTAAAGAAATTTTTTATGTCCGAGTGTATAAATTGATTTGTATTCTCTTCGGTTAATCGAAATTTTATGCTAACTTTGCAATTGGTATTAATACATTATCGCTATGCAGACAAATTCTCATCTTTCGGTACTTATACACGACCAGGCTAGGAAATATGGCAACCGTAGTGTTTTGACCTTCCGCCCGTTTGGAAGTCTACAGTGGAAAACCGTGACATGGAACCAGTTCTCGTTGAGGGTGAAGCAAGTGTCTAACGCCATGCTCAACCTGAACATCAAGCCGCAGGAGAATATTGCTGTTTTCGCACAGAACTGCATACATTATTTATATACTGATTTCGGAGCCTACGGTGTAAAGGCTGTCAGCATACCGTTCTATGCTACGAGCAGCGAGACGCAGATACAGTTTATGATTAATGATGCGCAGGTGCGTGTGCTGTTTGTGGGCGAGCAGGAGCAGTATGACAAGGCCTTGAGGGTCTTTACCCTGTGTCCGTCGCTTGAGCGCATCATTATCTTTGATGAGAGTGTCCGCATAAGTCCCAATGACCCTAATGCCATGTACTTCTCCGACTTCCTGAAGCTCGGAGAGGGATTGCCTCGTCAGACGGAAGTGGAAAATTTGTGGAAAACGGCCGATTTCAACGATATCTGCAACATATTATATACCAGTGGGACCACGGGCGACTCCAAGGGCGTCGTGCTCACGTATGGGCAATACCAAGCCGCACTCGAGGCCAATGACAAGTGTGTGCCTGTTAGTGAGGACGACCGTTCCATCTCGTTCCTGCCGCTCACGCATATCTTTGAACGTGGATGGGCATATCTGTGTCTGTCGGAGGGTGCCGAGATAATCATCAATACCTATCCCAAGGAGATACAGGACTCTATGAGGCAGACACACCCCACATGTATGTCGTCGGTGCCGAGGTTTTGGGAGAAAGTATACCAGGCTGTCAAGGATAAGATTGACCGCTCGGGTACTGTGCAGAAAAAGATGTTTGCCTATGCGCTGTCTGTGGGCCGCAAGTACAATATTGAATATCTCAGTCATGCCAAGCGTCCGCCATTGCCATTGGCATTGGAATATAAGGTCGTTGACAAGGCTATCTTGAGCCTTGTGCGCAAGACCATGGGACTTATCAAACCGAATATCTTCCCAACAGCAGGTGCCTATGTGTCGCCCGAAGTTGAGGAATTCATCCATTCCATCGGTCTGAACATGGTTGTTGGCTATGGTCTTACCGAGAGTCTGGCCACTGTGTCATGCGACCATCTCTCCGATGGCTATACTCTCGGTTCTGTGGGCCGTCCCATCGAGGGCATACAGATAAAGATTGGCGAGAACGATGAGATTTTGCTCAAGGGCCCGACCATCACACGTGGCTACTATAAGCGTGATTCCATAAATGCCGTGTCGTTTGACGAGGATGGCTTCTTCCATACAGGCGACTCCGGTTATCTGAAAGATGGCGAGCTGTTCCTTAAGGAGCGCATAAAAGACCTCTTCAAGACCAGCAACGGTAAGTATATCGCACCACAGCAGATAGAGGCCTTGCTCCTTGTCGACAAGTTTGTCGACCAGGCGGCCGTCATCGCCGACCAGCGAAAGTTTGTCTCGGCACTCATCGTACCGGCATATTCCCAGCTTGAGGAGTGGGCACGCGACAATGGCGTTTCTTATTCCACTATTGACGAGCTGTGCGCTCATCCGAAGGTGAATGCCATGATGAAGGAACGTATTGACACGCTGCAGCAGACATTGTCGCACTATGAGCAGATAAAGAGATTCACAATTCTGCCGAAACCATTCTCTATGGAAAGCGGAGAACTTACCAATACCCTTAAGCTAAGAAGGCAGGTGGTGAATAAGAACTATAAGGAATTTATAGATAAGATGTATGAGGACTGATTGAATGTCCTTGAATATTATAGAACGACTTAGACAGACAATGATAACATCAGATCAGCTGAAAGATGTACTTGACCGTGCGGACGCTCTTCACAAGTATCTAAACATAGACCAGAAGAAAGTGGAGTTTGAGGAGGAGCAGTTGCGCACGCAGGCACCCGACTTCTGGGAGGACGTGGAGCGTGCACAGGAGCAGATGAAGAAGGTCAAGAGCATCGAGAAATGGATAGTAGGATATAATAACGTCAGGCAACTCGCAGATGAGCTGCAGTTGGCATTCGACTTCTACAAGGAGGAGATGGTCACTGAGCAGGAGGTGGATGAAGACTATGACAAGGCTGTCAAGGCCATCGAGGACCTTGAGCTGAAGAATATGCTCCGGCAAGAGGAAGACCCTATGGACTGTGTCATGAAGATTAACTCCGGAGCCGGTGGTACGGAGAGTCAGGACTGGGCGCAGATGCTTATGCGTATGTATATGCGCTGGGCTGAGGCTCATGGCTATAAGGTTACCATATCCAACCTGCAGGAAGGCGATGAGGCCGGTATAAAGAGTGTGACAATGGAGATTGAGGGTGGTGAGTTCGCTTACGGTTTCCTGAAGAGCGAGAATGGGGTACACAGGCTCGTGAGAGTATCACCATTCAATGCACAGGGCAAGCGCATGACCAGCTTCGCATCGGTCTTCGTGTCGCCACTCGTAGATGAGACCATTGAGGTGTATGTAGACCCGGCAAGGGTGTCGTGGGATACCTTCCGCTCAAGTGGAGCCGGTGGCCAGAATGTCAATAAGGTGGAGTCGGGAGTACGTCTGAGATATATGTACCAGGACCCTGACACGGGCGAGGAGGAAGAGATACTCATCGAGAATACCGAGACCCGTGACCAGCCCAAGAACCGTGCCAAGGCCATGCTCCTGCTCAAGAGCCAACTTTACGACAGGGCTATGAAGAAGCGACTTGCGGAGAAAGCAAAGATAGAGGCTGGAAAGAAGAAGATAGAGTGGGGAAGCCAGATTAGAAGTTACGTCTTCGATGACAGGCGTGTTAAGGACCACCGTACGAACTACCAGACAACGGATGTGGATGGTGTGATGAATGGTGACCTCGACCCCTTCATAAAGGCATACCTCATGGAGTTCCCGGTAAATGAATAGCCTCACCCCCCAACCCCTCTCCAAAAGAGAGGGGAGCAAGTTAGTTTTGTTGAAAAAGGACCATTAACCATAAACCAAATAATTATGAGCCAAAAGAGTAAAATCCGCCACGCAAAGCGTGACGCACAACAGGAACAGCAGGCCAAGAAGGTTGTCCGTTGGATTTTCGGAGCATTCGTGGCTTTAGCCATAGTATTTATGATTTATTCTATTTTCATCGTACAATGAGCGGACTTGAGATTGAACGCAAGTTTCTGGTACGGAAAGGCGGCGCATTCAAAAGCGTCGCCTTTTCGAATAGCCATATCGTCCAGGGATATATTCCTGCCGAGGGAGCAACGGTGAGGGTTCGAATACGTGATGAGAAGGCTTTCCTTACCATCAAGGGAAAGTCCGATGATGGTATCAGCAGATACGAGTTCGAGAAAGAGATAGAGATGGATGAGGCACGCCATCTGATGGAGCTGTGCCGTGGAGGGGTCATCGACAAGCGGCGCTTCCTGGTACGTTCGGGCGCTCATGTCTTCGAGGTAGACGAGTTCTATGGCGATAACGAGGGACTGGTAATGGCAGAGGTAGAACTGAAAAGTCCAGATGAACCTTTCGAAAAGCCCGATTTCATCGGTCCTGAAGTTACTGGTGACCGCAGGTTCTACAATAAGCACATGCTTAAATATCCTTTCTCGCTCTGGCGCGATAGTATACCAGAAGACTACCGATAGCCGCTCCTATCAGCACGCCAATGCCGTCGGCGAGCCAGTCCATAACATCGCCGCTGCGGTTGCCGCCAGTACAGTAGGCTTGCGCCAGCTCTATCATACCACCCATGGCAAAGGGCAGCAGCATACCGACAAGTGCCACGTCCCAGCCTTTAGGCTTTCTGTGCCGGTAAACATATTCTGATATTATACACAGGCTGAGCACTCCGAACATTACGAAGTGTGTCCACTTGTCCATCATCGGAACATCGCTTAAAGGCGTCTCAGGGATAGGTATTAGGCATACCGTCCATATTGCGGCGATAAGGAACAGTGATACGGGATATTTTCTGATACTTTTCATGATGTATGCGATTTTGCGTGCAAAGATAATCAATTTCGTTGTATGAGGGTGCAAAAACATTCGGATTGTTAGCGTAATACCGATATTTTTTATAATTTTGCAATCGAAAATAATAATAGCAAATCAATATGACATCAGAGGAGAGAGCAAGTTTTGGTAGTAAGCTGGGGATGATACTCGCCACGGCTGGTGGTGCCGTTGGACTTGGCAACGTATGGCGTTTCCCATACATGGCTGGTGACAATGGAGGCGCGGCTTTCATAGTGGTGTATCTCTGTTGCGTGCTGTTGCTTGGCATCCCGTGCATGCTCAGCGAATTTATTATTGGCCGCCATGGAGCTGCCAACACTTTCAGGGCGTACAACAAGATGTCGGGCGGCAATGCGTGGAAATATGTAGGACTGTTGGGCGTTGTCACTGGATTTCTCATCACGGGCTATTATGCCGTAGTGTCAGGATGGTGCCTGCAATATGTCTATGCGTCCTTGGTTGGTGAGCTGAAGGGTAATCCCCAGTATGTCATGGACTATTTCACTACATTCTCCCACAATCCTGTCCGTCCAGCCATATGGACTCTTGTCATACTGTTCACTGCCCATTTTGTCATCATTCATGGAGTAAGGGGAGGCATCGAGCGAGCATCGAAGCTTATGATGCCTACGCTGTTCGTGCTGCTGCTCACCATAGTAGTGGCATCATGCCTTTTGCCCGGAGCCGACAAGGGTGTTGACTTCCTGTTGCGTCCGGACTTCTCGAAGATGACCAAGAGCATGTTCCTCGGAGCATTGGGACAGTCGTTCTACTCCCTGTCCATAGCCATGGGATGTATCTGTACCTACGCATCCTATTTCAGCCGGCAGACCAATTTGCTGAAGTCGGCATTGCAGATTTCTGTCATCGATACTATCGTAGCCATCCTCGCAGGTCTTATGATATTCCCTGCCGCCTTCTCGGTAGGTGTAAATCCCGACAGCGGCCCGTCGCTGATTTTCATCACCCTTCCCAATGTTTTCAATCAGGCCTTTGGCGGAATGCCGGCTGTAGGGTGGGTGGTGTCGTTGCTTTTCTACCTGCTTCTCTCTGTAGCGGCGCTCACGTCGCTGATGTCGTTGCATGAGGTGAGCACCTCTTTCTTCTTCGAGGAGCTTCACATAACCCGTAAGAAGGGTGCGGTTATAGTGACGGTTTCCTGCGGCATCATCGGCGTGCTGTGCTCACTGTCGTTGGGCAGCTGGGACTTCCTGCGTATCGGTGGAATGGACCTTTTTGACCTTTTCGACTTCGTTACTGGCCAGATATTCCTGCCCTTGGGTGGTATGCTGACATGCGTATTTCTGGGATGGTTTGTGCCAAGAAAGACGGTACGCGACGAGTTCACAAGCTGGGGAACAGTGTCGGGAGCGTTCTTCGGCATCTATCTCTTCCTGTTGCGCTTCGTCTGCCCCTTGGCGATATTGGCCATATTCCTCCATCAGTTTGGAATAATATAGGACACGAGCCGGCAGCTTACCGTCATCGCTTGCTGAGAAATATTTTTCAACTACAATACTAACATTATGGAACAGAGAGGAAATTTCGGAACTAAGATAGGTGTGATACTTGCAACGGCCGGTTCTGCGGTAGGACTTGGCAATGTGTGGCGTTTTCCCTATATTACGGGACAGGACGGCGGTGCGGCCTTCATTATGGTTTACCTCTTGTGCATCCTCTTTCTTGGTGTCCCCGGTATGGTTTCCGAATTTATCATTGGCAGGCACTCGGCCTCCAATGCGGCGCGTGCGTACAAGAACTTGGCTGATGGCAGGCCGTGGCAGATTATCGGCTACATCGGCATTTTCACCTCAACAGTAATACTTGGCTTCTATGCTGTAGTCGCCGGATGGTGCCTGCAATATCTTCTTTCCTCACTCATGGGGCAAGTCAATGGCGATGCGGAATATGTCACGACATTCTTCCGAGAGTTCTCCACAGATGCCGTGCGCCCTTTGGTGTGGACTATTGTGTTCATCCTTATAACTCACTTTGTGGTGATACGAGGTGTCAGACGTGGCATAGAGAAGGCATCCAACATGCTCATGCCGACACTGTTCGTGCTGCTCATAATCCTTGTGGTGGCCTCGTGCATGCTGCCGGGAGCATGGAAGGGAATAGACTTCCTGCTCAATCCTGACTTCTCAAAGATGTCACGGGGTGTGTTCCTCGACGCTCTTGGACAGTCATTCTTCTCGCTGTCTCTTGGTACAGCCTGCCTTTGTACCTACGCCTCATATTTCAGTAGGCGCACAGACCTTGCCAAGTCTGCGCTGCAGATTGCGGGCATCGACACCGTGATAGCAGTGTTGGCGGGACTTGTCATCTTCCCCGCCGCCTTCTCCGTAGGAGTAAATCCTGACAGCGGTCCCTCACTGCTGTTCATAACCTTGCCCAATGTCTTCCAGTCGGCCTTTGGCTCCATGCCAGTTGTGTGTTATGTGGTCTCCATTCTTTTCTATGCGCTCCTGACACTGGCCGCCCTTACGAGTACCATCTCCATGCACGAGATTGGTACGGCCTTCTTTTATGAGGAATTGCATATATCACGCAAGAAAGGAGCTTGCGTGCAGACAACGCTCTGTATCATCATCGGAATATTCTGCTCCTTGTCGTGCGGTGCCGTAGAGCTGAACATCTTCGGAGTCGACTTCCTGGGTTGCTGCGACTACCTGACCTCCAACATCCTCATGCCTGTGGGGGCGCTGCTCACATCGGTGTTTGTGGGATGGTATGTGCCAAGGAAGATAGTCTACAATGAGTTCACTAATTGGGGAACTCTTCATGGAGCATTCTTCGGCTTGTGGCTCTTTGCTGTTCGTTTTGTGTGTCCGGTGTGCATAATAGTCATCTTCCTCAATCAGATGGGAGTGTTCAAGTAAGACGAACAGAAGATTATGGAATGGAAGGAATTTTTCTATTTCAACAAGTCCGACCGCAAGGTTCTGCTCCTTATAGCGGTATTCTCCATTGGGCTTCTGTTGCTCTCGCTGTTCACAAGCGAAAGTGAGGACTTGGGAAAGGCTGCAGACAGTACGGCTGTTGCTGTCGGCGGTGACTCTCTTACTGGACGGCAGCGTCAGTACGGCAATCCGAACACTCCTTATTATGCTTCAGGCTCTTATAAGCCTGAGCGGTTCCCCTTTGACCCTAATACTGCAGACAGCACCCAGCTGCTACGGCTTGGACTCCAGTCGTGGCAGGTGCGCAACATCTACAAATATCGTGCTGCTGGAGGTGTGTATACCAAGCCAAGCGATTTCGCCCGTCTGTATGGTCTTACGGCGAAACAGTATCGTGAGCTGGAGCCATATATCACCATAAGCTCTGACTACCGTCCGGCTTCTGAGCTTGTGGCAAAGGAGACGCCTATGGAACGTGATACGGTGAGATACCCAGTGAAGATCTCGCCTACGGAGCATGTCGCCCTAAACACTGCTGATACTATGATGCTGCGCAAAGTCCCAGGTATCGGCAGTTACTATGCGCGTCGCATAGTCAGCTACCGTGAGAGGCTCGGAGGGTTCGTTGATGTAGAACAGCTTAGGGAGATAGAGGGCTTCCCGGAGGATGCGATGAAATATTTCCTTATTACCGATGGCAACATACGGAGGCTGAACCTAAACAAACTAACGTTGGCGCAGCTTAAGGCTCATCCGTACATAAACTTCTATCAGGCACGCGACATAGTGGAATACCGTAGACTCAAGGGGCCTCTGCACAGTCTCGACGACCTTCGGCTGCTTGCGAACTTCCCTCCGGAAGTCATCAGGAAGCTCGAACCCTATGTCGAGTTCTGACAAATGACTTTATGCTATGTTTGCATATTTGTTTTTTTATCTGTATCTTTGCAACCGTAAACCACTAATGGTTATCCTTTAAATATGTATATGAGGTGCAGGTTTTACATATTATCTCTGTTGGCGACCGTCATTATGATGACGGTTATGCCTGCTGATGCCCTTGCTTCTTCATATACAGGGCAGGAACATCCCTACGGCCGGGATAGGCTTAGTGATGCCGGGCGTGACAGACGTGATAACGGTGCAGCCGCATTCGACGATGCTGTTATGCCGGCGCGTACTTGTTTGCCGAGGGTAGTAAGGTCTCAGCCCTCTTTTGGCCCTTCGCCTTCTACCGCCCTGTCACGGGGGCACGCCTCTCTTGTCTGCCCGGAAACAGCTATTCCTGCTTTAGTCAACAACTTGGAAAGTGCACCTTTCCGTTCTGCTGTCTCACGCCTCTATTATGTTATTGCGCTGAGACATATCCTCTGTTAGAGTTTTTGCCATACCACATCGTTATTCCGCACCATGACTTAATGGCGCGTGCATCATTATGGAATAAGGGTATAGTCTCTTTACTCCCCTTATCTCCTCTTTACACCCCTTTTTAATCCATTAACTAAACAAACAATATTATGGCAAAAATAAAGAATTTGCACATGGCAGACGCTGTCATCAGCAATAACGACATACGGGTTACATCAACATTTTTCGGATTGGGCGAGAAGGCTACCTATCTGCCCACTGGTAGTAGGATTACCGCCCGTGTTTACGATTACACCGCTTCGGATGGTGAACGAATGGCGAGCTTGCTCTCGAAAAGTATCGATGAAATCGTACAATTTGTGAAGAATGGCAACATCGTTGCTAATGTACCTATAGGAAATGTGAGGGCGGAGACTTGTGTCACGGCAGACAACCAGTTCCTTATGGTTCAGCTCTTGCGTTTCATAGATTTTGATTATAGACCGATGACCGACGTGCAAGTGTTCGTAGGGTCAGACGCAGAGGTTGTAGCCTCATTGTTTGGTGACTAAGTAGGGTGTACAGTTTGATGTACAAAAATCAGTAGCAACGCCCTGAACCAAAGGTCGCCGGCTGCAAGGAAAGGCAAAGGGCAAAAGCGTTATTTGTCCTGCTGTTATCTACGCTTTTGCGCTTACAGCGCGACCATCACCTACATGAAATAGCCCAGGGTGTCGCTACGCTCTACCCTGGGCTATGCGCTTTTGCGCTTACAGCGCGACAGTTACCTGTCCCCTGTACTTCTTGTCCCCTGTACTTCTTGTCCCCTGTACTTCTTAAATACACTTTTAAGGACGAAAAAATGTGTATTGCCGCACTTTTAAGGACGTAAAAGTGTTGGATTGAACATTTTTATGGACGAAAGCAGTGCGTGATTTGATAATTATTTGTATCTTTGTCCCCGAAAATCAAGACATTAGGCAATATGGAAAGAGATGCGTTAAGACAGTTGTATGAATGGAAGGCACGAACCAACCGCAAACCGTTGATTATACGTGGTGCGAGACAGGTGGGTAAGACCTGGCTGATGATGGAATTCGCACGTAAGGCATACGACAAGTGGATATATGTGAACTTCGAGGACGAAGAGATGCTCAAGCATGTGTTTGAGCCAGATTTCGACATACCGAGAATCATCGATGCTCTTAGCCTGCGTTTTCATACTGATATAGATAAAGACACTCTGTTGATATTCGACGAGATACAAGCTGCACCAAGAGGTGTCACGTCGTTGAAATATTTCTGCGAAAAAGCCCCAGAGTATCACGTTGTCACGGCAGGCTCGCTGTTGGGTATATCAATGCATAATGGAGATTCGTTCCCAGTAGGAAAGGTTGATTTCTTGAGTCTCATGCCAATGAGCTTTATGGAGGTTCTGCGGGCTGCAGGAGAGGAACGTCTCGCCAAGCTCATTGTGGAGTCAAAATGGGACTCTATTAGATATGTGAAAGACCGCATAGTCCAACTGCTGCGCTCATATTACTTTGTGGGTGGTATGCCTGAGGCAGTAAAGGCGTACTGTGATGGAATGGGCTTTGATGAAGTAAGGCGCATACAGTCGAATATACTCATGACATACGAGAACGATTTCTCGAAACATGCTCCTGCAAACGAGGTTCCGCGAATTAGGATGGTGTGGCACAGCATAACGAGCCAGCTTGCCAAGGAGAACCGCAAGTTCATCTACGGAGTGTTGCGTCAGGGAGCAAGGGCTAAGGATTTTGAAGTTGCCGTGGAATGGCTTCACGACGCGGGATTGATATACAAGGTTAATCGCACCAAGAGTGGCGAGATGCCGTTGAGCGCATTTGAGGATTTCGGCACATTCAAGTTATTCATGCTCGATGTGGGACTGATGTGCGCAATGAACAAGCTTTCCTCAGATGCCATACTTCTCGGCAATGACGTCTTTTCCACCTATCGTGGTGCGATGACCGAGCAATACGTTTGCCAGCAACTTATCGGTGAGGTTGACTCTATATATTACTGGTCGGCAGACAACTCGCGCGGCGAGATAGACTTTCTCATTCAGAAGGGCGACAAGATAATCCCTATAGAGGTGAAAGCAGAGGAAAATCTCAAGGCCAAGAGTCTTTCCGCCTTTGTAGCCCGCTATCCCTCACTGCATGCCATCCGGCTGTCGATGTCCGACTATCGTGAGCAGGACTGGATGACCAATGTGCCGCTATATGCCGCTTGCAGAATTACAGACAGGTAGATATCGTCCTTTTGCTTACCGGAAATGTTGTTTTCAAGCATTTTGCTGCCACTAATTTTCCTTATGGGGACTAATTGCGGATTTGAGAATACATAAAAAACATTCGCTATACTAACTTTCTGCATAAATTATTTGGCTGTTTGCATAAAACTCCGTACTTTTGCACTTGTAAACGCATAAACATACATCCAATGAAGGTAAAGAACAATAGAATGGAAGCCTTGAAACTGATTATATCAAGCAAGGAGCTTGGCAGTCAGGAAGAGGTGTTGAGAGAATTGGAGAAGGAAGGGTTCAAGCTCACCCAGGCCACCCTAAGCCGTGACCTCAAGCAGCTGAAGGTTGCCAAGGCGGCAAGCATGAACGGCAAATATGTATACGTGCTGCCCAATGAGACTATGTACAAACGTATACACAAGCCACTCTCGGCAACAGAAATGATGCAGATGCCGGGATTTGTGTCGATAAATTTCTCCGGCAACATGGGAGTCATCAAGACCCGGCCCGGCTATGCAAGCTCGATAGCCTACAACATCGACAACAGCAACATCCCCGATATACTCGGCACGATAGCTGGCGACGACACCATTTTCATCGTTATCAAGGAGGGTGTCTCCGAGGGCAGCGTCATAGACGGTCTGAGCAATATCATCGACATTAGATAAGGGACAACAGAACAGCATGCGGCCCACAGGATATTGGGCCAAACAATAAGCACACCATGAATTAATATACATATATTTATATTAAGGTAGATAGGAAACAACTAAGAAATGGAAGAAATCAAAGTGATGGTTGCCGACGCCACCCACGAAAAATATGTCGACACCATACTGCAGACCATAGCAGAGGCTGCAAAGGTCCGTGGTACTGGTATTGCGAAACGGTCGCCCGAATATGTAGCGACAAAGATGAGGGAAGCCAAAGCGGTAATAGCTCTTAGCGGAGAGAAATTTGCAGGCTTCAGCTATATCGAGACATGGGGAAACAAAACATACGTCACTACGTCAGGACTCATCGTACACCCCGACTTCCGCGGTATGGGAGTAGCTAAGAGAATCAAGGACATGACTTTCTCGCTTGCACGCACCCGATGGCCACACGCCAAGATATTCAGCCTGACAAGTGGAGCTGCGGTAATGACAATGAACTCACAGCTGGGCTACCAGCCCGTAACCTTTGCCGACCTTACCGACGATGAGGCCTTCTGGCGTGGTTGCGAGGGATGCATCAATGTCGACGTGCTTCACCGCACAGGCCGGAAATACTGCATCTGCACGGCAATGCTCTACGACCCGGAAGAACATCTGCCTGCAAAAATACCACAGGAGGTAATAAACCGTATACACCAAATAGAAAAACAATCAAATAACGACAACAAAAATACCAAATAAATATGAAGAAGAAAGTAGTGGTAGCCTTTTCTGGCGGATTGGACACCTCTTACACAGTAATGAAACTCAAAGAGGAAGGATACGACGTCTATGCTGCATGTGCCAACACGGGCGGATTTAGCCAGGAGCAGCTCAAGAAGAACGAGGAAAACGCATACAAGCTCGGTGCGGTAAAGTATGTTACCCTCGACGTGACACAGGAATATTACGAGAAGTCGCTGAAATACATGATATTCGGCAACGTGCTTCGCAATAACTGCTATCCTATCTCGGTCAGCTCCGAGCGCATCTTCCAAGCCATTGCCATAGCGCGTTATGCAAATGAGATTGGAGCTGATGCCATTGCCCATGGCTCAACAGGTGCAGGCAACGACCAGATAAGGTTTGACATGACATTCCTCGTGATGGCACCAGGCGTGAAGATCATAACTCTCACCCGTGACCATGCGCTGTCTAGGCAGGAAGAGGTTGACTACCTCAACGCACATGGCTTCTATGCCGACTTCACCAAGCTGAAATACTCGTACAACGTAGGTATATGGGGTACCAGCATCTGCGGAGGAGAACTGCTCGACCCGACACAGGGACTGCCGGAGGAGGCTTACCTGAAGCACGTAACGGCAAAGGATGAGGAGAGCGAGCTGAGGATTACCTTCGAGAAGGGAGAAATCGTGGCTGTCAATGGCGAGCACTATGATGACAAGATAGCTGCCATCCAGAAGATTGAGGAGATTGGTGCAAGCTACGCCATCGGCCGCGACTGCAATGTCGGCGATACTATAATAGGTATAAAGGGCAGGGTAGGCTTTGAGGCTGCCGCGCCAAAGCTCATCATAGAGGCACACCGACTGTTGGAGAAGAGCACTCTCTCCAAGTGGCAGCAGTACTGGAAGGACCAGGTGGCCAACTGGTACGGAATGTTCCTGCACGAGAGCCAGTATCTGGAGCCTGTCATGCCCGATATGGAGGCCATGCTGACCTCATCGCAGCGCAATGTCAACGGAACGGCCATACTGAAGCTGCGCCCATACGGCTTCCAGACGGTTGGCATAGACTCTGCCGACGACCTCACAAAGTCAAAACTTGGCGAGTATGGCGAGATGCAGCACGGCTGGACAGCTGACGATGCGAAAGGCTTCATCAAGGTGTCGAGCACACCGCTGAGGGTGTACTACGGTATGCATCCTGACGAGAAGAGATAAAAATCGCGCGTCTCTGCAACTTTAGGTGGCCTGTCTGCGTCAAATAAGCAGATAACCACTTAAATACATAAGATTATGAATGCAAGAAAAAGACTGCAAAGGTCAGAACACGACAAATGGATAGGAGGCGTATGCGGAGGAATAGCAGAGTATCTTGACTGGGACCCAACCCTGATAAGGCTGGCATGGCTTGTAGCCACCATCTTCAGTGCGGGCTTTCCGGGATTTATTATCTACTTGTTCCTTTGGATATGCATGCCAAAAGGATAAGATTACCAGAATGATAAAGATTGGAATTCTTGGTGCGGCGGGGTATACAGGAGGCGAGCTTATTCGCCTCTTGATACACCACCCCGAGGCACAGATAGTTTTCGCAAACAGCGAAAGCAACGCAGGCAACTATGTTGCCGACATACACGAGGGTCTCTATGGAGACACAGACATGAAGTTCACCGCCGACATGCCATTTGATGATGTCGACGTTATATTCTTCTGCTTCGGTCATGGCAAGAGCGAGGCGTTTATCAGGGAGCATCATATTCCGCAGCATGTAAGGATTATTGACCTTGCACAGGACTTTCGCATTGCGGGCAATGACAGCAATGCCGGTTTTATGACTCCTGCCAACCACGACTTTGTTTACGGACTGCCAGAGATAAACAGGGAGCTTATAGCCAATGCGCGGCATGTGGCCAACCCCGGATGCTTTGCCACGTGCATACAGCTGGGACTGTTGCCTGCCGCCAAGCTGGGACTCATCAACGATGATGTTGCCGTCAATGCCATAACAGGCTCAACAGGTGCGGGACAGAAGCCCGGTGCCACCACACACTTCTCGTGGCGAAACAACAACATGAGCATCTACAAGGCGTTCACCCACCAGCATGTGCCTGAGATAAGGCAAAGCCTACGTCAGGTGCAGGGCTACCTCGATGCCGCCATCGACTTCATCCCTTACCGTGGCGACTTTGCAAGGGGCATCTTCGCTACCGAGGTGGTAAGGACCGACAAGCCGATAGAGGAAATAGTAGAGGGCTACAAGGAGTTCTACAAGGATGCCGCCTTCACTCACTATGTGGACAAGAGCATCGACATGAAGCAGGTGGTGAACACCAACAAGGCTCTTGTCCATTGCGACAAGTTCGGCAATAAGCTGCTCATCACATCGTGCATCGACAACCTGCTGAAGGGGGCTGTGGGACAAGCTGTACAGAATATGAACATCATGTTCGGCATCGATGAGAAATCTGGTCTTAATCTGAAACCGTCAGCGTTTTAAGGGTAATCCAATAAATCTATTGAAAGGGCAAGTCTCCTTATACCATAGGATTCTTCCCTCTTCATTCTTCACATAAATTATGAAACTATTCGACGTATACCCACTATTTGACATAAACATAGTAAAGGGACAAGGCTGCAAGGTATGGGACGACAAAGGCCAGGAATACCTTGACCTGTATGGCGGTCATGCCGTGATAAGCATAGGACACTGCCATCCGCATTATGTGGAGATGATGACCCGGCAACTCAACAGCCTGGGCTTCTACTCCAACTCGGTTATCAACAAGCTGCAGGTGCAGCTGGCAGAAAGGCTTGGCAAGGCAAGCGGATATGAGGACTACCAGTTCTTCCTCATAAACTCTGGTGCTGAGGCAAACGAGAATGCCCTGAAACTGGCTTCATTCACAAACGGACGCACGCGCGTGCTTTCTGCAGAGAAGGCTTTCCATGGTAGGACTTCACTCGCTGTAGAAGCAACAAACAATCCAAAAATCATAGCACCGATAAACGATAACGGCCACGTGACCTATCTGCCCATCAATGATATTGGTGCTTGGGAGAAGGAACTCGCCAAGGGCGATGTGTGCGCCTGCATCATAGAAGCCATACAGGGCGTAGGCGGATGCAATATGATTACTCCGGAGTTTGCCCAGGCTCTCCATGCCGCCTGCAAGAAGTATGGCGCATTCCTCATTTGCGATGAGATACAATGCGGATATGGCCGTAGCGGAAAGTTCTTCGCACACCAGTGGCTGGGCATCCGTCCCGACCTCATAACGGTGGCCAAGGGTATAGGCTGCGGCTTCCCTATGGGCGGCGTGCTGATATCGCCGGATTTCAAGCCTGTATATGGGCAACTCGGTACAACCTTCGGTGGCAATCACCTCGCTTGTACGGCAGCACTTGCCGTGCTCGATGTCTTCGAAAGCGAGCATCTTGTAGAGAATGCCCATGAGACGGGCGAGTATCTCATATCCCGACTCAAGGAACTGCAGAAGCAGAACAGCCATATCACCGAGGTGAGAGGCCGCGGACTGATGGTAGGCGTGGTACTCGACATACCGCACAAGGAAGTCAGAAGGAAACTTATCTTCGAAGAACATTGCTTCACCGGGTGCGCTGGCACGAATGTCCTCCGGTTGCTCCCGCCGCTCTGCATGACTAAGGAGATGGTGGACGCCTTCATAGACAAGTTCACCAGAGCTCTGCAGGACATAGAATAACAAACATCACAAACAACATATCATCATGAAAATAGCCATTATCGGTGCCGGTGCCATGGGTGGTGCCATAGCAGAAGGTATACTTAAACTAGACGGCTTCAATGCTGCCGACCTTACAGTCAGCGACCACAACAGGCCTGTACTCAACCATTTCGCCTCTCTTGGTGCAAATGCCATTGCGGACAACAATGAGGCGGTAAAGGATGCCGACATAGTCTGCGTGGTGGTAAAGCCATGGCACGTGGAGAAAACCCTAAGAGGCATCAAGGAGTCGCTCGACTACCACCGCCAGACGTTAGTTGTGGTGGCAGCGGGGGTAAGCTCCGCCAATATCCTGTCATGGACGGAGAAGGACGGGGCCGTGCCACAGCTCGTGCTCGCCATGCCCAACATCGCCATCGAATACAAGGCGTCAATGACATATATCACACCAGTGAATACCGACGAGAAGACCACAGACATCATCGAGGGGCTGTTCAACTCGCTGGGCGAGACCGTCTCCATAGACGAGGACCACTATCCCGCCGCCACAGCACTGTCGTGCTCTATAGCCTTTGCCATGAGGTATGCAAGGGCAAGCATAGAGGGTGCCGTAGAACTGGGATTTAAGGCTAAGGCTGCGCAGAAGATTGTCTTGCAGACCATGAAGGGGGCTGTGGAGCTGTTGCAGGCTACTGGCGAGCATCCGGAAAGTGCCATAGACAAGGTGACGACACCGGGCGGACTTACCATCAGGGGACTGAACGAAATGGAGCACAACGGATTTACTTCGGCTGTGATAAAGGGAATAAAAGCCTCGAAAGTATAGATATATGCGAAAAATGTTATACTTTTGCACCAAACAATAATTATCACAACATTATGGAAGATACTATCAAACTAATAGGCGAACGCCTTAAAGGACTGAGGGACGTTCTCGACCTCTCTGTTGAGGAGATGGCAGAAACCTGTGCTATCACTAATGACGAATATGTTGCCATGGAAAATGGCGAGAGCGAGCTGCATGTCAGCAACCTGCAGAAGATTGCCAAGAAATATGGCATCTCCCTCGACGTGCTGATGTTCGGCGAGGAGCCACACATGAGCTCTTATTTCCTTACCCGTAAGGGACAGGGACTGAGTGTCGAGCGCCGCAAGGCCTACCACTACGAGTCGTTGGCCAGCGGCTTCAGGGGAAGAAAGGCCGACCCGTTCATCGTTACCGTAGAGCCAAAGCCTGCCGATGCTCCTGCTGAAAGGAACACGCATGCCGGTCAGGAGTTCAATATGGTATTGGAAGGCGAGATGGAGCTGACCATAGGCAAGAAGACGCTGGTGCTACACGAGGGTGACAGCATCATCTTCGATGCCACTCAGCCCCATGGCATGAGGACTATTGGTGAGCAGAAAGTGAAATTCTTGGCAATAATATTTTAGTTGACAAGCAAAAAGACTGATTACTTGCCGACTATAAAAAAGCAAAAACTATGATTGAGAGATTCTTGGCACAGACACAGTTCTCATCGGAAGAGGACTTCAAGCAGAACCTGCAATTCAAGATAAAAGAGAACTTCAACTTTGCCTACGACGTCATGGACGCATGGGCAGAGGAGGCACCAGGCAAGCTCGCCCTGCTGTGGACGAGCGAGAGAGGTGAGGAGAAACGCTTCACGTTCCAGGACTTAAAGGAGCAGACCGACCAGGCTGCAAGCTATTTCCAAAGTCTCGGCATAGGCCGCGGCGATATGGTGATGCTCATCCTCAAGCGCCACTACCAGTGGTGGCTATCCATGCTTGCGCTATGCAAGATTGGAGCCGTGGCTATACCTGCTACGCACATGCTTACCAAGCACGACATCGTCTACCGCAACAACCGCGCAAGCGTCAAGGCTATAGTGAGCGTCAACGATGAATATGTTACCTCGCAGATACTCGCTGCCATGGACGAGAGCCCAACAGTGAAGGTGCTCGTGGCAGTAAACTCCGACACTGAGGCCGGGAAACCCGTTGCTGCGGGCTTCCATAACTGGAACGCTGAGTGGCAACAGGCTCCGCGGTATGAACGCCCAGCTAATGTCAATACCAATGAGGACACCATGCTGATGTATTTCACCAGCGGAACAAGCGGCGAGCCGAAGATGGTTGCACACGACCATCTGTATGCCCTTGGCCATCTCACTACTGGCGTATACTGGCACAACCTCAGCGCTGACAGCATCCATCTGACCGTTGCCGACACTGGCTGGGGCAAGGCTGTATGGGGCAAGCTCTACGGACAGTGGTTTGCGGGAGCAACGGTATTCGTATACGACCACGAGAAGTTTACAGCGGAGAAGATTATGCGCGCCATTGAGAAATACCATATCACCTCGTTCTGCGCACCTCCCACCATCTACCGTTTCATGATACAGGAGGATTTCTCCAAGTACGACCTCTCGTCACTCCGCTATTGCACCACAGCCGGTGAGGCACTGGAGCCTGCCGTATATCAGAAGTTCCTTGAGCTGACGGGCATAAGCCTCATGGAGGGCTTCGGACAGACCGAGACTACCATGACCCTTGGCACCTTCCCTTGGAACACACCGAAGCCAGGTAGCATGGGCAAGCCAAACCCGCAGTACGACATACGCCTGCTCAAGTCCGACGGCTCAGAGTGTGAGGACGGTGAGAAGGGCGAGATTTGCGTCAGGGTCGGCGACTGCAAGCCTTACGGACTGTTCAAATACTACTACCGTGACGAAGAGATGACCAAGCAGGTGTGGCACGATGGCCTGTATCATACGGGCGATATGGCATGGCGCGACGAGGACGGCTACTACTGGTTTGTAGGCCGTATCGACGATGTCATCAAGTCGAGCGGATACCGCATAGGTCCGTTTGAGGTGGAGAGCGCGCTCATCTCCCATCCTGCTGTAGTGGAATGTGCCATCACGGGCGTGCCCGATGAAATCAGGGGAATGGTGGTAAAGGCTACCGTAGTGCTGCACAAGGACTGGAAGGAAAAGGCCGGCGAGGCTCTCGTGAAGGAGCTGCAGGCTCATGTGAAGCACGAGACCGCACCATACAAATATCCGCGTATCATCGAGTTTGTTGACGAGCTTCCAAAGACCATCAGCGGAAAGATACGCAGGGTTGAGATCAGGGAAAAGGACAAGAAATGAGAATAGTAATAAAAGTGGGCAGCAACGTGCTGACACGAGACAACGGCAAGCTGGATGTCACGAGAGTGTCGGCAATAGTCGACCAGGTGGCATGGCTGAAGGGACAGGGACACGATGTGGTCCTTGTCTCATCGGGTGCCGTGGCGTGCGGACGCAGGGAGCTAAAGGTTGACCACGACCTTGACTCCGTAGAGCAGAGGCAGCTGTTCTCAGCATTGGGACAGGTGAAGCTTATCGGACTCTACTACGACCTGTTCCGTGAGCACAACCTGCATGTCGGGCAGGTGCTGACCATGAAGGAGAACTTTGAGCAGGGTGAGCAGTATGACAACCAGAAGGCATGTATGACCGTGATGCTCGAGAATGGGGTAGTGCCGATAGTCAACGAGAACGATACGGTGTGTGTCACCGAGCTGATGTTCACCGACAATGATGAGCTGTCAGGGCTTATCGCCATGATGCTTCACGCCGACATGCTGGTACTGCTGAGCAACATCGACGGCATATATACCGGCAATCCCTGTGACCCGCAAAGTACGCTTGTCCGTAAAGTGGAGGCCAGCACCGACCTGTCGCAATACATCCAGGCATCAAAAAGCTCCTTGGGACGCGGCGGCATGGTGTCGAAGTATTCTACTGCCCGAAGGGTGCAGCATAGTGGAATAAAGGTCATTATTGCCAACGGCAAGCGCGATGACATCCTCATAGACCTTATCACAAGGCCGGAGGAGACCAGGCACACGGAATTCCAGGCATGATGGCAGAGTGGGCAGGCAATTAATAGAATACACCTTATTATATATTTATGGTACTTACAGAGACATTCACGAAGGTGAAGTCGGCAAGCCGGAAACTGGCCTTGCTGACCGATGATAAGAGAAACACCATACTGATGGCGGTAGCCGATGCTATAATAGCCAACAGCGACACGCTGCTGCAGGCCAATGCCGAAGATCTGGCAAGGATGGACAGCAACAGCCCTCTCTACGACCGTCTGATGCTTACCGAACAGAGACTCATGGGAATAGCCGACGACATGCGGCATGTTGCCACGCTACCCTCGCCCCTTGGCATGGAGACAAAGCACAAGACGCTCGACAACGGCTTGAGGCTGAAGCGCGTAAGCGTACCCTTTGGCGTTATCGGCGTCATCTACGAGGCACGCCCCAACGTCACCTTCGACGTGTTCTCGCTCTGCCTGAAGAGCGGCAATGCCTGCATACTGAAAGGTGGAAAGGATGCTGACAGCTCGTGCCGTGCCGCGATAAGCCTCATTCATGCCGTGCTTGAGGAACACGGCGTGGACACCGCCGTTGCCACACTCCTTCCTGCCACCCACGAGGCTACGGCAGAGATGCTCAACGCCGTGGGATTTATTGATGTGTGCATACCACGTGGTGGCAGAAAGCTTATTGATTTCGTCCGCAACACCGCCAAGGTGCCTGTCATAGAGACTGGTGCGGGAGTGGTGAATACCTATCTCGACAAGGATGCCGACATCGCAATGGCGGCCCGTATCGTAGAGAATGGCAAGACCAGACGGTGCAGCGTATGCAATGCCCTCGACTGCCTGATAGTGCATGCCGACAGATTGCCAGACCTTCCGGCCGTATGCTCGCCATTGGCGCGTCACGAAGTGATGGTATATGCCGACCCGAGGGCATACCAGGCTCTTGCAGGAAGCTATCCCTCTGAATTGCTCCAACCTGCCACAGATGACAGCTTCGGCACGGAATTCATGGCAATGAAGATAGCGATACGTACAGTAGATACCATTGACGAGGCTCTGGACCATATACAGCTCTACGGCTCCGGGCATAGCGAGGCAATAATAACATCCGACGAGACGGCGGCACACCTGTTCCAGCAATCGGTTGATGCCGCATGCGTATACTGGAACGCACCAACCAGCTTCACCGACGGCGCACAGTTCGGACTTGGCGCTGAAATAGGCATTAGCACACAGAAGCTCGGACCGCGAGGCCCCATGGCATTGGAGGAAATGACAACATACAAATGGATAATTGAGGGAGAGGGACAGGTTAGGGATAGGTAGCTGTCTCTACTGTATAACGGGAGCAAAAGATAAAGCGCAGACAAGTGTTGAACCTGTCTGCGCTTTGTGCTGTCGGGATGAGGCGACTCGAACGCCCGACCCCTACGTCCCGAACGTAGTGCGCTACCAACTGCGCTACATCCCGTTTGCGGGTGCAAAGGTACAGCTAATTTTTCAATTATTAGCATTTTTCTTCAAAAAAATTTGCGGGAACAGATAAAAAAGACTATCTTTGCACTCGCTTTTACAGAAGACGGGGCTGCAGCTCCTGTCGTGTAAGGCAAAAAGATATGATGGTGCCATAGCTCAGTTGGTAGAGCAAAGGACTGAAAATCCTTGTGTCCCCGGTTCGATTCCTGGTGGCACCACTTAAAATGATAGAGAGTTACAGCAATGTAACTCTTTTTTTTGTCTGTTTGACAAGCCTCTTTTCACGCAATGCTTTGCGAGGGCAGATGCAAAGCTTTGCGTAGGCACTTGCAAAGCTTTGCGTGGACGGTTGCAAAGCTTTGCGTTGGCACATGCAATGCTTTGCGTGGACGGTTGCAATGCTTTGCGTCTGGGATGGGAAAAACAGGCTGACTGAAATCGTCGATTTCTGGTGACACCAAAAATGAAAATGGAAGAATGACGAGTGAAGAGTGAAGAATCCAATGGCTTTGTGATATAAAAGGCTGCAATAAGCCATTACCGTTGGATTATTCACTTTTCATTCTTTCCTTTTCACTTTACAGCATCTCTGGCAGTTGGAACAGCTTTGTGCCGTTGCTGCCCTTGATAAGTATGCAGCACCCGGAGGGACGGCAGGCTGATATGGCTGCCTTGACCTCTTCTACATCCTTGAATTTCCTGTAAGGACATGATGTCTTGGCAAACTCGCTGCCTACGAGCCATACGTCCTTGATGTCTGTAGTGCCGATGAAATCAGTGATTTTCTGATGCTCCTCGTCGCTGACGTCGCCCAGCTCCCTCATGTCTCCGAGGATTACCATCTTGTTGCTGGCATCCATGATGCTGAAGTTTTGCAGTGCTGCCATCATGCTTGAGGGGTTGGCGTTGTATGCGTCTACTATGAGTTTGTTGTGCGCCGTCTCCTCAAACTGCGAGCGGTTGTTGCTTGGGATGTAGCTTTCGAGGGCATGGCATATCTGTTCTGGCGTGACACCGAAATGCAGGCCGATGGTGATGGCGGCAAGCATGTTGTCGATGTTGTATGCGCCGATGAGATGGGACGATATCTCTCTTGGTGCGATGTTGTTGGTCCAGAAGCGGAAGGCGAGGAAAGGCGAGCAGCCTGTAACCTCTCCCTGCACCGTTGCCTCGGTATGTTGTCCGTAGGTGATGGCTCTTGATATGTTGCGGTCGGCAGCCATCTGTACCAGATGCTCGTTGTCGGAGTTGAGAAACAGGAGGCCATCGTGTGCTGCGAGGAAATCGTACAGCTCGCCTTTAGTCTGCTTTACCCCCTCGAAAGAGCCGAAGCCCTGCAGGTGTGCCCGTCCGACATTTGTTATCATGCCGCATGTGGGCTCTGCGTAGTTGACGAGTTTCTCGATGTCGCCGGGATGGCTTGCACCCATCTCTACGACAGCTATGTCGTGGCAGGCATCCATGCGCAAAAGCGTTTTGGGTACTCCCACGTCGTTGTTGAAGTTGCCCTGAGTGTACATTACGCTGTACTTTTCTGACAGCACCGCTGCCACCAGTTCCTTTGTTGTGGTCTTACCGTTGGTTCCTGTGATGCCGATGACAGGTATGCTGAACTGACGTCTGTGCTCCCTTGCCATCTCCTTGAATGCCGTGAGCACGTCATCAACGAGTATGAACCTTGGGTCGGAGCAGTCGGCGTATTCTGCTTCGTCAACAACGGCGTATGCGCATCCCTTGTCGAGTGCAGCCTTGGCAAACCTGTTCCCGTCGAACGACTCGCCTTTCAGTGCAAAAAAGATAGAACCGGCCGGGCAGTCGCGGGAGTCGGTTGTTGCTTGCCTGCCTGTCTGCAGGTAGAGCCTGTATAGTTCTGCTATGTCCATGATAATGATAGTATGTCGATGCAAAATTATATAAATTTGCCGATATATTTTATTCTTATGAGGAAAAACTTGGAAAACATTGTTTTCTTTCGTGGAAAGTTAGTAAATTTGCAGGGTATGATTAAACCTGTTGAATATACTATTAACGTTAGAGGCCGCCTTGTGGACTTGTCGCAGCCAAAGGTTATGGGCATCCTCAATGTCACCCCAGACTCATTCTACTCAGGCAGCCGCAAGCAAACCGAGCAGGAGATAGCCGCGAGGGCCAACCAGATAGTGGAGGAGGGCGGAGCCTTCATAGATGTCGGTGCGTTCTCCACACGGCCGGGTGCTACTGAAGTCGACGAGGCTGAGGAAGCCCGAAGGCTTAAGTGGGCGCTTGGCATTGTTCGTCGCGAGCAGCCCGACGTTCCGCTGTCGGTAGATACCTATAGGCCATCTGTTGCCCGCAGGTGTATAGAAGAGTGGGGGGCTGACATCATAAACGATGTCTCGGAGGGTGGCCTGACAGGTATCGTCAACACTCCCATCCATGAGAGCGGCAGCATGTTTGAGCTGGTTGGTGAGCTGAGGGTGCCATATATCCTCATGTCGGTGAAGCCAACACTCCGCGAGATGCTTCTGGCCTTTGCCTCAGAGGTGCAGCAGCTACGTGACCTTGGCGCAAAGGACATTATCCTGGACCCGGGGTACGGCTTTGGCAAGACGCTTGAGCAGAACTACCAGATAATGGCAGAGGCTGAGCGGCTGCTGGTGCTGGAGCTGCCCGTGCTGGCAGGCATATCGCGGAAATCGATGATATACAAGCTGACTGGTGGTACGCCAGAGACCTCGCTCTGTGGCACCGTCGCCCTTAATACCGTCTCGCTGATGAAGGGAGCGGGCATCCTTCGCGTACACGATGTGAAGGAGGCTGTCGACACGGTACGAATGGTTAGTATGATGTCAGCTTCAGGGCAATAACCTTAATCTCACAGACAATGTTCTTTGATTTTGGAGTAAAAGACATAGTGGACATAGTGCTGGTGGCACTGATGCTCTATTACATCTACCGGCTCATGAAGGAGAGCCGGTCGCTGAATGTTTTCATCGGCATCATCGTGTTTGTGGTGATATGGCTTTTTGTAAGTCAGGTCATCGAGATGCGGCTGTTGGGCAGTATCATGGACAAGCTGGTGTCCGTGGGAGTGGTCGGCCTGATAGTGCTCTTTCAGGAGGAGATACGCAAATTCCTTTATTCGTTGGGCACTCACCAGCGTATGCGCGGGCTGTTCAAGTTCTTCTCTGGCAAGAAGACTGCCGAGATAGAGGAGGACAAGGAGACGATAATGCCCATCGTTATGGCATGCATGGATATGTCCAAGGGCAAGGTCGGTGCGCTGATAGTAATCGAGCGTGCAATTCCCCTCGACGATATTGCGAATACCGGCGACGAGATTGACTCGCGCATCAACCAGAGACTCATAGAGAACATATTCTTCAAGAACTCGCCGCTGCACGACGGAGCAATGGTGATATCGAAGAAGAGGATAAGGGCCGCGGGGTGCATACTGCCCGTGTCGCACAGTCTTGACATACCTAAGGAGCTGGGACTGCGTCACAGGGCTGCCATGGGTATCTCGCAGGACTCGGATGCCATTGCCATAGTGGTGAGCGAGGAGACGGGACGCATCAGCGTTGCCATCAAGGGAGAGTTCCGCCTGCGCCTGTCGGCAGAAGAGTTGGAGAGTGTGCTGGCAAGAGAGATGGCGTAACAAAAAGATAAGCAATCGCTTTGCCGTTCGCTGATTTTGGTGTACCTTTGCATGCAAGGAATGGATATGAGAATAACGAAGATATACAATTAACATTCTACATATACAAAACTATGGATTTATTACAACAGATTGTTGCGCGCGCAAAATCAAACAAGCAGCGCATCGTACTCCCAGAGGCTACTGAGGAGCGTACTTTGAAGGCCGCCGACCAAGTTTTGGCTGACGACATTGCGGACATCATTCTCATTGGCAACCCCGAAGAGATCAACAACCTCGCCGCAGGCTGGGGTTTGCAGAACATCGGCAAGGCTACCATCATCGACCCGCTCAACAACCCGAAGAGCGAAGAGTATGCTGCTTTGCTTGCCGAGCTGCGCAAGAAGAAGGGTATGACCATAGAGCAGGCACGCGAGTTGGTGAAGAACCCTCTCTACCTTGGCTGCATGATTATCAAGACCGAGGGTGCCGACGGCCAGATTTCCGGTGCTCTCAGCACCACTGGTGACACTCTGCGTCCAGCATTACAGATTATCAAGTGCGCTCCCGGCATTACATGCGTAAGTGGCGGCATGCTGCTTATCTCAAAGGAAAAACAGTATGGTGAGGACGGTGTGCTCGTTGTTGGTGACGTTGCCGTTACCCCGATGCCTGATGCCAACCAGCTTGCCCAGATAGCAGTCTGCACGGCACAGACCGCAAAGAGTGTTGCCGGATTTGCTGACCCAAGGGTTGCCATGCTGAGCTTCTCCACCAAGGGCAGCGCCAAGCATGAGGTGGTGGACAAGGTTGTTGAGGCCACACGTCTCGCCCACGAGCTTGCCCCAGAGCTTAAGGTTGATGGCGAGCTACAGGCAGATGCTGCCCTCGTACCGTCTGTAGGTGCCAAGAAAGCACCGGGCAGCGACATTGCCGGAAAAGCCAATGTGCTCGTGTTCCCATGCCTTGAGGTAGGAAACATCGCATACAAGCTGGTACAGCGCCTTGGCGACGCTATTGCCATAGGCCCGATCCTCCAGGGTATAGCACGCCCGGTAAACGACCTTAGCCGCGGCTGCTCTGTAGAGGACATATATTATATGGTAGCGATAACCGCCTGCCAGGCAATGGACGCAAAAGCATGACAAATGCTCTTACAGCATAAGTCTAAATTAAAATAATATACAAAACTATGAAGATATTAGTATTGAACTGCGGTAGTTCATCTATCAAGTACAAGCTTTACAACATGGACGATGAGTCCGTTCTGGCACAGGGTGGTGTTGAGCGTATCGGACTCGATGAGGCATTCATAAAGATTACTATGCCTAATGGAGAGAAGAAGATTATCATGCACGACATGCCCGACCACAAGGAAGGCGTCAACTTCGTGTTCAAGTGCCTGCTCGACTCTGAGTTCGGAGCATTGAAGAGCCTCGACGAGATAGATGCCGTTGGCCATCGTGTAGTGCAGGGTGGTGACCTCTTCGAGAAGAGCTGCATCGTGACAAAGGAAGTTGAGGACGGTATCGAGAGCCTTTGCGACCTTGCTCCTGTACACAATGCCGGACACCTGCGTGGCATACGCGCCGTTAATGCCCTGATGCCGCATGTGCCACAGGTAACAGTATTCGACAATGCTTTCCACAGCACAATGCCCGACTATGCATACCTCTATGCCATACCTTACGAGCTGTACAAGAAGTATCATGTTCGCCGCTATGGTTTCCATGGCACCTCACACCGCTATGTGTCACAGCGTGTCTGCGAGTTCCTCGGTGTGGATATCAAGACACAGAAGATTATCACCTGCCACGTAGGCAATGGTGCGTCAATAGCTGCCGTGAAGTACGGCAAGGTTATCGACACTTCCATGGGACTCACTCCGCTTGCCGGACTCATGATGGGTAGCCGTAGTGGTGACATAGACCCAAGTGCCGTGACATATCTTATGGAGAAGCTTGGCAAGACTCCGCATGAGATGGCTGAGTTCCTCAACAAGGAGAGCGGTGTACTTGGCATCTCCGGGCTGTCAAGCGACATGCGTGAGATAGAGAAGGCTGACAGCGAGGGCAATGAGCGTGCTCACCTCGCACTCCAGATGTATAACTACCGCATAAAGAAATATATCGGTGAGTATGCCGCCGCCATGGGTGGTGTTGACATCATCGTGTGGACAGCCGGAGTAGGTGAGAACCAGGAAGATGTACGCTGGGATTCTTGCCAGGGTCTTGAATTCCTTGGCATCAAGATGGACAAGGAAGCAAACCACTGCCGTGGCGTAGAGCGTGTCATCTCAGCTCCCGACTCAAAGGTAAAGGTTTGCCTCATTCCTACCGACGAGGAGATTGTTATCGCACGCGATACCATGGAACTTGTGGCAAAGAAGTAGTCCTGCGGCGAATTCTGAATTACGGGTTACGGGTTGTTGCTCTTGTTGCAACAACCCGTAATTTCGTATTCCTATCTCACAACCTTCTTCACACATCGTGTGGTACCGTCAGTATAGGTAATCTTGTCTATCAGCAAGCCTTTGCAGCTGTCGGATGCCGCCTGTCCGTCTATGGTATATAGCCTGTGCGACGCAACGGTCTTTCCATTATCGTCATAGCCGGCACCATCGATACCTGTATCAACTTCCTCTGCCACGACGTCCAACTCGGCCACCGAGGCGAATGTTCCTTCCGTGCACACAAGCTTAATGTATCTGCCTTCCTTGGTATTTATGGCAACCTCCGTACAGTATGGCATCCAGTCGCCCGACCGTGTGCTTGTCCAGTTTGCTCCGTCATCACTCACAAGGAACTGGTAATTACGTATCAGTCCGTTGGTGTTCCCATCCATGCGTGGTGTGGCCAGGAAGCTCTTGATGCTGTACTGCTTGCCCAGGTCAATGGTGATATAGTGTGGTGCTTCTGCTACGGTACCGCTATATTGGGTGTGCCAGAAGGTGTTGACATTCCCGTCAATGGCATACGAGGCCGGATTGATTCCCTCCTGACTGCTGCAGTCTGCTACTTTCCAGTTCTTCTTGCTCAGGAATATTTCCTCAGTCGGTGTCTCACGCCATTCGCCCGTTACGAAGTTGATGTCAAACCTCTCGTGATATTTGAATGAGCACGAATTGCCGTTGAACGTTATCGGGAACATGATAATCTTCGACTCTGTCAACCCCGGGTCTTGCCATCTGTCACCTACATACAGATAGGTTGTGGCCTTCGTTCCCTTTATTTCTAAGATGGCAGCGGCTTGTGTGTCGTATGAGATACTGTTGCCAATATCTGACAGTGAGCTCCATCCTGTCTGCAGATTGCTGGTGTATGATAGCTTGCATTGGTTAGGGTCCCATCCTGAGCAGGCCGAGCTAAACATAAAGTATGTGTCGCCGACGCGTACTATGGCAGGAGCCTCGCGGCTTTGCCATGCAAAGAGCTGCGTGTGCTCAACGGCCTCATGATAGTCGTCTGACAGACGGAACAGTCCCAGGTGCTGGTTCTCCTCTGTGGTCGATATGAAATAGGCGGTGCCGTCGTTGTCCTGGAATACATTGCAGTCGCGTGACTTTATGCCCATTGGACGTCCGCTCCATATATATTTGTAAGCTCCATTTATGGAGTCGCATTCGAAGCAGGCGGCTTCTGAGGCACTGTAGTCTCCCGACTCGTAGTGGCACCATACCACATATTTCCCTGTCTTGCTGTTGTACAACAGCTTAGGCCGCTCTATCATCCTGCTGCTGCCCAACTCTGCTGTGGTAACACCGTTTTGTATTATCTTCTTCTCGAATTTCCAGTTTACAAGGTCTATGGAAGAATAGAGGTTTACGTCAGGGTTCCATTGGCTGGTGCGGTCTTCTCCGCACATGTACCATATGTCACCAACGCGCACAAATCCCGGGGCGTGTGCCTGTACGGTTGCCCTGTTGTCGGTATAGTGAGGCAATCCGTTCTTGACGGTTATCCATTCAGATGCTCTTGTGGCGAGATAAGTGTCCAGTGCCTGGCAGACGGTTTTGATACATGAGTCAAACTCCTCCGTTGTTGTTGCCTCGGCTGCTGTTTGCCATGCCTCGCTGAAGACGGCTTGCAGGTCGGCCTTGCCTTCATAGTTGGTAGCTTGCATCTGTGTGTTGGCGTAGCTGATGGCTTTGGCCAGTTCCTTATACTTCTCGTATACGTCCATGATGTAGTGGAGTGATGCCAGGGTTGCCTTTACCCATTCGTAGTGGTCCTCCATCTTGAGGTAGTAGGAATTGATTTGTTTGCGAATGTTGTAGACACTGTCGACATAGGCGAACTTTAGTTTCTGTATCTCTGTGTAAAAGCTTGCCGCCTCCTCCCTGAGCTGTACGTAGTCGGACTTTATCTGCTGGAAGTTGTCGTGCGCCTGTTGCAGTTTGGTTGTGGCGGCCAATATGGAGCTGTCGTCATCGCCCATGCTCTTGTAGGTTTCCAATGCCTCAATCATCTCGTCACGGTTATACCATTTCTGGCGTCCCTTCGACAGGGTGTCGGCTATACATATTTTATATAGTGGCTCTACAATCTTCCTGGCATCTTCGGCAGTCAGTTCGTATCTGTACAATGTGAAGTTGTCGAAGTCGAGCAGTCCGCCGTTTGTTATAGTTATGTAAAGTCCTGCCTCCGGGGTTTCTGATGTAACCAGTGTCTCAACCTCGTATGTCCTGTTGTTGCCCGATAGGATTTTTGTAGAGTCGGAGCCAATATACAGTCTCAGTTCTCCCTCGCTGAACGCCGTCACCATGTCAACCGTCAGCTTGTATCTGCCCAACGGAAGCCTGCTTGTGGTCTGGAAGGCCTTTCCCTTCAGTGAGCCGCTTTCCTGCCATAGCTGCCAGTGGTTCTGCCCAGCGGCAATCAGCCCGTTGCCTTTCCCCTCAGTGCTGATAGTAGACTGTACGCCCGATGTTGTCAGCGATAACGTCCATCCTTCCGGAGACTTGTTCGTCATGGTGCCGTTGCTGAAATCGGCATTTACCATATATTTTCGGCTTACGTCAGTCTGCGCATTGGCCAAGCCTGTTGCTGCGGCAAGTATTAGTAATAGTAGTCTGATATCTTTCATATGCATGTCAGAATTTATTTTTGTTGTTGCAAATATACCAAAAATGTCTAAAGGAGCAAAAAAAACAATATAAAAAAGAATGGCATTTTTAGAAAAACAAGTAATTTTGCATTCAAAATCATCTTGTCATGGATAAAAGGATTGTTACTTTCGGAGAAATACTGTTGAGACTATCAAAGTCGGGATGCCAGCGTCTGAGCCAAGGCTCCTCGCTCTCAGCCAACTATGGCGGCTCAGAGGCCAATGTCGCTATATCGCTCGCCTGCTTAGGCGATAATGTTGAGTATGTCACCCGTGTGCCCGACAATGCCATGGGCAGGGCGGCTCTCATGCACCTGCAGCAGTTCGGGCTCAGTACCAGACATATAGTGAGGGGTGGCGATAGGCTCGGTACCTACTATTTCGAGTCTGCAGCTGCCATGCGAAATCCTGTTGTCGTCTACGACCGCAACGACTCATCGTTCTGTACGCTGCGTAACGGAGATATAAAGTGGAGCGACATCTTTGCCGGTGCGTCTCTCTTCCACTGCTCGGGCATAACATGCTCCGTCAGCCAGGATGCCCTTGACACTACTATGGAGGCCGTGCGCCTTGCCGACGGCATGGGTATAGAGGTCACCTGCGACATCAACTACCGCAAGAACCTGTGGCGATATGAAGGTGCAAACGCACACGACTCCCTTCACAAGCTCATGGAATACAGCAGTTTCATTTTCGGTGACCAGAACGAATGGGAGGTGGCAAGCGGGCTGAAGCATATCCCGTTCAAGGCCATGGATGCCGGCTATGAGATAGACCGCAATGCCTACGAGGCTTATTTCAGGGAACTGAAAAAGCAGTTCCCACGCTGCCGCCGTATGCTCATAGCCCTGCGCAACCAGATTACCTCTGCCCACCATACCCTCACGGGAGTGCTCTATGCCGACGACAAGCTATATACTACCCGCATCTACGACATACAGCCCATCATAGACCCTATGGGAGTGGGCGACGCCTTTGTGGCAGCATTCATCCATGCTCGTCAGCGTTGGGCGGACGATGACCAGCGGTGCCTCGACTTCGCACTTGCGGCAAGCGCAATGAAGAACACCGTACCAGGCGACCAGAACCTCGTAACCGAGCAAGAGATAATTGCCATGATGGGGAATACCACAGGAAGGATAGAAAGGTAATGTTTTGTCGTATCTTGTCACCTCGACATATATGAAGTCCTGCTTGTCATATAACACACCGCTTAGTGGCTGTGTCGAATGTATGCTCCCTCTGAGTCGTGTTTTTCACAGATATCTAACGCCATTGTCAAGGATATGTAGTATTATGCGAATATCTTTGTACTCGCAAAATACTTATGATGCGAAGATAATGAAAGTAGTATTTGTAGTTTGTCTCCTTTGCCGATACGTTCAAGCCCAATGACGGCTTCCGGCAATGGGCAAATAATTCCGAATTTATGTTCATGCCAATACTCTTGGCTGCCTCGGCAGCGAGAAAACGATACAGCCAAAGGCTCTACGACTATTTGCTGCAGCCTGTGATGAGATATTTCCTGGCCTAAGACAGGTTTGATGTTTTCTTGTCAAAATGTACGATTATAGTAATGACATTAGTTTTTAATCCCGAATTGCTTGTAATTCGGGATTTTTTTATAAATTTGCATTATCTCTGTATGATATAATGCTAAATCTCTGTATAACACTCAACCAAGCCCGGCTGAAAGAGATATCACTATAAGACAATATTATATATAATATATATGTTTAATGGTATAGTAAGATTTTCAGTACGCAAGAAACTCTTTGTGGCATTATCCACATTCTTTCTGCTTTTAGGAGGCATCTACGCCATGTTGACCCTTCCTGTAGATGCTGTGCCCGACATCACCAACAACCAGGTACAGATTGTGACAGTGTCGCCCACCCTGGCTCCACAGGAGGTTGAACAACTCATTACCATTCCTGTAGAGACATCGATGAGCAACATCATGAATGTTACCGAGATACGCTCGGTGTCAAGGTTCGGACTGTCGTTGGTCACAGTGGTGTTCAAGGAGAGTGTACCCACCCTTGAAGCCCGACAACTCATCAACGAACAGATACAGACAGTGGCAGGCGAGATACCCTCAGAACTGGGTACACCCGAGATGATGCCCATCACTACAGGTCTGGGGGAAATCTACCAGTATGTATTGAAGGTGGACAAGGCACATGCCAAGGATTATGACGCCATGGAGCTGCGCACCATTCAAGACTGGATTGTGCGCCGGCAGTTGTCGGGTATTCCGGGCATTGTAGAAATAAACAGTTTCGGAGGCTACCTCAAACAATATGAGATAGCCATCGACCCAGATGTGCTGACTGCTCAAAAGCTGACCATTGGCGACGTGTTTGAGGCACTCAGCAAGAACAACCAAAACACAGGAGCCAGCTATATCGAGAAAAAAGGCCGGGCATACTATATCCGCTCAGAGGGCATGATTTCGAAAATCAAGGATATCGAGAAGATTGTTGTGGCCAACCGCAATGGTATGCCGGTGCATATAAGCGACATCGGACGTGTGGGCTTCGGTGCTCCCAAGCGCTTTGGCGCCATGACCATGGACGGAGAAGGCGAGTGTGTGGGCGGTATCGCCATGATGCTCAAGGGAGCCAATGCCAATGTGGTGACCAAGGAACTGCAGAGCCGTATAGATAAGGTACAGAAGATGTTGCCTGAAGGCGTCACCATCGAGCCCTACCTGAACCGTTCGGAACTGGTCAACCGCAATATCTCTACCGTGATATACAATCTGGTCGAGGGCGCCATCATCGTGTTCGTGGTGCTGATGCTGTTCCTGGGCAATGTCCGGGCCAGCATGATTGTTGCCTCGGTCATTCCCCTGGCCATGCTCTTCGGTTTCATCCTGATGCGCATCTTTGGCGTGTCAGCCAACCTGATGAGTCTTGGTGCCATTGACTTTGGTATCGTGGTTGACGGATCCATAGTGATTATCGAAGGCATATTGGCCCATATCTACACCAAACGTCTGGCAGGCAAGCAGCTCAGTGCCGACGAGATGAACAACGAGGTGGAGCAAGGTGCAGCCAAGGTGGTGCGCAGTTCGGCTTTTGCCGTGCTCATCATCCTCATCGTGTTTTTCCCACTGCTGACGCTCAGTGGCATAGAGGGCAAATATTTCACCCCAATGGCCGAGACCCTGGTATTCTGCATCATCGGTGCGCTGATTCTCTCGCTCACCTATGTGCCGATGATGGCAGCAATATTCCTGCCAAGACACGTCGACCTGAAGCCCACTTTTGCCGACAGGTTTTTCAACAGGTTAGGACGGATTTACTACAAAGTACTTCATTTCTGCATGAAGCGCACCGTGCCGACCATTGCCTCAGCCTTTGCCCTGTTGGCTGCAGCCCTGTTGTTGTTCTCCCGTTTGGGCGCAGAGTTCATCCCCACACTCGACGAAGGCGACTTTGCCATGCAGATGACCCTTCCGGCAGGCAGCTCGCTAACAAAGAGCATTGAAGTGTCAGAGAAGGCAGAGCGGATTCTGAAAACAAAATTCCCCGAGGTGAAGCATGTGGTGGCCAAAATCGGTACGGCCGAGGTGCCCACAGACCCTATGTCGGTGGAAGATGCCGACGTGATGATTGTGATGAAACCCTTCAAGGAATGGACCTCTGCAAGCAGCAGGGCCGAGATGGTGGAGAAGATGAAACAGGCATTGGAAGTAGTGCCTGATGCAGAGTTCAATTTCAGTCAGCCCATACAGCTGCGCTTCAACGAGCTGATGACTGGTGCCAAGGCCGACATCGCCATCAAGCTCTACGGTGAGGACATGGACGAATTATACGAAAAAGCCAAGGAGGCGGCTTCATATATAAATAAGGTGCCTGGTGCTGCCGACGTGATTGTGGAACAGGCTGTCGGTCTGCCACAGTTGGTGGTACACTTCGACCGAAACAAGATTGCCCGATATGGCATTGACATTGAAGAGCTGAACTCTATCATCCGTACGGCATACGCCGGCGAGACTGCAGGTGTGGTGTTTGAGAACGAGCGTCGCTTCGACCTGGTGGTGCGCCTCGACCACGAACTGGTGAAAGACCTTGACCTCAATGCCCTGACGGTGCGCACGTCAGACGACATGCAGATACCAGTGAGCGAAGTGGCAAGCATCGACCTGGTCAACGGTCCTCTGCAAATCAACCGTGATGCCGCCAAACGACGGATTGTCATCGGTGTGAACGTGCGCAATGCTGACATTCAGAAGGTGGTGGAGAACATCAGTGCCACACTCGACAAGAATGTCAAACTGAAACCTGGCTATTATTTTGAATATGGCGGGCAGTTTGAAAACCTGCAGAATGCCATCAACACACTGCTTGTCGTGATACCTATCGCCCTGATGCTTATATTGCTTCTGCTTTTCTTTGCATTCAAGAGCGTTACCTATTCATTGGTAGTATTCTCCACCGTTCCACTGTCGCTCATTGGAGGCATTGCCGCCCTTTGGATACGCGGTTTGCCATTCAGCATCTCGGCAGGAGTGGGCTTTATCGCCCTGTTTGGTGTGGCGGTGCTCAACGGTATATTGATGATCAACCATTTCAACGAGATACGCCGGTCAGGTGCCTACAGCAGATGCACCAACCAGGTGGTGTATGCCGGGTGCAAGCATATTCTTCGTCCCGTGTTCCTCACGGGTCTTGTAGCCTCGTTGGGCTTTGTTCCCATGGCAGTGGCTACGTCAGCCGGTGCTGAGGTACAGCGTCCATTGGCCACTGTTGTTATCGGCGGCCTGATAGTGTCCACTGTACTCACCTTGATTGTCATTCCTGCATTCTACCGTATGGTCAACGCCTTCCCTGTGAGTTGGAGAGCCTTGGTACGCCGTGGCGTTGTGCCCAAGCGTTTTGCTACATTATTTACCATTGTTGCCTTGTTTACCATTGCTCAAGCCCAACCGCAAGTCAAAACCCAGCCACGACACATATCACTTGCCGAGGCTGTCGACATGGCGGTCAACCGTTCGCCACGCATAAGCATGGCCAACGCAGAGATAGAGCGTGCTCGCGCCATGCGTGGGGAAGCCTGGGATGGTGGCAATACCAACATCGGATTTGCGTGGGGACAACTGAATGGGGAGACCAGAGCCGACAACGAGCTCACTGTGGAACAATCGTTAGGTTCGTTGCTTACTCCGCATTACAAGAATGTGCTTGCCAAAACCATGACCGCGACAGGTGAGCGTTACCGTGACATTGTAAAAAGGGAAATTACTGCGGAGGTGAAGCGTGCATGGTGCGAATATCTCTCTGCCCTGGCCTTGTGCCGCTTGTGGCAGGGCGAGGAACAGACAGCCAAGCGTCTGCGTGAGATGAGTGTCCTCAGATATGAGCAGGGCGACATCAGCAAACTGGAATACTCGATGATGAACACCCTGGCGGCAGAACAGCACACCAAAAGGGTGCAGGCACAAGACCAGTTGGCCGTTGCAGCCAAGCGTTTTGCCTGGGTATGTCGGTCGACAGAACCAGTCGTGCCTGAGGATACCCTCCTGTCGTTGCTCCCTGCCACGCTCTGTGAACAGCCGTCGGCCACCTATCTCACCTATTTTGACATGCAGGCACGGCAGAAGCAAGACATGGTGAACATTGAGAAAAGCAAGTTTTTCCCTGAGTTTTCTATCGGTTATTCCCTACAGAAAATCGCACCTCTGACAAATCTCAGCTCATGGTCGGTAGGGGTGTCGTTCCCCTTGTTGTTCTTCCCACAGAAAAGCAGGGTGAAACAGGCCAAGATGGAGGCTCTCTCTGCCCAGTTTGAGGCTGAGGAAAACCGCACGCAATTACGGCGAAAGGTGGAAGAACTGAGAGACCAACTGTCAATGAATGCCAAGAATGTGGCCTACTATGTTGATGCAGCCTTGCATGAGGCTGACGAGCTGCAACGCAACGCCGTGTTGCTGTATGAGGAGAGCGAGACGGATATAGCCGAACTTGTACAGAGTCTGAACACTTCACGCGACATTCGCAAACAATATATAGATGCTGTACATGAATACAATGTGACAGCAGTAGAACTGGAATTATATTCGGAATAAAAACAATTTGACAACATGAAAATATATCCTACATTGCTGATGGCAGCATTATTACTGGCATCATGCGGCGGAAAAGAACAGAATGTATCTGAAACAGCTGAGGGCCAACAGACGGCCTCGGCCGACACCACGTCAGCATCAACGGCACAACAAGACTCTGTGACAGTAGATGCCGTATCGAGTGCCACAAATGTGGCCAACAGTCCTACATTCAACGGAGTGCTCATTGCCTCTCCCACCCAGATGGCAACCGTGTCATCAACAATGGGCGGGCGCATTCATAAGCTCTATGTCATGCCCGGCAAGGCTGTTAGCCGTGGGCAGGTGATAGCCCTGCTTGACGACCCCGGATTCATCGAGCTGCAACAGAGCTATCTGGAGGCCTCGGCACAATTGGAATATCTTGAGCAGGAGTACAACCGCCAGCGTTCGTTAGGCTCAAAGGAAGCTGCCTCACAGAAAAGGGTGCAGCAGAGCAAGGCAGAATATCTCGCCATGAAGAGCAAGGCTTCTGCCACAGGGGCTCAGCTGCGTGCGTTGGGCATCAGTCCTCTTGCGGTGAAGAACGGAGGCATCAAGACTTACCTGCCTGTCACCTCGCCCATCGGTGGTTATGTCACCAATCTGACAGTCAATCTGGGCAAATATGTAGAAGCCGGCAGTGCCATCTGTGATGTCATCAACAAGTCGCAGCCGCTCATACAGCTCACGGTCTACGAGAAAGACCTACAATTGATAGACAGAGGTACCGAACTGTCCTTCCGCGTCAATGGCATGGGCAAGTCAACCTTCTCGGCCACTGTCATCTCTGTAGATCAGGCTGTTGACAAGACGGATTACTCCATCAAAGCCTACGCCAAGGTGAAAGACCACAACGCCATGTTCCGTCCCGGCATGTATGTCAGAGCTAAGAAAAGGCAATAAAACAGTGGAGCAAACGGCAAAGAAATGTGGACTTCTGCATTGAGAAAACCAAGTTCGCCAGAGACCAAGTGATACAGAAGAACAATGACTTTAATGGCAGGAAAATGAATGCCAACAAGAAGAAGTTGGGGTCATCCGGCATTTCGAGTGATTACCATTTATAGCAGTGTGCTCTGTATTTGTTACCTTCATTGCCGCTAAGGTTACAAATCTTGTCTGTGGCGTATTCATATTTGCGGTTCATGCTATATCTCGAGTGACAATATATTGTTGCGTGGTCTATGCATATATATATATCATTGCCGATAAGGTTAATAACCTTAAGGGCGTAAGGTTATTAACCTTTCAGCCGTAAGGTTATTAACCTTATCAGGGATGCAAACGTATTCATATCCTATGGCAAACGGTTTCACCCACTTCATTTAATAATATACTTTAGGAATAATATATTATTATGTTCGTCACTCCATATTTCTGATGAACCTTATCTAAATGGTACGCTCTACGTTCCACGGGAGGCCATATCTGCATACAGCGAGCATAGTGTCGGTATGCTACAGGTCTTTCTGTGTTAAAATCATGCAATTGTTTGTCGGATAATCGTTTTTTAATTATTTTTGCATTGTCAACTGAAACTTATCATTTTTACCACAACCTATGACAGACATCAAACTGAAACATGTGCTGCTGCTTGCCGCCGCCATCCCTTTGGCCGCATCAGCGCAGACAGAACTGACTTATACGGAAGCCAAAACGCTGTATGCTAACAAGACAAAGAAGGAGGTGAGCATACACGACCCGTCGGTGGTCTACGACCAGGGCAGCGGAAGGTATTACATCTTCGGCTCCCACCGCGGATGCGCCTATTCCACTGATATGCAGAACTGGACATCGTCCTCGTTCACCTGGCAACAAGGCACAAACAATAATGCCGGCAATGACGTGGCCTTCGTCACGCCTGCCGTTACTGCCGTAAAGAAGGGTGGGGCGACCGTAGCCCTGCCGGCCTTCAACGCCATGGACTGGTCGAAGCGCAGCGATGCCAGCTACGACATAAACGGCAACATGTGGGCTCCCGACGTGATATGGAACCCTACGATGAATAAATGGTGCCAGTATCTGAGCATCAATGGCGACGCCTGGCACTCGAGCATCATCCTGCTCACCGCCGACAACATCACCGGACCATACCTCTACCAGGGACCTGTGGTGACATGCGGCTTCTATGACACCTCACACTCATACAAGGAGACCGACCTCGAGATAGTGCTTGGCGAGCAGTCGGCGCTGCCCTCACGCTATAATGTGGGCACCAAATGGGGCGAGCGCTGGCCGCACACCATAGACCCCAACGTATTCTTCGACGAGGAGGGAAAGCTATGGCTGTGCTACGGCTCATGGTCGGGCGGCATATGGATGCTGGAACTCGACGAGGAGACAGGACTCAGAGACTACGATGTGGAATATCCCTCGGTCAACGGCTCGTCGAACGGCGTGACAAGCGACCCATATTTCGGCAAGAAAATTGCGGGAGGATACTACGTGTCGGGCGAGGGCCCGTACATAGAGCACATAGGCAACTGGTACTATCTGTTCGTAAGCTACGGCTTCTTCTCTCCCGACGGAGGATATGAGATGAGGGTATTCCGCTCCGACAAGCCCGACGGACCGTACAAGGACTCCAAGGGCAAGAGTGCCATCTTCACATCGTACGCGATGAACTACGGAAAGAATGGCGATACAAGGGGCGGAAAGTTAATGGGAGCATACAACGGATGGGGTTTCCAGACCGTCGGGGAATGCGCGCAGGGTCACAACTCAGCGATAACGACCGAAGACGGAAGGGCTTTCCTCGTATGCCATACGAAATTCAACGACGGCACAGCCGGACATCAGGTAAGGGCACACCAGCTGTTTACGAACAGCGACGGATGGCTCGTTGCCTCTCCTTTCAGATATAATGGCGAGATGGTGACCGATGCCGACATTGCCTCCGCACAGCCATTCACCGCTGCCGAGCTGGCAGGAACCTACAAGCTGCTGATACACAAATACGGCATGGACTATGCCAACTACGAGGAGGTGACGCCAATAGAGATAACACTGTCGGAAGACGGGAAAATCACTGGCGGCAAGACAGGCACATGGACCATTACGGAAGGTACGGGATATATATCGCTCGTTCTTGGAGGCATAAAATACAATGGTGTGGTGACGGAGGAGGTCATGGACGGCAAGACCGTGCATACCGTTTCATTGTCGGCAAGCGCACCGTCGACGGGAACAAGCGTCTGGGCTTACAAGATGTCGCCAAAATACGACCTGGCATGGCAGCTGAACAATCAGACGGAGCCTTTAGTGAACAAGCAGAACGTCATGCGCGACATAGACCTCTACAGCATGGACCTGAAGGCCGGCAACGTGAAGATGACATGGACAAGCAGCAACGAGGATGTCATATCGCCATATGGAAAATACAATCCTACGGGACTGCAGGAGAATACCTACGTAGACTTGTCGGTAAGACTGGAGACCCCAGGATGGTATTGGGAGAAGAGCTATACCGTCAACGCCTATTCCGAGGCCAACGCCCTTCCTACAGCCGACTGGCAGAGCGGCATGGTGGCATACTATGGCTTCAACGATGATGATCTCGCCGATGCCTTCGACAGTAGCAGGAAGGCGTCGCTGCTGAAGAAAGGAACAAACAAGGTGCCGACACTCAGCGATGATGATCCCCTCAGGACTGGCAACTACGTTCATCTGACATTCGGTGCCAACGGCAACGAGAGCTACGTGGCCATGCCCAATCCGCTATTGGGACAGGAACTCGCCAATGGTGCGACAATATCGTTCTGGGTGAAGCGTGCTGACAACAACAGCTGGGACGCGCTGTTCGGCCTTACTGACGGAACGGCACGGCTGTACATGACAGGCAACACATACATCGGCTACAATGACGGCAATGCTGAGAACAACAACTGGATAGACATCAACCATCCCAATGATGTTGTCGCCACAACGCTTGGAACTGGTACATGGCACCTTGTTACTCTGGTGTTCACAAAATCAAGCGTCACGATGTATGTGGACAGCAAGAAGACAAACTTCAGCAAATGGAACGGCGTGATGGACGGAAAGACTGTCACCACGGCAACAGGCTTCGACTACAGTCTGCTGCTCGATCTCCTTTCTTCCTCGGCAGAGATTTGCCTTGGCAAAGGGTCGTTCTGGGGCTCGCCCGATGCCATGTTCGATGACTTCATCGTCTACAACCGCGCACTCTCAATATCTGAGGTGATGGCATTGGGAAGAATGGAAACCCGTGTCTTCGACTTCTACGGATGGGCTACCGGCATAGATGTTGTTACAACCTCTCAACCACACGACCCGGCAAGCTCTGTATACTATGACCTGCAGGGCAGACGACTCTCAGGACGGCCTACACGTGGACTTTACATAAAAGACCACAAGATTTTCAAGGTTGACAAGTAGGACTTTTCAAGTTTCGCTCAACTATAGTAGTAAAAAGGAGGTAAAAGAAGTATTTTCATTCTTCATCTACCTCCTTTTTACTACTTGCGAAGTTTTAATAATTTCAAATTGTCCATATATTTCCTTCCAATGGGCAGTGCCTTCCCGTCTTTCTCCAGTATTATCTCTGTCTTTGAGAAGCGCGCTATGCGGCATCTTGCCACGAGAAACGAACGGTGTATGCGTATAAACTCTCCCTGCGGCAGTTGCCCCTCCACGATATGCAGCGGTATCTTGGAAAGCATCGACGTTCCGTCGGCAAGATGCACCTTGACGTAATTGTCTATAGACTCTATATATAATATGGTGTCGATGGAGACAGAGATGGTCTTGTAGTCAGACTTCAGCAACAGTTGGCGCACGGCAGACTCCGATGTTCGGAGCAGGTCGTGCATGCGCACCCATTGCCGTGCCTTCTGCATGGCACGCTCGAAACGCTCGTAGAAGAAAGGCTTGTGAAGGAAATCGACAGCATTCACCTCGAAACCTTCCAAGGCATATTGTGCGTATGCCGTAGTGAATATCAGGCAACAGGAAGTGGGCAGTTGCCTCGCCAGTTCTATGCCCGACGTTCCGCTCATCTCAATATCCAGCAGCACCACATCTGGCTGCCACTCCCTTATGCGCTGCATGCCGCTGCGTGGAGAGCTATATGTCTGAAGTTCTATCCCTCCACTCCGTTCGCAATATCGCCTTACAATCTCCAAGGCGATATCGTTATTGGTACGCTCAGCATGAGCATTAGCTAACGGGTGCGAGTCCCGAGTGAGCCCTAATAGCGGGAATCACATAGCCAAGGGCAAGGGTGTCCATCGCGAGGTGGAATCTGAAGGAAGCCGGCGGCAAA
>NZ_NPJH01000093.1 GCF_002251365.1 Prevotella sp. P3-122
AGGCGCATTGCTACGCCTGCGGTTTGGGCTCTTCCCCGGTCGCTCGCCACTACTGGGGGAATCACGTTTTGTTTTCTTTTCCTCGAGGTACTAAGATGTTTCAGTTCCCTCGGTTGGCGCCATCGGACTGTGCCGACGGCGGCTGTCCTTCAGACAGCCGGGTTGTCCCATTCGGAAATCCCGGGATCAGAGGTCATTTGCACCTACCCCGGGCTTATCGCAGCTTATCACGTCCTTCATCGCCTCCATGAGCCAAGGCATCCGCCATG
>NZ_NPJH01000094.1 GCF_002251365.1 Prevotella sp. P3-122
AGGTGACGCATATGTCTGCATACCTTTTCTATATAGAAATGTTTCAGGCAACGGTAGCCTGAATCATGAAACAGTATCATGATTACCATAATTTCTGCCTTTGACATGGTTGACTTGCGGTGATATTGCCGTTTCTTATCTGCTTTCAGTGTATATTTTTCCATCATGGCATCAAAAAACTTGCAAAAATCATCTGCAATACAAAATAATTCTCTAACTTTGTCCTCGGTGATCATAGCGATTGTTGTTTGTAATTCTTTGTATTTCAACACTATAAAGTTATAACAATTTTCGCTAATCACCAAATTTTCAAGCACTTATATTTCGTCGAACTCACGTTAAATAAAAAAATAAAGCATATGGTTATTTCAAAATTATTTAAGAGCATCTTGATTTTAATATTGCTTTTAGTTTCTAATTCGTGCGTTAATAACAACAAGCAAAGTAAAACTCGCCTAATAGCAGTTTCATGCAGGGATTACAGCGGTAAATTATATTACCTCATAAAGGGCGATACTGTCTCGAGTATTAGTTTCGACACTTTTAAGTACAAAGATGGGACTTATGATATAGGTATTGGTTCCGTAGATACTGAACATTCTGTAGATTGTAAACGGACTATAAAAAAGCTAAAAGACAAAACATTTGATTGCAGAAAAGGGCATATAAGTGATGAGCTTGTTGCAGGATTATCAACTTTTTTAAGTTTAGCGAAAGATGAGTTAAACTTTGACTCATTAAGGGGAATAGCGTTTATGAATGAAGATGTCTTTGATATAGAAATTGCTATATCCAATGATTTTGAAGGTCATAAATGTGAGGACTTCCATAAACATGTTAAGGATTTTATGAACAAAACAAATCTTAGAGACAAAATGAATGCGGTTTTGAAGAAATATAATATTGAAGTTAACAATATTGGTTTAAATTATGATGGTAAAATTTTAAACATGGACACTAAAAGATGCCGTATTAATGGTGCTGATTATGGCTATATAGGGAAATTGCCACGTGTCTTGACATGCATGCCTCTGAGGGTAGATGTAAAACGATGCCCTAAAGCCCAAGTTGGTTCGAAACATTGAAACTAAAGTTATGCTCTACAGAAAAACAGAGTACTTGTTATACATGAGACAAAAGGTCAAACGAAATGATGTTTTGATGATACGAGGAGTTGCTGCAAAGAATCCATTAGGAAGACATTTCCATGATAGAGCAAACAAATACTTCGGCAATATAGCGCTATATACAGGTTTTTAAACATTAAAAAATGGAAGAATTAGAATTTTATAAAGAATGGTGCTTAATCATGTATGATTATGCATGTAGTTGTTTTATTAATGACACCATTGATAAAAATGAAATCTTGGAAGTTCAAAAGGATTTCGAAAAAATGAAATCTGATATCCTAAAATTCTACAAAAATAGAAATTTAAAAAAATTAAAAGAATGGTATTCATATGTAAATGAATTAAAGCCATCTCCATCAGACAAAGAATACTCCATCCTCAATGCTCGTCTTCGTGCTGCTTGCGGCAAGGATTTACGTGACTTTGACAAGAAACGATTGGAAAGGGTGAAAAAGGTTGAGGACAGAGGATATATAAAGACCAATAGTGAATTCTACTTGATACGCAACCATATCGACTACCTCGAGGCAACAAATGCCACGGATGAAGAAATCATTAAGTTCGATACGCTGATTACACTCTACGAGGAGAAAATAAAGGAGAAAATGGAAAGGCAACGAAAAAAACAATGATGATAAATCATTTAATCAAGATGCATGCCCACCAAACGATCCAGACTATCTATTACGAATGGGAGAAAAACCTAAAAACAGAATTGTGGAAATGCGGTATAAAATAGAAACAAGAAAAGTATGGATATGTTATCACTCATAAAATTAAATTGTATATTTTTCTTTCTGTTATTTTGTTCTTGCTCTGAAAATAAAACGCAAATTAACAGCAAAGAAATTGAATTGACAACTGTAAATGATAGGAATATGACTTGTGTTTATGTTAAAGGGGATGAAGTCTTATCAGACATGTGTTTCGCATTTTTCAAAGTATCAAAAGGAACTATACTTAGAGTTGAACCTGTAGATTATTACCCGAATGCATACACAAAGAATATAAGAAATAAAAATAAGCATGGATATGTTAGTAACATAAGTATAAATGCAATTTGTACTATATTGAATAACATGCGTAATAAATTTCCTTTAGATTCTATTTGGGGAATAGAAATCTTTTCTCCTTTTGTATTTGATGTAGAAGTGAAAGTTTCATTTTTATTAGATAAGAAACAAAATATAGAAATAAAAGATATTAATAGATGTATAGCATTGACAACATTGAAAGATGATTTTAACATGGCTTCTGCAAATTTAGGTATCCATTGTGACACTATAATAGTGGATTTCGATGGAAAAATTTGCCAGCATCATGTCGATGATGGAAAGTTATATGGATATACAAGTGATTTGCCTAAAAGACTATTAGCTTTTCCTCTATTTTTACAATTAAAAAAACAAGAATAATGGTACGAGAATTAGCTCCGTATAAAGGAATTTATCAATAATTTAAAACTATTAAATAATTGAGGGTCAGGGTCGAGTAGAGCGAGGGAGTTTCACCCTCACCCTCTCACAGAAACCGTGCGTGAAAGTCTCCCCTCACACGGCTCTTCACACTCAACGCTTTGTGCATAGACATAACCTTGGGGTCTGACCTCTCTGCCAATGATAGAAAAGACTGCGGTCTTTGCTCGTGACGCCTTG
>NZ_NPJH01000095.1 GCF_002251365.1 Prevotella sp. P3-122
CTGCCGATTGGGGAATGGCAGTGGAACGCCATCGGGAAGGTCGCGCGACTTTCGTGTGTTCGCATCGCGAATGACATCGATGGCTTTGATCAGTGCCGTCCCTGTTCCAGACGCCTTGAAGGTGAAGGCGTCCAGAAATGCCGGGCTGAAACGCCGTAGCGTGGCGTAACGCTCGGTTGCCGTTACCAGTGCGTCCTCGCCGGCAAGATCAGCAAGGGCATCTACTTGGGCCTTTGCCGAAACAAGCCGGTCCCAGCCCACCGTTTCGTCAATCAATTCGAGCGTTTCGCCGCCATTCTGGACAGCCTCATCAAGTGCTGTAATCGTGGCGCCAAACAGCCGCATGAGTTGCCCCACCGACTGAATACTATCTTGGTAGCGCCGCTCGCGCCCACGCCGCGCGCGCGTGAACATGCCGCCGATAAGTCGGTCAAACATTTGGATCGCGGCATCGGCAAGTCTGGCCTCAAGGTCGATCACTGCGGCCGTCAACGTCGCCCGCCTGCGATTGACGCTGTAATCCGAAAGCAGGAATGCCGGTGCCACGCCGCCCTCGCGGACAAATTGGGCAAAGCGGAATTCCGGAATGGCGC
>NZ_NPJH01000096.1 GCF_002251365.1 Prevotella sp. P3-122
ATGAAAAAGATTTTAATATTAGTACTATTAATAAATTGTTGTCTGAGCGCATTTTGTGAATCTATGCGAGAGGTTGGGGGCAATAAGGTTGTTGTTAATAAGTCAACAATCTCTATTGACGGATTGAATACAAAGAGATCTTTCTATGTAAAGGTGGACGAAGAAGGCTCATATTATTTAAATCTATTTATTCTTGGAGGAAAATCACTTTCTGGTATATTGAAAGAATATCCAATTATGATAAATGGTATTTGTGTAGATACTATTGTATCAAAGAAACCAAGTTGGCATAGTTTTAATTCTTCAAAACCGTATATGTTTAAACGAGGTGATAATATTGTTGAGATATTTGATTCAGCTCCACATGTAGCAAATGTAGATAACATATTTCTCACACAACACCAAATCATAAATTCAGAAGACTCTGTAAAATATACAGAGTATGTAAATTCTATAAAAACCAAAAACTCTCCGTTACGAAATATTCCTTCAGAGTTGTATGATAAGAGTTTTAATCTTTTTGGTGGAGATGAAACAAATTTTCCATTTGTTGCTTCGTGCATGGCCGGTTATAAGGCGAAATATACCTTTTCACAAATGGTTAGATGTGAAGCAGGAGATACTTTGACGGTATATACTAATCCAACTATAGGTGGGCCATATGTTGTTGATGTATATAATTATTACAATCCAACTTTGTTATCACAAACATTATATGATTGTTATTGTGATTTCATAGGAAAAATCCCAATTAATATAGATGGTTGGTATGAAGTAAGATTAAGAGGATTGGATGGCGAATATGATGATGATGGAACATGTGATATCGCGATTAATGGAGAAATGTATGTGGATGTACCTTTTTCTAATGTTGATATAGAGATGCCGATTTCCTGTTATTCAGGAAACCTTATTTTTGCATGTAATAATATAGATATAATTCCCTCTCTATCATACCAAGATTTTGGTAATAGATTGGTAGATAATGGGTATTATCAAATGTCTGGAACAAAGTATATAGATATTGAGAATATTAATTTAGTAAAATCGATATCTGTTTATTCAAATAGCCCTATAAAAC
>NZ_NPJH01000097.1 GCF_002251365.1 Prevotella sp. P3-122
TCACCAAACTTAAAAACAACATGAAAGGTGCCTTGATGAGCGTGTCTGACAAGCTGCTGCTTAGGAAACGAGCAATAATAGAAACGGTAAATGACGAGTTGAAGAATATTGCACAAGTGGAACATTCAAGACACAGGTGCTTTGACAATTTCATCGTGAACCTGCTTGGAGCTATCGCTGCTTATTGTATGTTTCCCAAGAAGCCGTGTATCAATGTACAACGTACAGTTGATACACAGCTTTCATTGTTTTGAATTCATCGAACTCACGTTAAAATAGGACTGACGATTTCCGTGCCAGTTTAGCCCATCTCTCACGCAAAGCTTTGCAACAGCCAACGCAAAGCTTTGCAACAGCCAACGCAAAGCTTTGCATCCGTCCACGCAAAGCTTTGCATCTGTCCTCGCAAAGCATTGCTTGGGAAAAGACGCCTTCATTTAGTGAATCCCTTCCCATGTTTTTTCACTGAGCCCATTCAATTTGAAACCTGAAAACAAAGGCAAACTTTGCTCATATCGATTTTCTTTTGTACCTTTGCAAAATAATTCAAATCAATAAGGTATACAAAGATGATAACAGTTACGAATCTTGCCATCCAATTCGGTAAAAGAGTTCTCTACAAAGACGTAAACATCAAGTTCACTCACGGTAACATCTACGGCATTATCGGAGCCAACGGCGCCGGTAAGTCAACATTCCTGCGTGCCATAAGCGGCGACCTTGAGCCAAACAAGGGTACCGTTGAGCTTGGTCCGGGCGAGCGCCTGTCGGTATTGGAGCAGGACCACTTCAAATACGACGAGTTCAGCGTTATGGACACAGTCCTCATGGGACACGGTCCATTGTGGGAGAACATGAAGGAGCGCGAGAAACTGTACGCAAAGCCAGAGATGACCGAGGAAGACGGCAACAGGGCTGCCGAACTAGAGCTGAAGTTCGCGGAGATGAACGGCTGGGAAGCTGAGAGCGAGGCCGCACAGCTGATGCAGAACCTCGGCATAAAGGACGAGCTGCACACCAAACACATGAGCGAGCTGTCAAACAACGAGAAGGTTAGGGTCATGCTGGCCAAGGCTCTCTTCGGACATCCTGACAACCTGCTCCTCGACGAGCCTACCAACGACCTCGACCTGGAGACTGTAGAATGGCTCGAAGACTACCTCGGCAACATCGAACAGACGGTACTCGTCGTGAGCCACGACCGACACTTCCTTGATGCCGTATCGACTCAGACCGTGGATATAGACTTCGGAAAGATAACCGTATTCGCAGGAAACTACTCGTTCTGGTATGAAAGCTCGCAGCTGGCACTCAGACAGGCACAGAACCAGAGACTAAAGGCCGAAGAGAAGCGCAAGCAGCTGGAGGAGTTCATCAGAAGATTCTCTGCCAACGTGGCAAAGAGCCGTCAGACCACCTCACGCAAGAAGATGCTTGAGAAACTGAACATTGAGGAAATACGCCCATCAAGCCGCAAGTACCCTGGCATCATATTCCAGATGGACAGGGAGCCAGGCAACCAGATACTGGAGGTAGACGGACTGAAGGCCGTAGATACCGACGGAACTGTTCTCTTCGACAATGTATCGTTCAATGTGGAGAAGGACCAGAAGGTGGTGTTCCTCTCACACAATCCGAAGGCAATGACAGCCCTCTTCGAGATAATAAACGGCAACAGAGAGGCAGACGCAGGTACATTCAAGTGGGGTGTTACCATAACTACAGCTTATCTTCCACTCGACAACACGGCATTCTTCGATTCGGAACTGAACCTGATAGAGTGGCTCTCGCAGTATGGCCCCGGCAACGAGGTTGTCATGAAGAGCTATCTCGGACGCATGCTCTTCTCTGGCGAGGAAGTTCTCAAGAAGGTCAACGTACTGTCTGGAGGCGAGAAGATGAGATGCATGATAGCGCGTATGCAGCTACAGAATGCTAACTGCCTGATACTCGACACCCCGACCAACCACCTCGATCTGGAATCTATCCAGGCGTTCAATAACAACCTGATACAGTTTAAAGGCAACATTCTCTTCGCCTCACACGACCACGAGTTCATCCGTACAGTATCAAACCGCATCATCGAGCTAACGCCTAACGGTACAATCGACAAGCTCATGCCATATGACGAGTATATCTACGACGAACAGATAAAGGCGCAGAAAGAGAAGATGTACAAGATATAATGCGCACAAATGAAAATCCACAATACAGACAGTTGACGGCCAGTATAATTTGTGGGATTTGTGGCACGCATTTTGCATTGACATCAACGTAACGTAATTATTGCAATCATGAACACCAACGAAGAAAACAAGGAACAAAAAATAAACGTTGAGGGCGAAGAGAAAGTAACCGTTGACGAGACCACAGAAGAGTCTGCACAGAACGGGCAGGACGACAACCAGGAGGAGACACAAGAGAAAGACCCGCTGGAGGCTGCAAACGAGCAGATAGAAGAGCTGAAAGACAAGTATCTTCGCGCCGTAGCTGAGTTTGACAACTACAAAAAGCGCACTCTGAAAGAGAAAACAGAGCTGATACTTAATGGAGGCGAGAAGACCATAGTGGCCATCCTTCCCATACTCGACGACATGGAGCGCGCAGCTGCAAGTGCCGAGAAGACAGATGACATAAAGGCTCTTGAGGAAGGATGGGAACTGATTTTCAAGAAACTGAAAAAGATTCTTGAAGGTATGGGCGTAAAGGAAATCGAGACCAAGGATGCCGACTTCAATGTCGATTTCCATGAGGCCATAGCCATGGTTCCAGGTATGGGTGATGACAAGAAAGGCAAGGTCATCGACTGCGTACAGACAGGCTACACCATGAACGACAAGGTAATAAGACATGCCAAAGTTGCTGTAGGGCAATAATGTCCTGCGGCAACGTAGTCATATGCAGGCACACATATTATATATATTATAACTTTCACCAAAACACATCACAAAGTGGCAAAAAGAGATTATTACGAGGTGCTCGGCGTCGACAAGAACGCTTCTGAAGACGAGATTAAAAAAGCATATAGAAAGCTGGCCATAAAATATCACCCCGACCGCAACCCCGACAGTAAGGAAGCGGAGGAGAAATTCAAGGAGGCTGCAGAGGCCTACGATGTGCTCCATGACCCGCAGAAGAGACAACAGTACGACCAGTTTGGCTTTAATGGCCCAAGCGGCTTCGGAGGTTCCGGTGGCTTCGGTGGCGGTTTCTCTATGGATGACATTTTCTCAATGTTCGGCGATGTATTCGGTGGGCATTCTGGATTTGGCGGTTTCGGGGGATTTGGTGACGGCGGCGGCAGACGTGCCCAGTTCAGAGGTGCTGACCTCAGGCTGAAGGTAAGGCTTTCACTACAGGATGTTGCCTCGGGAGTAACCAAGAAGTTCAAGGTAAGGAAAGACATCACATGCTCATGCTGCCACGGCTCAGGTGCCGAGGGTGGAAGTACCCCGGAGACTTGCCCTACATGTAACGGTCGCGGAGTTGTCGCACGCACGGTGAGATCGGTGTTCGGAATGATGCAGACGCAGTCGGAATGCCCAACTTGTAGAGGTGAAGGTACAATTATTAAAAACAAATGCAAGGAGTGCGGTGGAACTGGTGTAGTAAAAGGTGAGGAAGTTGTCGAGATCAGCATTCCAGCCGGAGTTGAGGAAGGAATGATTGTCAACGTTCCAGGCAAGGGAAACGCAGGTCAGCACAACGGCATCAATGGAGACATAAAAGTATTCGTGGAGGAGGAGAAGAACGAAACCTTCATCAGGGACGGACGTGATGTCATATACAACCTGTTGCTTGACTTCCCGACCGCCGCATTAGGTGGCGAGGTGGATATTCCAACCATACAGGGCAACAAGGTTTCTATTAAGATTGAGTCTGGCACACAGCCAGGAAAGACTCTTCGACTGAGAGGGAAAGGACTGCCGTCCGTACAAGGTTACGGAAACGGCACCGGCGACCTGGTGGTAAACATAAGTATCTATGTACCAAAGACTCTCACTAAGAAGGAAAAAGAAATGATGGAACACCTCAAGGATAGTGAAAACTTCAAGGGTGACTCTAACACCAAGAAGACTATCTTCCAGAAATTCCGCAATTATTTCAACTGATTTATTTCAGGTCTGATGAACTATAAAGAAACATTGGAATACCTCTATAATAGCACCCCTGTTTTCGAACATGTGGGTGCTTCTGCATATAAAGAGGGACTGCAGAACACACTGGCGCTGGATGAGCATTTCGGGCATCCGCACCGCAAGTTCAGAACTATCCACATAGCAGGGACCAACGGCAAGGGCTCATGCTCGCACACCATTGCATCAATACTTCAGGAAGCAGGCTACAAGGTTGGTCTTTACACCTCGCCACATCTTGTAGACTTCCGTGAACGAATCAAGGTTAACAACGTATGTATTAGCGAGAAAGATGTCATAGACTTTGTAGAGAAAGAACGCCATTTCTTCGAGCCTCTCCACCCTTCTTTCTTTGAGCTGACCACAGCCATGGCATTCCAATATTTCGAGAAAGAGCATGTGGACATCGCCGTCATAGAGGTGGGCTTAGGCGGACGTCTTGACTGCACGAACATCATAACACCAATCCTGAGCATTATAACCAACATCAGCTTTGACCACACGCAGTTTCTCGGAGACACGCTGGAGAAGATTGCTGCAGAGAAAGCCGGCATCATCAAGCACAGCGTCCCTGTCGTCATCGGCGAGTACAACGAGGAGACCAGGAAGGTGTTTGAGGCAAAAGCCAAAGGACTTGAAGCTCCCATAACTTTCGCACAGGACTCAAACTGGATATTGTCGTCTGAGTCTACTGGCCATGGTGGAAGAAGATACACCACAGCTGACGGCAAGTGCTTTGATGGCGCTCTTGGCGGTGACTATCAGGAGAAAAACACACGGACCGTCCTTGAGGCATGCGGCATATTGAAAGAAATGGGAGTCATTACCAACGAAAACCATATTTTTGAAGGCATAAGGAAAGTATGTTTAAACACAGGGCTTCTCGGAAGATGGCAAATATTATCAAACAAGCCGTTGACCGTATGCGACACAGGACATAACGTTGCCGGATGGGAGTATCTTTCGGAACAGATCAAGAGACAGAAGTGCAAAACCATGAGAATTGTTTTCGGCATGGTGGACGACAAAGACATAAACTCCGTTATGAGCCTTCTGCCTGAAAATGCTACATACTATTTCACACAAGCCACATGCAAAAGAGCATTGGACCGCCACACCGTGGCAAGCATTGCCGGGAGACACGGGCTTACAGGTAAGACTTACGACAACGTAGGAGAAGCATACATGCAAGCAAGTAAAGAAGCTGATTCGGATGACTTTATTTTCATTGGCGGAAGCAGCTATATCGTTGCCGACTTGTTGGCTTTTATCGCATTTAATAGTTTTTAACGCCATTTCCGATACTTTTTTCTACTTTTCGTTTGTCGTTATCGTTATTTTTTAGTTACTTTGCAACAAACAACGAATAACTAAAAACGATTTATATGATGAACACAAACGAAACAGAAAACATCTGTGGTCTGAAACGTGAAGATTTCCAGACCACCATCAATGGGAAAAAGACTGATTTGTACATCCTCAGAAACGACAAGGGCAACGAAGTAGCCATCACAAACTATGGTGGTGCTATTGTAGCCATCATGGTTCCTGACAAAGACGGCAAGATGGCAAACGTTATTCAGGGGCATGACAATATCGAGGAAGTAATTAATTCACCAGAGCCATACTTGTCCACTCTTATTGGAAGATACGGAAACCGCATCTGCAAGGGCAAGTTCCAACTGCACGGAAAGGAGTACAGTCTCCCAATCAATAATGGCCCCAACTCTCTTCATGGCGGAAAGAAGGGCTTCAACGCCAAGGTATGGGATGCTCTCCAGATGAACGAGAACTCACTTGTCCTGAAATATGTAAGCCCCTATGGAGAGGAAGGCTACTCGGGTGAGGTAAAGGTAACTGTTGTATATTCATTCACCAACGACAATGAGCTTGTTATAGAATACATGGCTACCACCAACAAGAAAACCATAATTAACCTGACAAGTCATGGTTTCTTCTCTTTGTCAGGAATTGCAAATCCAACCCCAACAATAGACAATCTTATTTGCGAAATCAATGCTGACTATTATCTGCCAATTGATGAGACCAGCATTCCTACGGGCGAAATCCGCTTCGTAAAGGGCACGCCGTTTGATTTCCGCACTCCGAAGCCTGTTGGTCAGGATATCGATGCCGACGACGAGCAAATAAAGAATGGTGCAGGTTACGACCATTGCTACGTACTGAACAAGAAAGAAGAGGGTGAGCTGAGTTTTGCTGCAAAGATTACAGAGCCTGTAAGTGGCAGAACCATGGAGGTTTACACCACAGAGCCTGGAGTACAGCTTTATACCGACAACTGGGCCGACGGCTACAAGGGACAGAATGGAGCGACATTCCCAAGACGCTCAGGAATATGCTTCGAGGCACAGCATTTCCCAGATTCTCCAAACCATCCATATTTCCCTTCAGTAGTACTTAATCCTGGTGAGCAGTACAAACAGAAGACTATTTACAAGTTTGGAGTTAACAAATAGCAAACATAAACAACATTTGGATTTTTCCCAACCTCACTTACTGAGCAATTATCAACTTTAAAGAACAATTTTAAACAATGTCAGAAACTAAAAAGACTGAAAAGAACGTTGTGGCCATTATCACCATGTTCTTTATCTTTGCCATGATTAGTTTTGTAACAAACATGGCAGCCCCATTCGGAAACATTTGGGGAATTACTTATCCCTGGGCAGGAACGGCTGGTAACCTAATGAACTTTGTCGCATACCTCTTCATGGGTATTCCTGCAGGTAACATGCTTATTAAATATGGTTACAAGAAGACAGCCCTTCTGGCTCTTCTTATTGGTGCAGCCGGACTTGGTGTTCAGCTTCTCTCCGGACTTGTAGGTGCAGACGTAGAGGTTTGCGAGATTGGTGGCATTATGACAAGCCTCAATCTTTTCATCTACCTCCTCGGCGCCCTCATCTGCGGCTTTTGCGTATGTATGCTCAACACCGTAGTAAACCCAATGCTCAACCTTCTTGGTGGTGGCGGCAATACAGGTAACCAGCTAATCCAGGCCGGTGGAACGCTTAACTCTCTGTCCGGAACATTGACCCCAATGCTGGCAGGTTTCCTTGTTGGAACTTTGACAAAAGACAGTTTCCCAGACGTAGCACCTCTGATCATTACTGGTATAGTAATTTTCCTGTTGGCATTCCTCGTTATCTCTTTTGTTAAGATAGTAGAGCCACAGGGCAACCTCACAGAAGTCACATACGAGCACTCACCACTGGCATTCCGCCATTGCCTTCTTGGTGTTATCGCCATTTTCTTCTATGTAGGTGTAGAGATTGCCGTACCAAACATCATGAATATGTGGATTAGCCGCATGCCTGGCGAGGGTGCTGCAGCTGTTGCCGGCTCACTGGCCGCAATCTACTGGCTGCTTATGCTTGTTGGCCGAGCCACAAGTACTGCAATTTCAGGAAAAGTATCTACCCGCACACAGCTTATTACAGTATCTTCTGTTGGTATCATACTTATTGTTGCTGCTATATTCACAGGCAACATCGAGACAACGCTGAACCTTGACTTGGGCTTCATCACCATAACTGACGCAAAGGTACCATTGTCTTGCGTATTCATCTTCCTCTGTGGCCTTTGCACGTCTGTTATGTGGGGTGGTATCTTCAACCTTGCCACAGAAGGTCTTGGCAAGTATACGGCAAAGGCTTCTGGTATATTTATGACAATGGTTGTCGGCGGTGGTGTCATGCCATTCATTCAGGACACAGTAATCGTTCAGGCAATGGGCGTAAGCTACCTAAGCTCATACTGGCTGGTTGTGGCAATGTTGGCCTACATCCTCTTCTACGCTCTCGTAGGTTCAAAAAATGTAAATACAGACATCAAGGTAGACTAATTTATTACCAACAACAAAATATTAATTAAAAAGTTCAACCTTTATAAAACGATTAAAACTATGGACATAGAATTTGTAAGAAGTAGATTTATCAAGCATTTCGACGGCAAGACAGGTAACATTTATGCCTCCCCTGGCCGTATCAACCTTATTGGCGAGCACACCGACTACAATGGCGGTTTCGTATTCCCAGGTGCTGTTGACACTGGCATTATGGCAGAGGTTCGTCCTAACGGACTCAACACCGTTATAGCATACTCTATTGACCTCAAGGACAAAGTAGAGTTCAAAGTTGACGACCCAGTAGGTCCAAAGACAACATGGGCACGCTACATCTACGGTATCGTTCAGGAAATGAGAAAGCTTGGCGTAGAGGTCAAAGGATTCAATACAGCTTTTGCTGGTGACGTTCCTCTCGGTGCTGGTATGTCATCAAGCGCAGCCCTTGAGAGCTGCTTCGCTTTTGCCCTAAACGACCTTTTCGGTGACAATAAGGTTTCTAAGTGGGACCTCGTTCTCGCAGGCCAGGCAACAGAGCACAACTATATCGGCGTGAACTGCGGTATTATGGACCAGTTCGCAAGTGTATTCGGCCAGAAGGGCAAACTCATGCGCCTTGACTGCCGCAGCCGTGAGTTCGAGTACTTCCCATTCAACCCACAGGGCTACAAGCTCGTACTGCTCAACTCAAAAGTTAAGCACGAGCTCAAGGGTTCTCCATACAACGACCGCCGCAACTCTTGCGAGAATGTCGTTAAGGCACTTGCCGCAAAGTTCCCTGAGAAGAAGTTCGAGACTCTTCGTGACGCTGACTGGGATGAGCTGGAGGCAGTAAAACCTGTTGTTAGCGAGGAGGATTACACTCGCGCTCACTTCGTTCTCGGCGAGAAGGACCGCGTGCTTGCAGTTTGTGAGGCTCTTGAGAAGGGCGACTACGAGACCGTAGGTAAGAAGATGTTCGAGACCCACTATGGACTCAGCAAGGAGTACGAGGTAAGCTGTGAGGAGCTTGACTTCCTCAACGACATCGCCAAGGAGAACGGTGTAACAGGTAGCCGTATCATGGGTGGTGGCTTCGGCGGATGCACCATCAACCTTGTAAAGGATGAAGTTTACGATGCATTCATCGCAAACGCAAAGGCCAAGTTCAAGGAGAAATATGGTCACGAGCCAGAGGTTATCAATGTTGTAATCAGCGACGGCTCAAGAAAGATCTGCTAAACAGCTTATTGACATTCTTTATATCCAAAGACCTGCAACAATTTGCAGGTCTTTTTGTTTTAAAAAGTGTAAAAACAACACTGGGTGTTGTAAAACATATAAATTATTTGCTTTAGTTTAACAAAAAAGTAGTATCTTTACCACCAAATAAGCATTTATTAATCTAAAACTGACTTTAAATTTATGGGAAACTTAAAAAACCTAATTCTCGGAGCAGGATTTGTAGCAGCAATTATGTCATCCTGCTCAGGTAATCAAACCCTATCCGGTCTCGATCCAGCAGCCTTTGACACTACCATCAACGGCAAGAAAGTAGCTCTCTATACTCTTAAGAATGAGGCTGGTATGGAAGTATGCATAACAAACTACGGAGGCCGTGTCGTATCCATCATGGTTCCAAACAGGGATAACCAGATGGTTGATGTAGTCCTTGGCTACGATAACATAAGGCAGTATGCAGACACCGTAAACAGTCCAAGCGACTTTGGTGCAACCATTGGACGTTATGCAAACCGTATAAACAAGGGAAAAGTAACTATAGCTGGTCAGGAATATCAGCTTGCTGTCAACAATTTCGGACACAGTCTGCATGGTGGTCCTTCAGGCTGGCAGTATCAGGTTTATGATGCTACACAGATTGACGATCAGACTCTGAAACTGACAATTGTTTCTCCAGACGGTGATAATGGATTCCCAGGAACCGTTACAGCAACAGCTACTTACAAGCTTACGGAGAACAACACCCTGGACTGCACATTCGAGGCTACAACCGATAAGGAAACTATCATCAACATGTGCAACCATTCTTATTTCACCCTTACAGGCAATCCCGGCCAGCCCGGTACAGACATGGTTCTCTATGTAAACGCTGACAAATTCACCCCTTCTGACAGTACATACATGACAACGGGCGAGGTTCGCGACGTTTATGGCACTCCCATGGATTTCAACAAGAAGCGTCCTCTATACGAATGTATTGGTGACACATCATTCCTCCAGATTAAGAACGCCAATGGTTTCGACCATAACTGGTGCCTCAACACCTATAAGGACGGCAAGGGTGATGACAAGCGTGTTGCTGCCAGCCTCTACTCGCCAAACACAGGAATTTTCCTTGAGGTATTCACAAATGAGCCAGGACTTCAGGTCTATACAGCAAACTTCCAGGGAACAGGTATAGCCTGCAAGCACGGCATTAAATATCCTGTTCACGCATCTGTATGTCTGGAGAGCCAGAAATATCCTAACTCACCTAACAAGAAGGAATGGCCATCTCCTGTCCTCAAGCCAGGCGAGAAATACTACAGCCATGTAGCTTACAAGTTCTCTATCAAATAAGAAATACTAACTTAATAAAACATTAAAGAAACAATGAATTGGACATCAACAGAATTTATCTGGCTTGATTGGGCTGTACTCGCCATAGGTGTTGTGGGAGTAATTTGGGCCGTTTGGAGATCTATTGTAAAAGACAGGAAAGCCCAGCAGGGCGAGGACTCTTCTGCCTACCTCTTTGGTAAGGGCGAGCCATGGTATGTAATTGGTATGGCAATTTTTGCCGCCAACATCGGTAGTGAGCACCTTGTAGGTCTTGCTGGTACAGGAGCAAAGAGTGGTGTCGGTATGGCACACTGGGAGATGCAGGGATGGATGATCCTCATTCTTGGTTGGCTTTTCGTTCCGTTCTATCAGCTTCTCATCACTAAGATGGGAAAGATTATCACCATGCCAGACTTCCTGAAATTCCGCTACACACAGCGTACAGGCTCCTGGCTTTCCATCATCACCCTTGTAGCTTATATTCTTACTAAGGTGAGCGTTACTGCCCTTACCGGTGGTATCTTCTTCGAATATCTTTGGGGTCTGAACTTCTGGGCTGGTGCTATCGGCCTTATCATTCTTACAGCAGTCTTTACGGTATTCGGTGGTATGAAGGGTGTGATGACGCTTTCAACTATTCAGACACCTATCCTTGTAATCGGTTCCTTCCTTGTACTCTTCCTTGGTCTTGCAACACTTGGTGGCGGCAGCATCGGTGAGGGTTGGACAAGCATGATGAACTACTGCGACCAGCTCAACAACGGTTATGGAACAACCCACATGTTCCACTGGGAGGAAGGCGACGGCATGTATCAGGAATATCCAGGTTTCGTAGTATTCCTTGGCGCAACCATCATCGGTTTCTGGTACTGGTGTACAGACCAGCACATCGTTCAGCGTGTTCTCGGACAGGTTCCTGGCGAAAGCAATGCAGAAGTTATGAAGCGTGCCCGCCGCGGTACTATCGCAGCAGGTTTCTTCAAGGTTCTTCCTTGCTTCATGTTCCTTATCCCTGGTATGATTGCCGCAGCATTAGCTGAGCAGGGCTCGATAGAGATGCAGGAGACAGATGCCGCCTTTGCCATCATGGTAAAGAACGTGCTTCCTGCCGGTATCAAGGGTATCGTTACCATTGGATTTATCTGCGCACTTGTAGCATCACTGGCTGCCTTCTTCAACAGCTGCGCAACCCTCTTCACCGAGGACTTCTACAAACCTTTGAAGAAGGGTCTCAGCGAGGAGCACTATGTATTTGTAGGCCGAGTAGCAACAGTCGTAGTTGTTGTGCTTGGTTTTGCATGGTTGCCTATCATGATGAAGATGGACACCCTGTACAACTACCTCCAGGGTATCCAGTCACTTTTGGCTCCTGCCATGGTAGCAGTGTTCGCTATGGGTATCTTCTCTAAGAAAATTACTCCTAAGGCTGGCGAATACACAATGATTGTTGGTTTCCTTATCGGTATGGTTCGCCTTGTAACAAATGTCATCACCGATACTGGTAAAGCCGCTATGGATGGTGCCTTCTGGGATGCCACAGCATGGTTCTGGCAAACCAACTGGCTTGTATTTGAGTGCTGGCTGCTCGTATTCCTTCTGCTCTTTATGGTTGTTGTCAGCTGCTTCACTCCAGCCCCAAGCAAGGAGCAGGTAGATGCCATCACCTTCACTTCCGACTTCAAGAAGTCTATACGTGAGAGCTGGGGTCTGTTCGATATCATTGGCTCACTTGTCGTTATCGGACTCTGCGCAGCATTCTATGCTTACTTCTGGTAATTGATATTATCTATAACAATGTCTTGGAGGATATATTCCTCCAAGACATCTAAGAATATGAAATCTATAAAGAACACAACTGATAAACCTCATAATTTCACGATGACAAGTTACTATTCACAATATCCCAAAGTCTTTGTTTCTGTAGACTGTATCGTATTTGGTTTTGACGAGGGCAAATTGAAATTGCTTATTGGAAAACGTCTTATGAATCCCGGATATGGTGAGTGGTCCTTGTATGGTGGATTTGTCGGCACAGACGAGAGCCTTGACGAAGCGGCAAGCAGGGTCTTGTACGAGCTTACAGGACTACGCAGGGCCTACATGAAGCAAGTAGGCGCATTTGGTGCCATCGACCGCGACCCCGGAGAAAGGGTTATCTCGGTAGCATACTACTCCCTGATTAATGTCAAGGACTATGACGACAATCTCCGCAAAACCCATCATCTAGAGTGGATAAGCCTTGAGGATATGCCCCCACTCTACTCCGACCACACGAAGATGGTCAAAAAGGCGTTGAGCATCCTACGCAAGAGCATCAACACCGAACCTCTGAGCTTTAAGCTCCTTCCTGACCTGTTCACACTCACTCAACTCCAACAAGTCTTTGAGGCAGTGCTGAACCAGCAGATTGACAAGCGCAACTTCCGCAAGCGCATAAAGCAAATAGACTTTATAGAAAAGACGGAACTGATAGACAAGAAGACATCCAAACGAGGTGCGGCCCTCTACCGGTTCAACAAGAAATCATTTGCCGAAGACCCCACCTTCAAACTCTAAGCCGAAACTCATCCGCCATTCCACTATGGCTACACATATTTATATATAGCAACAAAACCACTTTAGAGAACAACTATCATACATCAAACAACATTAATACCTTATTATATTATGTTAGAGGAACTGAAAGAAAAAGTATTCCGTGCCAACCTTGACTTGGTAAAGCACAATCTTGTGATTTTCACATGGGGAAACGTTAGTGGTATAGACCGTGAGAAAGGTCTCGTTGTCATCAAGCCGTCAGGAGTAAGCTATGACACCATGAAAGCATCCGACATGGTTGTCGTAAGCCTTGAGACTGGCGAGGTTGTTGAGGGCGACCTCAACCCATCCTCCGATACCCCCACTCACCTTGTTCTATACAGGGCATTCCCAGAACTTGGCGGTATAGTCCATACACACTCCACCTATGCTACAGCATGGGCACAGGCAGGCAAGGACATTCCCAGTATAGGCACCACCCATGCCGACTACTTCCATGACAGCATTCCTTGCACCGACGACATGACTGAAGCAGAGGTAAAGGGCGACTACGAGCTCGAGACAGGCAACGTCATCGTAAAGCGCATCCAGGCAGGCAACATCAATCCCGTACACACACCAGGAGTGCTGGTAAAGAACCATGGTCCGTTCTCATGGGGTAAGGATGCAGACAATGCGGTTTATAACGCTGTTGTTATGGAGCAAGTTGCCAAGATGGCGTTCGTTTCATTCTCGGTAAATCCGGAGACAACCATGAACCCGCTCCTCATAGAGAAGCATTTCAGCCGCAAGCACGGCCCTAACGCTTACTATGGACAGAAGAAAAAATAAGATCTAACGTATTTATCAACAACTTAAAAATATAACCAATAAAAAACTTACAACTATGAACAAAGCATTTGAGAATTTCGAAATCTGGTTCGTAACAGGCGCACAGCTCCTGTACGGAGGTGAGACTGTAAAAATCGTAGATGGCCATTCCAAGGATATGGTTGACGGTCTGAACAACAGCGGCATAATCCCAATAAAGGTTGTATACAAAGGTACAGCCAACTCATCGGATGAGGTAGAGGCTATCATGAAGGCTTCAAACAACGATGAGAAGTGCGTTGGTATCATCACCTGGATGCACACCTTCTCACCAGCAAAGATGTGGATCAAGGGTCTTCAGGCTCTGAAGAAGCCTCTTCTCCACTTCCACACTCAGTACAACGCTGAGCTTCCCTGGGACACCATCGACATGGACTTCATGAATCTGAACCAGTCTGCTCATGGTGACATCGAGTTCGGTCACATCTGCAGCCGCATGCGTGTTCCCCGCAAGGTTGTCGTTGGCCACTGGCAGAGCGAGGAGGCTCAGAAGAGCATAGCCGTATGGGCACGCGTGGCAGCAGCTGTTGCTGACGCTCACAACGTTCGCTGTCTTATGTTCGGTATGAACATGAACAACGTTGCCGTTACCGATGGCGACCGCGTTGAGTTCGAGCAGCGTCTCGGCTACCATGTTGACTATTATCCAGTATCCAACCTCATGGAATACTGGAAGCAGGTTACAGACGAGGAGGCTGATGCCCTTGTTGAGGAATATAAGAAACTGTACACCATCAAGATTGACGAGTCTGGCGAAGAGGTATACTGGGAGAAGGTTAAGCATGCAGCAAAGGCTGAGGTTGCCCTCCGCCGCGTACTGAAGGAAGAAGGTGCTACTGCATTCACAACCAACTTCGACGACCTTGGTGAGGCAGACATCAACGACCCGAACTTCATCGGTTTCGACCAGATTCCTGGTCTCGCCTCACAGCGTCTGATGGCCGAGGGTATCGGTTTCGGTGCAGAGGGTGACTGGAAGACAGCATGTCTCTACCGTTCACTCTGGGTAATGAACCAGGGTCTTACCAAGGGTTGCTCATTCCTTGAGGACTACACTCTCAACTTCGCTGCCGACTGCACGTCATCTCTCCAGAGCCACATGCTCGAGGTTTGTCCTCTCATTGCTGTTGACAAACCAACACTTGAGGTTCACTTCCTCGGTATCGGTATCCGTAAGGAGCAGACCGCACGTCTTGTCTTCACATCAAAGACAGGCAAGGGTATCAAGGCTACCGTTGTAGACCTTGGCAACCGTTTCCGTCTCATCACAAGTGAGGTAGAGTGCATCGAGCCAAAGCCAATGCCTAAGCTCCCTGTAGCTTCTGCTCTCTGGGTTCCACAGCCTACATTCGAGATTGGTGCCGGTGCATGGATTCTTGCCGGTGGTACTCACCACAGTGCATTCTCTTACGACATCACCGCCGAGTACTGGGAAGACTTCGCTGAAATTGTTGGTATCGAGTATGTCAACATCGACAAGAACACCACTATCAGCAGCTTCAAGAACCAGCTCCGCAACAACGAGGTTTACTACATGTTGAACAAGGCGTTGAGATAAGTTTAATAAGGGAGTTATGATGAGAAGTTGAAGAATAACTTCTCAGCATAACTCCCCTCATAACTCCCCCTCATAACTCCCCAAATATTACAAAGAAATGACAGCAAAAGAAACTATCCAGCAGGGAAAAGCCATCCTCGGCATCGAGTTTGGCTCTACCCGCATCAAGGCTGTCCTCATAGATGAGGAGAACAAGCCTATAGCACAGGGCAGTCACGACTGGGAAAACCAACTCGTGGACGGACTGTGGACATACAGCGTAGAGGCTATATGGTATGGACTTCAGGACTGCTACGCCAACCTGCGTGCAGACGTACTCAAACAGTATGATACAGAAATAGAAATCCTCGCAGGCATCGGTGTCAGCGCCATGATGCACGGCTACATGGCATTCAACGAGAAGGAGGAAATACTTGTTCCGTTCCGTACCTGGCGCAACACCAACACCGCCAAGGCTGCCGCTGCCCTGTCGGAGCTGTTCGTATACAATATTCCTCTCCGTTGGAGCATTTCCCACCTCTATGAGGCAATACTCGACAACGAGGAGCACGTAAGTGACATCAACTATCTCACTACCCTTGCCGGTTTCATCCACTGGCAGATTACAGGCAATAAGGTTCTCGGCATTGGCGACGCATCAGGCATGCTGCCAATAGACCCAGAGACCAAGCAGTATAACGCCGAGATGGTTCGCAAGTTCGACGAGCTGATTGCTCCTAAAGGCTTTAGCTGGAAGCTCCTCGACATTCTGCCAAGGATACTTGAGGCTGGCAAGAACGCAGGCTTCCTCACTGAGGAAGGTGCGAAGAAGCTCGACGTTTCCGGCCATCTCAAGCCCGGCATTCCCGTATGTCCTCCCGAGGGTGACGCAGGAACAGGTATGGTTGCCACCAACGCTGTCAAGCAGCGCACAGGTAACGTATCGGCCGGAACATCATCATTCTCAATGATTGTTTTGGAGAAAGACCTGTCCAAGCCTTACGAGATGATTGACATGGTGACCACTCCTGACGGCTCACTCGTAGCCATGGTTCATTGCAACAACTGTACTTCCGACCTCAACGCATGGGTAAATCTTTTCAAGGAATATCAGCAGCTGCTCGGCATACCTGTTGACATGAACGAGGTGTTTGGCAAGCTCTACAACAATGCCCTTACCGGTGATGCAGACTGTGGTGGCCTTATCTCTTACAACTATATCTCCGGCGAGCCAGTAACCGGACTTGCCGAAGGCCGTCCGCTCTTCGTGCGCTCAGCCAAAGACAAGTTCAACCTTGCCAACTTCATGCGCGCACATCTCTACGCATCTGTAGGTGTATTGAAGATAGGAAATGACATTCTCTTCAACGAGGAGAAGATCAAGGTTGACCGCATCACAGGCCATGGCGGACTGTTCAAGACCAAGGGTGTAGGCCAGCGTATTCTCGCAGCTGCCATCAACTCACCAATCTCTGTAATGGAGACAGCAGGCGAAGGTGGTCCTTGGGGTATGGCTCTCCTGGCCTCATACCTCGTCAACAACAAGGACAATGAGACACTTGCCGACTATCTTGAGAACAAGGTGTTTGCGGGCAATACCGGTACAGAGATTGCTCCGACACCAGAAGACGTGGCTGGCTTCAATGCCTACATTGCCAACTACAAGCGCGGTCTCGCCATAGAGCAGGCTGCCGTAGAAAACAAGAAGTAAAAACCACAACCTTGAAATAGTGCGGATGGCCGTTGTCATAATCAAGTAGTAATCTCCCTGTATATGGGATAAATCAAGAAACACAAGTATTATAAACCTTTATAAATTATGAACGATAACCAAGTAATGATGCGTGCAGCAGACAATATCCGTATACTCGCTGCATCAGCTGTAGAAAAGGCAAAGAGCGGACACCCGGGCGGCGCCATGGGTGGTGCAGACTTCATCAACGTACTCTATAGCGAGTACCTGAAGTACGACCCCGAGAACCCAGAGTGGGTAGGTCGCGACCGCTTCTTCCTCGACCCAGGCCACATGGCTCCAATGCTCTATTCACAGCTTACTCTTATCGGTAAATTCACACTCGACGAGTTGGCACAGCTCCGTCAGTGGGGCTCACCTACTACAGGTCACCCGGAATTTGAGATTGCACGCGGCATTGAAAACACATCTGGTCCTCTCGGACAGGGTCATGTCTTCGCTGTAGGTGCTGCCATAGCAGCCAAGTTCCTTGCCGCTCATACCGGCAACCCCACCTTCGACAAGGAGACCATCTATGCCTACATCTCTGATGGTGGCATTCAGGAAGAAATCTCTCAGGGTGCAGCCCGCATCGCCTCTGTGCTCGGCCTGGACAACCTCATCATGTTCTACGACTGCAATGACATCCAGCTCTCTACTGAGACCAAGGATGTCATGAACGAGGACACAGCTGCAAAGTATCGTGCTTTTGGCTGGGAGGTATTCGAAATCAACGGCAACGACATTGACCAGATTCGCGAGGCTCTCGACAAGGCAAAGAAGGTAGAGGGCAAGCCTACCCTCATCATCGGTAAGTGCATAATGGGTAAGGGTGCCCTGAAGGCCGACGGTTCTTCTTACGAGGCCAACTGCAAGACCCATGGTGCTCCTCTCGGTGGCGATGCCTTCGTCAACACCATCAAGCATTTGGGTGGCGACCCAGAGAACCCATTCCAGATATTCCCCGAGGTTAAGGAACTCTACGCCAAGCGTGCTGAGGAGCTCAAGGCCATCTGCGCTGAGCGCTATGCAGAGGAGAAGGCTTGGGCTGACGCCAATCCCGAGAAGGCTGCCCAGCAGGCAGACTGGTTCAGCGGCAAGGCTCCGAAGATTGACTGGAGCAAGTGCGTACAGAAGGACAACGATGCCACACGTAGCGCATCAGCTGCTTGTCTGAGCGTATTGGCACAGCAGGTTCCAAACATGATCTGCGCATCTGCCGACCTCTCCAACTCCGACAAGACCGATGGCTTCCTGAAGCAGACAAAGGCTCTCGTAAAGGGCGACTTCAGCGGAGCATTCTTCCAGGCTGGTGTAGCCGAGCTCACCATGGCATGCTGCTGCATCGGTATGTCTCTGCACGGAGGTGTCATCCCAGCTTGCGGTACATTCTTCGTATTCTCCGACTATATGAAGCCAGCTGTTCGTATGGCTGCCCTCATGCAGTTGCCTGTTAAGTTCATCTGGACTCACGACGCATTCCGCGTAGGTGAGGATGGTCCTACCCACGAGCCAGTTGAGCAGGAGGCACAGATCCGTCTGATGGAGAAGCTGAAGAACCACTCTGGCAAGAACTCTTGCCTCGTGCTCCGTCCTGCTGACGCCAAGGAGACAACTGTTGCATGGGCTATGGCAATGGAGAACACAGATACTCCTACAGCTCTTATCTTCAGCCGTCAGAATATCAACAACTTGCCCGAAGGCAACGACTATGAGCAGGCTCGCAAGGGTGGCTACGTGGTAGCCGGCTCTGACGACAATCCTGATGTTGTACTCGTAGCTACAGGTTCTGAGGTATCTACACTCGTCAGCGGTGCTGAACTCCTCCGTAAGGATGGCGTTAAGGTTCGCATCGTGAGTGTTCCTTCTGAGGGCCTGTTCCGCACACAGAGTGCTGAATACCAGCAGAGCGTGATACCTGCAGGCGCAAAGGTGTTCGGTATGACAGCCGGTCTGCCAGTCAACCTTCAGGGCTTCCTCATTGGTGCTGCTCCAGAGTCAAAGATATGGGGCCTCGAAAGCTTCGGTTTCTCTGCTCCATACAAGGTTCTCGACGAGAAACTCGGTTACACTGGCCAGAACGTTTACGAGCAAGTTAAGGCAATGTTGTAATTGACAAGAAGCCTCACCCCCTACCCCTCTCCAAAAGAGAGGGGAGCAAAATGGCTTAGTGGTGATGTAACACAGACTTTGGTCTGTTATCTCTCCTTCATTTTGTGTAGGTGCTGAATGGTGAGGCTTTTTTACTTGTTAACTGAAGTAATTATGGACATTAAGACCATAGGCATAGCCAGCGACCATGCTGGCTATCAGCTTAAGCAGTACGTAAAGCAATACCTCGATGAGCACGGCATAGCATATAAGGACTATGGCACCCTCAGCGAGGAGAGCTGCGACTACTCCGACTTCGGACATGCCCTTGCAAAAGGCATCGAGCAGGGAGAGGTGTTCCCGGGAATAGCCATCTGCGGCAGCGGTGAGGGCATCAATATGACTCTGAACAAGCATCAGTCCATCAGAGCCGGTCTGTGCTGGATACCAGAGATTGCTCATCTCATCCGCCAGCACAACAATGCCAACGTGCTTGTCATGCCAGGACGTTTCATAGACAACGACATGGCAAAGAAGATTATGGATGAATTCCTCAACACGGAGTTCGAAGGCGGCCGTCATCAGCGTCGCATCGATAAGATTCCTGTATGTGAATAACTTTTTATCAGCATTCATTCAGACCTTCTAATAATCATGGGGAGGCATTCATCAAGGGCTACGGCCCCTGTTGATTGCCTCCCTTTTATTTTGTATCCACAAAGTTAACTGACTTCGGCACAGATACGTGAAAAAGGTAAAACATATACATGACATTGGCAACGCAGATACGTGAAAAAGGTAAAACATATACATGACATTGGCAACGCAGATATATGACATAAGTCAGAGAATACTTGCCATAAAAAAAACGATGGAGTTTTTTGACTCCACACGTCACTTTTCTGTCGTTTTATTCGTTATATATATGAGCAAGCTCAAAAGAGAACGATAAAAACATTGTATAACAGATAAAATGTAGAAAGTATGAAATTGGGAGAAACGTTAGTCTTCTTAGGGATTTTTGTAGTGCTTCCGACCATCATCGTTTGGTTGGTGTTACGCTACAAGAAACACGAGACCGACAAAAGGGCCGAAATGGCTTTGGCTGCCATCGAGAAGGGCTCTGACCTGAACTTGGAAGCATTCTTCAGGAAGATGAACCCGCCGAGCCGCACCATCAAGGAGAAACTGCTGGACAAATTGCTGTGGGGCTGCATCTTCACCATTTTTGGCGTGTGTATCTATATGGCATTGGCTGTGTTTGGGATGGTCATCGACAGAGTCAATAATGATATGTTCATCCTCCTATCCATGGTGGCAGTACCCTCATTAGGTATTGGCATCGCTTTTCTCATTAATTATTTTGTGGGAAAGAAGGCTCTGAAGCAAGAGATGGAGGCAGAATTGAAGCACATGCAGACGAAGGAATGAACCGCGAGCGATTCATAGCATTGATCCGAACTGAACAGAAGTCGCTCCGGCGGTTCCTTCTCGCCCTCTGCTGCGGCAACAGGGATGAGGCTGACGACATTGCACAGGATGCACTGGTCAAAGCCTATCTCGCTATCGACAAGCATGAGGACCAAGGGAAAGACACGGCTTGGCTCTATCGAATTGCATACAACACGTTCCTCGACACCAGCCGCAGCCGACGCACCCTGCATCCGATAGAAACGCTGAACGAACAGCCCGACTCCTCATTTGCTGCCGACCGCGACTTCCGTTATCAGCCGCTCTATATGGCTCTGGAGCAGTTGCCTCCCAAGGAACGCTCCGCTATTCTGCTCTACTATATCAAAGGCTATTCCGTCCATGAGATTGCCGACATCGTGGACGCAACGGAGGATGCCATAAAACAGCAACTCTCGCGTGGACGCAACAAACTTAAAACCCTTCTGAAAGATGAATGACGACATAAGACTACAGGCACTTTTCGACAGTTTCCAGCCGACGCCGACCGACAGCGATCTGTTCACCGAACGGCTGGAAAGGAAACTCGCCCTCATCGATGAAATCCGACAGGCGCAGGCTGCTCAGATACGCCGGTATCGCATGGTTGTTGCAATAGCCTTTGTGACAGGTATTGTCATCGGAGGCGGAACGTTGGCATTCATCCTTAATGCGCCGACAGATGTTCCGCTGTTCACTTTCGGCATCAACTTCTATCCCCTGCTTTTGATAGAGCAGAACAGTCGCATCATTTCCGCTTTTTTATCCTCATTGATGATTACCACCTGCATCATCGCCATGCTGAATACTGACGACATGGCGAGGAGAATGAGAAGAAAAAGCATCTAAAAATATCTTATAACATATACACTTATGAAGCAAGGATTTATCATTCTCGCTACAGTTGTCGTGTGCCTTCTCCAGGCGCAAGACCTGACAGCAGATACTATCAAGGGACGTGTGGTGGATGCCGAGACATACGAACCGCTACAAGGAGCAAAAGTATTGTTCAAAGAGGAAGCCATCAGCACTGGAGGTACCGAAATAAGCGTTGTCTATGCTGACAGTCTTGGTAGATTTATGTATACATGCCGTAAAGAAATGTCGAAACTGACCATCATGGCGAGTCACTTCGGTTATCACAGCCACTCTGTAAAACTTAACGGAAACAACGATCGTGACACCATCTCTATAGAAGACTTTTGCCTGCAGATGGACGAGCATCTGCTGGAAGAGGTTACAGTAAGGGGGAGTGCCCGCAGGTTCTACATGCGTGGCGACACAGTTGTGTTCAACCCCAGTGCCTTTCGTACAACAGACGGAGCACGACTGTTGGAACTTATAGAACAGCTGCCAGGTGTGAGCATAAGGGAGGGTAAACTGTTGTGGAATGGCGAACCGCTGAAGCTGATGGTTAACAGCAAAGAGGTGCTCAGTGAGTCCATGTTGACCAATCTGTTGTCTGTGGAGTCCGTGAAGGACATCAAAGCATACGACAAGCAGAGCGAGCTTACCGAGCGCACCGGCGTGGCAGACGGAAAAGAAGAACATGTGCTTGATGTAGCCATCAAGCCTGGTTTCATGGACAAGATATTTGGTGACACGGAGTTGAAGGGAATGACAAGCGGCAACTACGCAGCACATCTGAGAGCCATGCGGATGAGCGATACCGACCCGCTGATGTTCTATGTCTGTGTAGCCGATGACCCGAAGGTGATTAGCATAGCCACGCTTCAACGAAACGGTTCATGGCAAGGCGACACTCCCGTTCGCCAGCAAACAGGCGCCATTGGCTATGGACACTGTTGGAAACATGACTTCAAGGTACGTCAGCAGAGCAACTGGAACATCAATGTAGGTGCCAATCATACGGACATAACGCATGACAGTTGGGAAAACCGCCAATCATTTATCCCTGACAACGCGGCCACAGCAACCAATAAGACAGCAAATGACTACCATCACGAACTGAAAATACCTGTAGATTTCAATTCGTTCTTCAATCTGAGTCCTAACTCCATGCTGGCTGTAAATGCTAACATAACATACCACAATGAGCAAAAGATGGAGGAGAACAAGGGACAGACATACAATATCGACACGCCTGAACAGCTGATAAACACTTCCGACTACCATGCCCTGAACGACAAGAAAGGAATGTCTTCCAGTTTAGAGGCCACACTGTTCAGTTTTGTTGGAAAAACACAATATGGAGCTATGGCCCAGGTATCATATGACAACCAGAAAAGCGACGGGGCTTCAACAGGAATATACCAGTATTTACAAAATGGGACATCACAGACCGACCATCAGACATTCCAAACCCCTATACATAACCTGAATGCGGAACTGGGACTTGGAATCAGCAGGCCTCTGGGTAAGCAGCTGATGGTGTCAGCAGAATGGAGAACGACTTACCTCAACAGATATCACGACGAGCAACGTCGTAGAGCTGACACGCTTGACCTAGCCAACAGTCTGAAACGAAAAGACAAAACTTGGCAAAACATGTTCGGCATCAATGCCAATATCACATACGGGAAATTCCATCTCAGCCCTAATTTCCAAATCACTCATTGGCATGAACAGACAAACTATCAACGAGGAAATACTCTCGACACCATAGCCACCCGCTCACAGCTGCTTTGCAAACCATCATTGAGGCTTACTTACAAACTGAAGAAGCAAACGCAGCTGCGCGGAAATATTGTATACGAGAGTCAACGTCCAGACCTTGTTGACTGCATAGGCTATCGGGATGACACAAATCCACTCTGGGTTATTGATGGGAACCCGCATCTCAAAACATCTCACACACTGAGTGCCGACCTCGCATTTTCAACCATGCTCTCACATGCCAACCAGGTTGTTGACATATCCGTTGACTATACTAAGAACCATGCCCCAATAGGTACAGTCTACAGTTTCAACTCCGCTACGGGAGCCTATCGTGTTCAAAAAAGAAACTTGCGTGGCGGTCAGCGTTGGGGAGCATCACTGACATACGAACGTACTCTTGGCGAAAAAATTCACATAAAAAACCATATAGCAGAAAGCATCGGCCAGACATACGGCATCATGACCATTGTTGACGACGTCGCAGGCATGAATTATAACCGCCAGCTCAATTCAGACTTCACATACAATCTTAAGCTGGAATACACTGACGGGCCATTCATTCTCCGACTAAACAGCAACTTCTCCTGGCATCACTACACATACAGCAATTCTGTCCAAACTCTGCAGGATATCCTCAACTTTCATGCTGATGCCAACGCTCAATACAAATTGAAGTCGTGGACATTCTCGTTCCACCCCTCATTCCGCATTGACCATGGTTATATGGCAGATGCAATGAACAAAAGCCGCTTCCTGCTCAACGCCAACGTCAACTATAGTTTCATCAAGAACAAAGCCACTATCATTTTCCATATCAATGACATATTCAATAAGGACACCCGCTATAGCAGTACAGTAACGGCAACAACACGTACCGAGGGCGGTTCCAGCTTCCTTCACCAATATGCCTCCCTGACATTCAATTACAAGTTTGAGGCGAAGAAGAAATAGGACAAGAAAAACCTCCCCATCTTCCTTTGTGGAGTATGGGGAGGTTTTAGAATATGCTATGAACCAACTACTAACTAAGGTTCATTTTTGCGTTTTTAGAATCCGAACTTTTCCTTAATCTCAATGGCGCGTGAGTCATTGTAGCTGAATACCGAGCCGTAGCATACATACAGGAAGTATGCCCAAGCGGTATTGTTGTCCGGGTCAAGGTCTCTTGCCTTCTCAAGCAATGGGAGAGCCTCCTGGAAGAGGGCACGCTGCTCTGCACGTACCTCTATGAGACCAGCCTTCTTGCAAAGGCACTGTCCAAGACCTGCGAATACGAATGCCTGTGAGCCGTCGCTTGCCTCAAGCAGGGCCTTGTAAGCCTCGATGGCAGGATCCCAGTTTTGTGTCTCTGTCTCCCGGCTCACCTTGTCGGCAATATCCTGTGCGCGGTATGCGAGTGCGAGGAAGTCCTTTGGGTTCTTGGCCAGCTGCCTGTCCACGAGGTTGTTGAGCTCAGCTGTCATATTTGCTGCATTGTAGAGCTTGCACAATACGCTGAAGGCAACGGCGCTGTTCTTGGCTGTGTAAAGGTCCTCGAGCTTCTTGATATAATTGAGGGTGTCAGCCTTCGAGTGCAGGTTCCTTCCTGCCACCTCAAACTTGGCATTCTCAGCCTTGTCGTGGTATGCAGAATCCTCGAGTGCGATGTCGAAATAGCGGTCTGCCATCTTGAAATCATTGGCACGCTGTGCGTAGGCACCGGCATAGAAAGCCACCTGACCAAGGAAAGGCTCCTTGGGAAGAGAGCTGAACAATTCAGCGCTGCGGCTGTCGAGGAACATGCTCCAATATTTCAGCAGGCCGCTCTCGTCACCATGTCCGTCAGCCCACTGTCCGGCATTGACAAGCTCTATACGTGCCTGAGAGAGCTTCTGCAGACGTTCCGGATTCTCACGGTAGAGAATCTTTACCTTACCCTTTGCATCAGGCTTGCCGTCATACTTGTCACACTCAACGGCAGCTTTCACCGCATTGTATGCGTTGTTATAGTAGGCGGCAGTGTCATATGGCTTCTGCTCTTCCTTCATGACCATAGCCTTCTGGTTCTCACCAATGAGCACGGATATTTCCTCAAACCCCTTGATGGAAAGCTCATAGAGCTTGTTGTAAGCTTTAGCCTTCTCGGCATCAGATGCGAGCTGGCTCAAAGAGCTGTTAAGGAGGCTTTCGGCCTCAGCATAAGTCTTGGCCTTCATGATTGCCTTGAGGGCATCACTATCGGCGGCAAAGGCTGATGATACTCCCAGTATCATGGCAGCCATAACGACAATTTTCTTCATAAGCTTGAAAGTTATAAATTTATTATTCTTGTGTTTCTGTTTCGTTTTCCTCGATGTCATCAGCAGGATTGTCGATGTCATCAGTCTGTGCAGGTGCAGACGTGTCCTGCCTCATGGCATCAGTTTTCTGTGCCCATTGTGCCCTGCTCTCCTCTTCCACGGTAGCCTCAAGCTCTGAGCTCATCACCTTGCAGACACTTGCTATGACATCATTCTTCTTGGCGAGATTAATCAGTCTCACACCCTGTGTAGCCCTGCCCATCACACGGCAGTCGGCAACGGCGAGACGTATTACTATGCCGCTCTTGTTGATAATCATAAGGTCGTTCTGGTCGGTGACGTTCTTGATGGCGACGAGGCGTCCTGTCTTGTCGGTAATGTTGAGCGTCTTCACACCCTTGCCGCCACGGTTGGTCTTGCGGTAGTCCTCAACAGACGAGCGCTTGCCATAGCCTTCCTCGCTGACCACCATCACGGTCTCGGTCTCCGAATCGTTGACCACTATCATGCCGACAACCGCATCGTCTCCATCGTCAAGGCGCATACCCCTGACACCCGTTGCCGTACGGCCCATAGTGCGGATGGTCTCCTCGTCGAACCTCACTGCCCTACCGTTGCGGTTGGCCAGGATAAGTTCGTTGTGTCCGTTGGTGAGCCTTACGTCTACAACCTCGTCGCCATCGGCGATATTTATGGCAATGACGCCATTGGCCCTTGGACGGGAGTAAGCCTCCAGCGGAGTCTTCTTAACGGTACCGTTCTTTGTTGCGAAGACCACATAGTGGGTATTGATGAAGTTCTGGTCCTCAAGTCCGCGTCCACGCAGTCTGAGGAATGCATTCACGCTGTCATCGGCATCAATGTTGAGCAGGTTCTGAATGGCTCGTCCCTTCGATGTCTTGTCGCCCTCCGGTATCTCGTAGCAGTGCAGCCAGTAGCAGCGTCCCTTCTTGGTGAAGAAAAGCATAATCTGGTGCATGGTGGCAGGATAGATATATTCCGTGAAGTCCTTTTCACGTGTGTGGGCTCCCTTGGCTCCAACACCGCCACGAGCCTGCTCACGGAATTCAGAAAGGGCCGTGCGCTTGATGTATCCAAGATGGCTTACAGTTATGACAACAGGGTCATTGGGATAGAAGTCCTCGGCATTGAACTCGTGCTCGTCAGGAATAATCTCCGTACGGCGCTCGTCACCATATTTCTGCTTCACCTCAAGCAGCTCGTCCTTCATAACCTTCTTGCAAAGCTCTGGGTCGCTGAGTATCTGCTGGAAGTATGCTATCTGTCTTTCGAGTTCTTCATACTCTGCGTGCAACTGGTCCATACGCAGGCCCGTGAGCTGCGAGAGTCGCATATCGACGATTGCCTTCGACTGCAGCTCGTCTATGTCGAACCTCTTCTCCAAGTTTGTCTGAGCCTCGCTTGGTGTCTTGCTTGCGCGGATGATATGTACAACCTCGTCGATATTGTCGCAAGCAATGATGAGACCTTCCAGAATGTGTGCGCGCTCCTGTGCCTTCTTCAGGTCGTACTGTGTACGCCTTATGGTAACGTCATGCCTGTGGTCAACGAAGTGTTTTACACACTCTACAAGGGTCAGCAGCTTTGGACGTCCCTTTACCAATGCAATGCAATTGACTGAGAACGAACTTTGCAGGGCAGTCATCTTGAACAGCTTGTTCAGTATGACATTGGCGTTGGCGTCACGCTTCACGTCTACGACGATACGCATACCCTGACGGCCTGTCTCGTCGTTTACATTAGAGATGCCCTCAAGCTTTCCTTCCTTCACCAGCTCCGCAATGTACTCTATCAGCTGCTGCTTGTTGACACCATACGGTATCTCCGTAACGACAATCTTGTCATGAGTCTCCTCGCTCTCAATCTCAGCCTTGGCTCTCATGACTATACGGCCACGTCCAGTCTCGTATGCCTCCCTAACACCCTGCAGACCATATATGTATGCGCCCGTCGGGAAGTCAGGAGCCGGAATGTACTGCATCAGCCCCTCGGTATCAATCTCAGGATTGTCTATGAACGCGCAGCATCCGTCTATCACCTCCGAGAGGTTGTGGGTTGGCATATTGGTAGCCATACCCACGGCGATACCATTACCGCCATTAACCAGCAGGTTAGGTATCTTTGTCGGCATCACGGTAGGCTCGAGCAGCGAGTCGTCGAAGTTGTTCGTCATGTCGACGGTGTCCTTCTCAAGGTCGTCCATTATCTGCTCACCCATCTTGGAGAGCCTACACTCCGTATACCTCATGGCAGCCGGAGAGTCTCCGTCAACGCTACCGAAGTTACCTTGTCCGTCGACAAGCTTATAACGCATATTCCACTCCTGTCCCATGCGCACGAGTGCGCCATAGACAGAAGAGTCACCATGTGGATGGTACTTACCAAGCACCTCTCCGACGACGCGCGCACACTTCTTGTACGGCTTGTCGCTGGTGTTTCCTATACCGAGCATACCATATAATATACGGCGGTGAACAGGCTTGAAGCCATCCCTTACATCAGGGAGGGCACGCGCCACGATAACCGACATGGAATAGTCAATATAGGAAGACTTCATTTCCTCCTCAATATTAATCTTGAGGATGCGGTCTTGGTCAATTGTCTGATTTTCGTCCATTGAGTTTACTAAATGATTTTTGTGTAAGATTAACGAGAACGCCGTTTATTTTCGTTCTAAGACGTTTAGCACTCTCTAACAGGGTTCAAATTTACTGCTTTTTTTTCAATAAGGAAAACTTTTCTGTGTTAATTTAGCTTTTAAAATGTTTTTTGACAGAAAAAGCCCACCTTCACTTGAAGAACTTATTTCCCATTCACACCTAAGCCCTGTTTCTACCTTTGTAAAAACAGGGCTTAGAAATCATAAAAATGCTGTCACAGACGCATGGATAAACTATTTCACGAAAGGCAACGAGACCCAACAGCCACATGCCTAAAAACATATTGCCGGACGCCGGCTATTCCTGTCGGTTCATGACAATCCTGCCATCGAATCCCACAAGTACCTCAACCTCATAGGTAAGGTTTGTATCGCCTACTCCAAGTATTGCTGTATACCTAATGCCATCGTTATCCAACTTCTTGAATATCAAGTCACTTAATATAGCCTGATTAAGAAACTGTTCAGGAACATAATCAGCAAACTGCTGCTTGCGGAAGTCACCAGAGAAGAGCTTCCTTGCCCCGTTGAAGACATTGAGGTTGACAATATTGTCATAGTACACATTATCAACAGCAACACCCTCGTCGTTATACGTAGACCTGACAACCTTATACGTCGTGGGGTTCACCTGTATGTAGCAATGATAACGTTCGGTACCATTCGTAATAACGGTATCACGTTTTATGAGCTGGTTCTGATTTAGTGGTTGGGCCTTTTTGCCCTCAAAAGAGTAATCATCGCTTGGGTCCTCGCTCTTCACCAGCCTTACCTGTTCACCATTCTGGTTGGCAAATACAAAGAGATGAGGTGACTGCTTCTGTATAGGGTATTTCACAACGCTGGCTCCATAAAGGACAAACGTGTCACCAACTATCTTGAAATACACAGGTAAGCTTGTTGTATCAGGGTAATAAACAGTATCGCCCTTAACCTTAAAAACGACATCACCGGCATCATCGTTGAGCCAAATTCCCTGCAACAGCTTCTTAGCCTCAGCATTCTCCTTTGGCTTAACCTGTTGTTCCACCTTCTTCTCGCCACACGCCACAAACAACATGACCAGGGCAAAAACTGATAAAACTAAACTTTTCAAAGTTGCTCTAATTTATATTGATGATGAGACAGCCTGTTCCCATCATTATACTTGAGTCTACACATTATTATATTAGCACACTCTACTCGAAGACCTCGGCATCGCACAACGAGCGGCCTCTAAGGTCCTTCTCGCTTGTAACAACGTCCTTCGGGTCAATGGGCCATTGAATGCCGAGAGTCTCATCGTTCCATCTGATGCTGGCCTCTTGCTGTGGAGCATAAACGTTGTCAACCTTATAAGTAAACACGGCCTCATCACTCAGAACAAGGAAACCGTGCGCAAAGCCGCGTGGTATGAACAGCTGGCGCTTGTTGGTCTCGCTCAATTCCACCATCACATGCTTCCCGAAGGTAGGAGACGACTTGCGTATATCAACAGCCACATCGACAACCCGGCCCTTGATAACCCTCACAAGCTTGGCCTGCGAGGCATCTCCCTTCTGGTAATGTAATCCGCGCAATACTCCGTACGACGACTTCGACTCGTTGTCCTGTACGAAGTCAACCATTCCCACGTGAGCCTCGAACTCCTCCTTCTTCCAGGCTTCCATGAAATAGCCTCTGGCATCGTCGAACACCTTTGGTTCGATTATCCAAACACCCTTTATATCAGTCTCTATGTATTTCATAATTAAGTGCAAAGTTAAGCATTTTATATCAAAACCCTACCAACAGACTATTAAAAATAGCTAAATAAATGACTATCACAGAGAAAAACAAGCCACAAGGCAAGATTTGCCGAAAAAGATTTTGCCAATCTAAATAAAAGTCGTAACTTTGCAGCCAATTTGTGGGCTATGTCCACATTATCAATTAACATAAAGTCTAACTTTATTAATTTAAAACTTTTATTTTTTAATTAACATGTCAAATTTAAAGAACGTCGAGCCATTACAGGATTTCAACTGGGACGAGTTTGAGAATGGCACAAGCGCAAGCGTCAGCAAGGATGTCTTGGAAAAGGCATACGATGAGACCCTTAACAAGGTATCAGAGCATCAGGTTACCGAAGGTACCGTAATCTCTGTAGACAAGAAGGAAGTAATTGTTAACATCGGCTACAAGAGCGATGGTATCATCCCTGCTTCTGAATTCCGTTACAATCCAGACCTCAAGGTTGGTGACAAGGTTGAGGTTTACGTAGAAAACCAGGAGGACAAGAAGGGACAGCTGGTTCTCTCTCACAAGAAAGCCCGCCTGAGCAAGAGCTGGGAGCGTGTCAACGCTGCTCTCGACAACGAGGAAGTTATCCAGGGTTACATCAAGTGCCGCACCAAGGGTGGTATGATTGTTGATGTATTCGGCATCGAGGCATTCCTGCCAGGCAGCCAGATTGACGTTCATCCTATACGCGACTACGACGTATTCGTAGGCAAGACCATGGAATTCAAGGTTGTGAAAATCAACCAGGAGTTCCGCAATGTTGTTGTTTCTCACAAGGCTCTCATCGAGGCCGAGCTTGAGGCACAGAAGAAGGAAATCATCTCTAAGCTTGAGAAAGGTCAGATCCTCGAGGGTACCGTCAAGAACATCACCTCTTACGGTGTATTCGTTGACCTCGGTGGTGTTGACGGACTCATCCATATCACAGACCTCTCTTGGGGCCGCGTAAGCGATCCTCACGAGGTAGTAGCTCTCGACCAGAAGATCAATGTCGTTATCCTCGACTTCGACGACGACAAGAAGCGCATCGCCCTTGGTCTGAAGCAGCTCACTCCGCACCCATGGGATGCTCTCGACCCAGAGCTCAAGGTTGGAGACCACATTAAGGGTAAGGTTGTTGTCATCGCTGACTACGGCGCATTCGTTGAGATTGCTCCGGGCGTTGAGGGTCTTATCCACGTATCAGAAATGTCTTGGAGCCAGCACCTGCGCTCAGCACAGGAGTTCATGCACGTTGGCGACGAGGTAGAGGCAGTAATCCTCACACTCGACCGCGAGGAGCGCAAGATGAGCCTCGGTATCAAGCAGCTCAAGGAAGACCCATGGGAGGCCATCGAGAACAAGTATCCTGTTGGCAGCAAGCACACCGCAAAGGTTCGCAACTTCACAAACTTCGGTATCTTCGTAGAGCTTGAGGAAGGCGTAGACGGCCTTATCCACATCAGCGACCTCTCATGGACCAAGAAGGTTAAGCATCCTTCAGAGTTCACTACTCAGGGTGCAGAAATCGAGGTTGTAGTACTCGAGATAGACAAGGAGAACCGTCGTCTGAGCCTTGGCCACAAGCAGCTCGAGGACAATCCTTGGGACACATACGAGACACTTTACACTCCAGGCTCTGTTCACACAGGTAAGATTACCGAGATGATGGACAAGGGTGCTGTCATCACTCTCAATGAGGGCGGTGAGGGCTTCGCCACTCCAAAGCACCTTGTTAAGGAGGATGGCACACAGGCACAGCTCGGTGAGGAGCTCGACTTCAAGGTAATCGAGTTCGTAAAGGAGACCAAGCGCATCATCCTTTCTCACTCACGCACCTTCGAGGAGGCTAAGGAAGAGCCGAAGCCAGCTAAGAAGCACAATGCAAAGAAGAGCGATGCACCTGTAATCAACAATGTTGCAGCAGGTACCTCACTCGGTGACCTCGATGTTCTTGCAAACCTCAAGGCAAAAATGGAGAAGGGTGAGTAATCCCCCTACCCCGTAACACATATTCAGAGAGGACATGTCAGCCGACATGCCCTCTCTTTTTTTGGATATAGCCAACCACTTTATTCCTGCCCCTTAACTCCTGACTACTTGCCGCCTTAGCTCCAGCCCCATTACTCGGCTCAGTGGAAAAACATGGACGTCACTCCTAAATGAAGGCAAAGCTTTGCGTAGGCAAATGCAAAGCTTTGCGTTGGCGGTTGCAAAGCTTTGCGATGGCGGTTGCAAAGCTTTGCGATGGCAGATGCAAAGCTTTGCGTGGGCGAATGCAAAGCTTTGCGTGAAAGTTGGACTGAACAGGCACAGAAATGTCTGTCCTATTCTGGATAAGAGAAAAGGGGAAAAAGACTCACCCTACGGAGTACTTAGCCCCCTGGAAATTTCTACTGAACCCATTACCCCTCCCACATCTATAAAATGTAGGAATTTATCAATAAACACAAAAATTTTATTGTCAAGCAACACTTATTTTCAAAAATTCTTTGTCGTTTACATAATTGTCACTAAATTTGCAGAAGAATAACAAAATTTATAAAGCGACGGCCAATGCATTACCCCATGTCAACATATTCATGTTGTATAGTAGCAACCCCTGTTAAGCGTACGGAGGGGGGGTAAATCTTTCGTGGAAAATAAAAATATACTATACTGATTAATGACCATTCCCAGTGCCATGCCGTCAAGGCATGGCACTGGGAATGGTTTTTTATTATTATCCTATGAAGAGACAACTAATAGTCATGGCGCTTGCCATATTGTCATCCTTTACCGCATCTGCCCAGGATTGGCAGATGGTAATCCACCGCAACGGACTCACTCCGCTGCGCATCAACGTTGAGACCATCGACAGCATAGCATTTGAACCGTCACAGGCAGAGAAACACGACTATACCGACCTGGGACTCTCGGTGATGTGGGCAACCTGCAATGTAGGCGCCGACATGCCGGAGGACTACGGCAACTACTTCGCATGGGGCGAGACCGAGACAAAGGAGACATACACTGAACAGAACTACAGTCTGAAGGTCAACGGGGTATACGACACGTCGATGACGGAGATATCAGGCACGCAATACGATGCCGCCACGGTGATGTGGCAGGATACATGGCGCATGCCAACCATTGAGGAGGTGGAGGAACTCGCCACGCAGTGTACATGGACATGGACGTCTGTCAACGGTATCAACGGATATAGGATAACGGGGCCGTCAGGACAATCGATCTTCCTCCCCGCTGCCGGACAGATGAGAGAGCAGGTGGTCAACGTAGGGTCTACGGGCTACTACTGGACCGGAACGCTTTCCGCCGAATACACCACGGCAGCATACAACCTCAACTTCACTGGCTACAGCGGCAGATGGAGCGCAAACCGAGCCTACGGCTTCTGCATACGGCCTGTATGCGACAGATAACGGACATACAAAATAACTAACACTGACAATATTATCTAAATAACAACCAAAAAACAATTATTTTATGAAAATTAAAAAACGATTGCTACACCATGTATGGCTATTCGCCATATTAATGGGATGGACATCATTAGCCCATGCGCAAACTGATGTCACAAGTAAGTACATTAAGAATGCCGGCTTCGAGGAGTCGCCTGTTACTTACACTAAAGCGAGTGGTACGACAGCACAGACCGATAGAATCGGTACAACAGGCAAGATCTACACTGTGACAGATTGGACTTATGCAGGTGTTTGTAATAATAATGCTGTCCAGATAGCCACGATAGAATATGGTTTTGAGAGTGCAGTAGATGGCACTAACAGTACAACACCTCCTACTGCTGACAACTTAGGTCAGACAGGAACAGCTCTTGCTATATCCGCAGGATGGGGAGATGATGCAATTATTGAGCAAGAAACCACATTGCCTCCAGGCGTATATTCATTAACTTATTATGTTAACAATCAATATACAAATACAGGTATTGCTGTTGACTTCACTGGTGTAAAGTTTGCAGACGGTACAACAAAAACAGGAACTTTATCATCTGCAACTCAAAATACCTGGACAGAGGGAAAAGTATATTTTAGCATTGCTAAAGAACAAAAAGTTACATTTCGGGTAGGTTTCACCACCTCTACGGGAGGTTCTGGTAATGGAGCTAAATTATATGTTGATAATCTTAAACTCCTCAAATACGACGATGAATCGTTTGACATGACCTCGTGGATAGCGAATGCAGGTTTTGAGCAAGGAACTGAAACAACAAGTGGTAACAAAATCAATAAGCCTTACGGATGGAACATTAATTACGTTGCAGCAGGTTGGCTTGACGGCTCTATTAATACTACAGCACCCAAGGAAGGTACAAAATTATATAATGCCTGGGCAGGGCAAATAACATCTATGGATATTTACCAAGAGATTGGGTTACCTGTAGGTAAATATCGCCTTTCGGGCGACTTGCGTATTGATAACACAAATAACATATCAGACCAAGGAGTATATGCCACTTATAATGGGAACACATATAAATCTGGCACAATAACTAATGTTGCAAGTACATGGAACAGTATTGATGGCTGGAACACCTTGTCGGTAGAGTTTTATATTAATGATGCTCCAGACTTAACACGTATAGGTATTTCCGGAACAGGAGAAGGAACGAGTTCTAAAGGATGGTTCCAAGTTGACAACATACAAATGCAATACCTCGGCAAGAACCTGCGTGACGGCTCTACACAAGCTACATCGGGTGTTTCCGCAACCGCCAATACATGGTATGCAATACAGGTTCCTATTGCAGGAACATATCAGCTTACCTCGTCTGCCGGTACACTTTACTACACACAAAACGGAGAGCTGATGCCTGATGACGAAAATGCTAAGACAACATCCGTTACAGAAGCTACAGACCTTGAGCTTACAGCCGGTTATCTTTACATCAACTCCACAGAAGCATCTACCGTCACTTTGGTAGCCAACAACAAGACTTACAATGTCGGTAACGCAACACCTTCTATCTCATACATACAAGCAGGGCAGACTGTAACCGTGACATACGCTGACGCAACCACCAATGACACTGAGGCAACCTTTGCCAAACTTACAGGTGACGTAACTCTCAACAATACGCCAATAGATGTAACAATCTCTGGTAACAGCTTCACTTTCACTGTGCCCGAAGGACTATCTCCAGCAACCAATTACGACTTGGTAATCCCTGCCGGCGCATTCGGATATGAAGGACAAACAACCTGTGCCGAACAGACCATCACCTTCACCACTCCTGCTGTTTTTGATGGCACATACTTCATCAAAGCAACAGATGCTACTTACATCTCTCGTGGTGCAAGATATGGTACTGAGGCTGCTCGCGACCCATGGGGTATAGCCATCAAAGTTGCTACAGACAACAACAACGTTACGACATTCACATTCATAGACAATGAAATGCCACTGGGTGTTGCTACTGGTGGAGATATCTATACAGACAACAATAGTTTGATGAAAGAATACACTCTGTCTGTCGTTGAGGGTGGATACACCATAAAGAACAATCAGTACAACACATACGTTACAGCAGGCACAAACAGTGACGGAAAACCTGTAGCCAACACTGCTGTGGAAGCATACGTATGGACATTAATCACTCCTGACACACACGCTACAGAGATGGATGCGCTGAAGAACGACCAGGCAGTCGAGGCTGTTAACAATGCCAAGACCTCAGGTGCAACAGGACTGGATGACGTCATTGACGTAGAGACGTTGAAGACAGCCTTGCTGTCATGGCCAGAGCCAAATGCAGTTGAGCTGCCGGCACTTAACAGCACTGAATTCTACCAAGCATCTGGAACTCGTTCTGCAGAGGTAACAATAACAAAAGCTGGTCTTTACAAGTTCTCCATGCCGGCATATAACCGTCCGAACAATCCCGACAAGGCATATAGTACATACCAAGATAATACGGATGCACTTACTGCCTACATTTTCATTGGCGATGCCAAAACACAGGTGCGATCTCTCTATAGCGAAACAGGAAAAGATGCAGCGACAACAAATTACACACAACCTACTGGCGCTACGCAATGGTGGCCAAACCAGACCTCTACCGGTACTGACGAATTCAACAATGGCAAATACGTGAACGAGGTATGGGTATGGCTCGATGCTAAAACATACTCTTTCGGTATAAGTCACGATGGTACGGGTAAATGTGGTGACTGGATATGGTTCGGCACACCTACGCTGACGCTTTATTCACAGAACCTCTATCCTGCTTTCTCTGAACTCTACGAGAAGTGCAAGCCGTGGACTGAAAGCGCAACAGCCGGCGACTATGTGGCTACATACAATTCATACGCAAGCTACGCTGACGGTACAGACAACACCACACTGCAGGAAGCCATCAACTATCTGAAGGCTAACTTCGATACATACGCATGGGACAATGCCAGTTTGGAACATCCGTATGACACCAAGAAGATAGTAAACCCGACCTACGATGACGGAACAACAGGATGGGATAAAACACAAAACTCAACAGGTGGTTATAGTGACGGTATTGACTCAAATGGAAATAACTATTACTATACGGCAAGTTCACAAGTCCGTCATGCCACAATCTTCCAAGAGAACATTACCCTTAAGCCTGGTGCATATCGTCTCTCCGCAAATATGTATGGCGATATATTGAACTCTACAAGCACATATATCTACGCTACAGATGGTGCTGTTGATCACTGGTCTGCTACTACATTTGCAGGAAATGTCTGGAAGGGATACCTAACAACGACTAACAAATGGACAAACGTAAGTTGTTATATTGTGCTTACAGAAGAGACCACACTTCGCATCGGTGCTCTTTCTTGGGGTGTAAACCAGAACGGAAACACAAAGGGTAACTTCAGGGTTGATGACTGGAAACTTGAATATGTCAAGTATTTCGTTGACAATGCTGATGGTGTGCTAAAAGCTTATGGAGAGGCTCCTCTTGCAGAGATTAACAGTAACATTTCAGCCAACACAAATGTTGTAGACCTGTCTGAAACTACTGGACTGTCAAATGCAGAAATTAAGACAACAGACAATCCAAACACGATTATCTATGCGAAATCAGGAGCTGTAAGCAACTCTAACAACGTGGTAGTAGACGGCTCATGTGCCAACCTCGTTCTTACCGACGGCCATCCTTTCAAGGCCACGAAGCAATTCACGGCCTCCAATGCCTCATACACCATGACAGCCGTGGCTGGTGGCAAGTTCGGCACCCTGATGTTGCCATTCGCTGTAACGACATTGCCGGGCAAGGCTTACTCACTCGACCAGGGCGTGATCTATGGTGGTGATATTTACGCAACCGAGGTTAATGCAATAGCAGCCAACTCTCCTGTACTCGTTACTGCTAAGGGAGATTACACAGCTACTGATGCATCTGTAGCGGCTACTGCCGACACAAACACCAACGGCGAGCTGGTAGGTACATACAAGGCGATGACTGCCGAAGAAAACAGCTTCGTGCTGCAGAAGCACGGCGATTACGTTGCGTTCTTCATGGTTAAAGATACCAAACCGACTGTAAACCCGTTCCGCGCATATATCAAGGCTCAAAGCGGTGCGGCTTCGAAGGAGTTCGTCAACGTGATATTCGACAGCAATACCACAGGCATAAGCAATGTCAACAACCAAGGCAACGCTGACAACGACATCATCTACGACCTCAGCGGACGCAGGGTGAACAAGGCACACAAGGGAGTGTATATAATCAATGGAAAGAAAATTGTAAAATAAAAAAACTATTATGAAGAAACAATATATAACACCCGAGATACGGGTTACGGAACTGACCGAAAACATGACAATACTTGCAGGCTCTGATACTGGTAACAATGGAAGTTACAGTAAAGAAGATGACGAAGACTTGGGCGCAAAAGAGACCCAACCTGCCAAGTGGCGGTCAGTATGGGACTAATACAACTAACAAATAAAAGTATACTACAATGAAGAAATATATATTAGGTTCGCTTGCAGTGTTAGCCCTTGCGGCATGCAGCAACGATGAGCTGATAACAGATACCGACGTGAAGGAGCCTGTCGTAGAGCAGGACGTGAACACGGTGGAGAGTACTATCGTAGGTGAATACGAACAGCTCGGTGAAGAAGATATGGACAACGGAAACATTATAGAGACTCGTGCCGGCGTGGGTGCCGGCAACGAGGCTCTGTGGTCCAATGGCGATGAACTGTCAATAACCAACGGTACGCTGATGTACAACTACAACGTGACATCAACGAGCAACGATGGCAAGAACGCAGTATTTAAGGTAGAAGGCGACCATAAAGCCCACGTCAGTGAAGACGCTAATAATGATGCCTTCTATGCCATGTACCCTCGTCGTGCCATCACAGAAGCCAATGGAGCAGGTAAATGGAACGGCGCAACAGTAACGGGACAGATATTCGCACAGCAGAGCTATGTTGAAAACATGGGAAAGGCAACAAACGGCAACAATTTCGGTGGCTACTATATATCTACCAAGAAGGCAACCGTAAGAACAGCTAACGGAGAAACAAACCTCGACTTTGAGTTCACTCCCTTAGCATCGGTCATCGACGTTGACCTCAGCGCTACTACAGAAATTGCTGCCGACAACTTTGCTGCCGTATACATCCGCGACCTTAGCGGAGGAACCATAGCAGCTCACTTCTCATACGACTGCGTCTACAAGACTCTTACCACTACCGGCGATGGAGGATGTAACTACAACTATTCGAGCCGCAGCGACGTGATAGAGGTAAACTTCTTCAAAGGCGAGACCGACGGTGTCGTAAGCTACGAGTCTCTCGGCGATGACAAGGTAGTACGCTTCTACCTCCTGCCACAGTTGCTCAACGATGGTATCGAGATTACCATACGTACCAAGGACGGCAACTACTACACCAAGAAGTCGTCAACATCTGTCGGAACTGCCTATGGAGCTGAAGACTTCATGATAACCACTGAAGACACTAACCTCAAAGGCATAGTAAAGCCATTCTACAAGAAATACAAGTTCGGCAGCACAACTACAGCAAGAACAAGTTCGTGGATGGCATGTCTTCCGCAGAATATCTTCTATCGAATGTTGAGTATTCCAGGGTCGCATGATGCCGCTACAAGTTCTGCAAGTGCATTGGGTAAGACCCAGAACAAGACCATAGCAGAACAGTTGTTACTCGGTGTGCGTGCATTCGACCTGCGTCCTTCTGGTAAAGACCCTAATAATCTGGAATTAATGCATGCAAGCATCGGTACAGGTGTGACACTGTCGGCTGCCATTAATGATATGAAGACATATCTTGCAAGCCATCCATCAGAGTGTTTGTTCGCATTTATTCACTGCGAAGAGCCAACGATTGGCTCTGTTTCCGAGAGCGAAAAAACCACATGGAGCAACAACGTCTATAGTCTGGTTAAGGCTGCTGTTGATGACGGTTATGCCTTGGAAGCCTTGACAAGCGGAATAAAATTTAGTCACTGTCGTGGTAAGATAATCTTCATTTATCGCGATGACCTCACTGGAGACAACAAAGTATACAATGCTGCTAAAATACCATGGAACGACAATATCGCACGTACTGTATATCTTCAAGGAACGAATGGTGCTAATTTGACAGATTTCAAGGTGTCTTACCAGGATATATACGATGATGCTGCACTTGGAGAAAGCACAGCAGGACTTTCTGGGTATTTCCAGCAGAAGGGTGGCGTAACTTCGACAACACAAAAAATTGATATGGTAAAGAAATATATTGACTTTGCGGACACAAGCACAGAGCGTATGCTTATCCTTAATTTCGCAAGTTATGCAGGTGGAATATTAAGTAGTGCTGGTGGTAATGCATCATCAATCATGCCTACTGTCAACCAATATATCGTCAGCAAGCATGAGCGTGTGGGTATCATCTTCTCCGACTATGTTGATGTGACCTACGGAGGTTATAACTTCACCACCATCACCATGGCAAACAACTTCAAGCACGTGTTCACAAAGCGTAGCCGTGTGGATGTAATAAAGAATTATAATAGCGGAACATCTAACGGTATCGGAGTCGGTGTAGCCGGCGACGAATACGCAGACGACTCAGAGGTGTTTGCCAAGCCGTTATACAGATATTAAGCATAAGGCGTGGGCATCTTTATGCCTAAACCTTTAGCACTAACCAACGAAGGTATCTCCATACACACGGAGATACCTTCGTTGCTTTGTTAAGGTCGAAGGCTGATGCTCTTTGCCACTACGTACCCCATTGTCCATGCTGCCTGCAGGTTGAAGCCTCCTGTCACGGCATCTACGTCAAGAACCTCGCCAGCGAAATAGAGATTGGGATGATGACGGCATTCAAGGGTTGAGGGGTTGAGGTTTGAGAGAGCGACACCACCACATGTAACAAACTCGTCCTTGGTGCGGCAGCGACCGCTGACGGCATGGATGTCGTTGGTGAGCATGGCCGCCATACGGTTAAGGCCCTTGCTGCCGATTTCCGCCCATCGCATGTCGGGCCGCATCTTACACCTGCCAAGGAGGAACAGCCACAGGCGGCTGTTGAACCTTCTGGAGAAGACACTGTGCAGTTGCTTCTGGGGATTGTCCGCAGCCATTGCCGAGAGCATGCCGGCTACGTCCACCTCGTTGGCATCTCCAAACCAGTTGATGGAAATGTTGGCACGATAGTCATGTTCGGCAAGCCATCTGGCCCCATAGGAAGAAAGTTTCAGGACGGCCGGCCCGCTCAGTCCCCAATGAGTGATGAGCAGAGGACCGGAAGCCCTCATGCGGGTACCGGGAATGGCTACGAAGACATCCCCGACAACAGTACCCGTTAGAGCGGTTATGGGGTCGTTGCCAAGACTAAGGCTGAACAAGGAAGGTACGGGCTCAGAAATGTCGAGACCGAGCGTAGAAAGCATGGAAAGCCCGCTCAGGCGGGGGCTGCCTCCTGTTGTCACCACCACGCAGTCGGCATGCCGGCAACAGCCATTGGTGAACAATATGTCGTAGCCGCCCTCTGCAGACTCCAGTATGGCGTTTGCACGATGACCGGTAAGGATGCCAACACCGCTGTTGCGCATCATGGAGAGCAGTGTGTTGACAATCTGCATGGCATCCTGCGACACCGGGAACACACACTGGTCGTCCTGGGTGACCAGCCTTACGCCTGCCTCCTCAAACCATCTGTAGGCGTCCTCATGGCTAAACTCCTTGAGAAGCCGCTTCATAAGCCTGTGCCCACGCGGGTATACCGACTCGACGCTTCTGACGCCAAGGAACGAATTGGTGAGGTTGCAGCGTCCGCCTCCCGTGACGGCAACTTTTGCCAAGGGTCTCGTACCGCTCTCGAAGACGGTCACCTTGGCCGTTGGCATCATACGCATGATGTTGACGGCGGCAAAGCATCCCGCTGCTCCGGCTCCGATGATGGCTATGTGCATGTACGGTAGGTCAATGAGTGGCAAAACAATAATAGTATATGGCAGCAAGCGCGGCAACGATGGCCAATATGGCCACCGTGCGGAAAAGGCAACTGGCAACCTTCTTGATGATAAAGATGCCGACGATGATGGCAACAAGGATATATATATAATATGTGAAATCGGTATTCATAAATGACAGTAGTAAAAAGGAGTTAAGTGAAGATAAAAGGAGTTAAGTGACAGTTGGGCACAAGCGAGCCTTAAAACCTTACTTGAACAACATTCTGAACTGCGCCGGAATGGGAGTCTCGAACTCCATGCGCCTGCGTGTCACGGGATGGAAGAAGCACAACATGTAGGCATGCAGGCACAGGCGGTGGATGGGGTCGTCGCCGTTGCCGTACTTCACGTCGCCACAAACGGGGTGTCCCATGTCTGCAGAGTGTACCCTGATCTGGTTCTTGCGTCCCGTCTCCAACTTGAACTCTACGAGCGAGTGCTCGGTCGTACGGTCGAGGACGTGGAAATGGGTCACGGCATATTTGCCGCCGTTGTCCACGGGACTGGAGTAGGTTATGTATGCGCTGTTGTCCTTAAGCCAGTTGGCTATGGTACCCTCGTCCTCGACCATCTCTCCGCTCAGCACGGCAACATACCTGCGGTCGTAGACGATATTGTGCCAATCCCTCTCCAGTGCCATCTCCGTCTCCATGTCCTTGGCATAGACCATCAGTCCCGAGGTGTCGCGGTCGAGCCTGTGTACGACATGTGCCGTACACCGCTGCCGGCTGGTCTTGAAATAGTCGTCGAGCACGGCCTTGACGTTAAGCGTCTTGTGACCCGCCGCCATGGAGAGGATGCCGGGATTCTTCTCTACGACCACCAGATAGCGGTCCTCGTAGACTACCTTCACGAAGCGGTTCTTGAACGTGTCGTTCTTCTTGCTGCGCGAGAGGCTTACGGTCATTCCTTTCAGCAAGGGATAGTCGAATTGGGTCACCACCTTTCCGTTGACCTTCACGCCGCGTCCCTTGAGGATATCCTTGAGCTTGTTGCGGCTCATGCCCTGGATATTGGCCATGAGCCATTCGAGCAGGGGGGCGTCCTCGCCAACAGTATACTGAGTATACATGCCCTGCTTGGAATTGTATGTCATCTTCTTATTTCTTTGTTGCATAGTTCCTTGAGGATGCAAAAGTATGAAAATAAATCGAAATAGGCAAAAAAATGACATCAAATGGCAGGATTATTACCATTTATTGTTACCTTTGCAGGACATAACACAATAAGACCATGCCAGAAATATCAGTACGTGGACTCGAAATGCCCGAATCGCCTATCAGGAAGCTCGCCCCGTTGGCAGCCTCGGCCAAGGAGAGAGGCATCAAAGTCTACCATCTAAACATAGGACAGCCCGACCTGCCGACACCGCAGGTGGGACTCGACGCATTGAAGAATGTCGACCGCAACATCCTGGAGTACTCGCCATCGCAGGGCTACCTGTCGTACAGGCAGAAGCTCGTGGGGTACTACCAGAAATACAACATCAACGTCACTGCCGACGACATCATCATCACCTCGGGCGGCTCCGAGGCCGTGCTGTTTGCCTTCATGAGCTGTCTGAACCCCGGTGACGAGATTATCGTCCCCGAGCCTGCCTACGCCAACTACATGGCCTTCGCCATATCGGCCGGCGCCGTGATACGCACCATCGCCACTACCATAGACGAGGGCTTCTCGCTGCCAAAGGTGGAGAAGTTTGAGGAGCTTATCAACGAGCGCACCCGCGCCATTATGATTTGCAACCCCAACAACCCTACGGGTTACCTGTACACACGCAGGGAGATGAACCAGATAAGGGATCTGGTGAAGAAGTACGACCTGTACCTGTTCTCAGACGAGGTTTACAGGGAATATATCTATACCGGCTCGCCATACATCTCTGCCTGCCATCTGGAAGGCATAGAGCAGAACGTCATACTCATCGACTCCGTATCGAAGAGATATTCCGAGTGCGGCATCAGGATTGGCGCGCTGATAACGAAAAACAAGGATGTGAGGGCTGCCGTGATGAAATTCTGTCAGGCAAGGCTCTCGCCACCGCTCATCGGACAGCTCGTCGCCGAGGCCTCGCTCGACGCTCCCGAGGAATACTACCGCGACGTGTATGACGAGTACGTGGAGAGGCGTAAGTGCCTCATCGACGGGCTGAACCGCATACCGGGAGTATACTCTCCCATACCCATGGGGGCATTCTATACCGTTGCCAAGCTGCCCGTAGACGACTCCGAGAAGTTCTGCCGCTGGTGTCTGGAATCATTCAACTACGAGGGCGAGACCGTAATGATGGCTCCCGCCTCGGGCTTCTATACCACTCCCGGCGCGGGCATCAACCAGGTGCGCATAGCCTACGTTCTGAAGAAGGCCGACCTTGAGCGTGCCCTTGTGGTGCTCCGCAAGGCCTTGGAGGCATATCCCGGAAGAAAGGACGAGGATTAATCCACACCACCAAACCATCACCGCCACACATGAACTTCCCCTTATTCATCGCCAAACGCATATTCAACAGTCAGGGCAACGAGCGCAAAGTGTCGCGGCCTGCCATAATGATTGCCACGGCAGGCGTGGCAATAGGACTTGCCGTGATGCTGGTGACCGTGAGCGTGGTGCTGGGCTTCAAGCATACCATCAGAGACAAGGTAATCGGCTTCGGAAGCCACATACAGGTGGCCAACTTCCTCACACAGCAGACATCGTCCACCTACCCCATCGTCATCGACCAGAAGACCCTGAAGACCATAAAGGGCATTCCGGGAGTAACGCATGTGCAGGTGACGGCAACTAAGCAGGGAGTAGGCAAGACCGACTCCGACTTTCTCGGACTGGTGTTCAAGGGTGTGGGCCCCGACTTCGATACTACCTTCATACATCAGAACATTGTTGAAGGCTCCATACCAGCCTTCTCCGACAAGAAGAACACGGGCAAGCTGCTCGTGTCAAAGACGCAGGCCGACAAGCTCGGACTGAAATGCGGAGACAGAATATTCGCCTACTTCATCGACGACAGCGGAGTGAGGACAAGGCGGTTCACCATTGAGGGCATATACAGGACAAACCTCTCGCAATACGACGAGGTGACATGCTTCACGGATATCTATACCGTCAGAAAACTGAACGCATGGGAGGACGACGAGGCTACCAACGCCGAGATTGCCGTCAGCGATTTCGAAAGACTGCAGGAGGTGGAGGACTGTATGATAGACGCCATCAACCGCACTACCGACCGTAAGGGCAACACCTTCTCGGCCATGTCAATAAAGGAGCTGTCGCCACAGATTTTCACATGGCTCGACCTGCTCGACATGAACGTCTGGATAATACTCGCACTGATGACTGCCGTAGCGGGCGTTACAATGATATCCGGACTGCTCATCATCATTCTGGAGCGCACAACCATGATTGGAGTGCTGAAGGCACTTGGCGCACGCAACAATACCATCCGCCGGACATTCCTCTGGTTTGCGGCATTCATCATTGGGCGCGGAATGCTTATAGGCGATGCCATAGGCATAGGACTGCTGCTGTTGCAGAGGGCTACGGGAATGGTCAGTCTCGACCCGCAGACATACTACGTTAGCGAAGTTCCCGTGGAGTTCACCTGGCTGCTCTTTGCACTCATCAACATCGTTACCATGGCCGTATGCATAGCCGTACTCGTAGGCCCCAGCTTCATCATATCTCATATACACCCTGCCAAGTCAATGAGATATGAGTAACTAAATAGGGTGACCAGTTTGTTGTACCCAAAATGGAACTGTTCCTGATTTACTCTGACTACTTGTTCGCAGAAAATATATTGACCAGCACGCGCTGTAAGCGCGACAATTACAAACATGAACTTCAGAATTAGGATATTCATTTTTTGCACAACAAACTGTACACCATAGTTAATAATTCAAAGTCAATTTTAGCAATAATATCATCCTAATATGAATAGACAAGGTGTAATTTCGTAAAAATCAATAAAAAATGATGCCTTCAAATTGTAAACACTTGGTGTATTTGAAATAAATGAGTAACTTTGCTAACAAAGTTACATCAGCCGCGCCATGCCACACGGTATTTGTGCGGACTAAAAGGAAGAGATTTGCTTATGTCACAGCAGGTAATGGACAGGATAGAGTATCTTGTGTTGTTGGTGGCGGAGTTCGCTGCTCACAACAGGATGTCGGAGGCGAAAGCTTACCGATACCTCAATCAGTATGGCGCTTTGGCACTTTGCAACAAGCATTACAACGTGATGCACACGCTATCGGTAGAAGAGAACATCCAGACCTTGCGGGAATATTGTCAAAGGAGGGGCGGAAACCTATGAAACTCTATCATGGCTCAACTGTTGACATCCCTCATGTTGACTTAGCAAAGTCTAAGCCCAACAAGGATTTTGGCAGGGCTTTCTATCTATCGGATGACGAGCAGCAGGCATTGGAGTTGGCACAGTTTCGTGCAGAATTTGAAGAGACCACTCCCATCGTTAATGTGTATGAGTTTGACGAGGCTCTTTTTGAGAAGTTTCAAATCAAGCGGTTTGAGGCTTATACTGAGGAGTGGGCACACTTCATCTATGACCATCGAATAGAACCCAACGGCAGAACTCTACATGATTATGACATCGTGTATGGCCCGATAGCAAACGACCGAATAGGTGCCCAGATTACACGTTACAAACAAGGCTACATTTCCTTTGAGGAATTCCTGAAGCGCATTCAGTATATCAAGGGCATCACATTCCAGTATGCTTTCTGTACACAGAGAGCCATTGACAAACTGATAAAACAAACAAGCAGATGAAGGTATCACAGGCAGAATTTCAGAACATGAAAGAGGAGATAGTCAAAGACCTTATCTCCCGACTGATGGACGAGCGTGGTCTTTCTATGGAGCAGGCCTTTGATGTCGTCTATACCTCACGTTTGTTTGAAAAATTGAATAATCCGAAGACTGGACTTTTCTTTCAGTCCTCTGGCTATGTATATAGTTATCTGGCAGAAGAACTGCAACCTACATAAACCTCAAATCCGCAAGCAATCTCAATGGCAGTAAAGAGCTTGAACACTATGCACCATGATAGTATGAGCGTGAATTTTGTCCGATTTGGGCACACATTCCCCTTACCCCACAATGCGACTTGAGGTAATACGCAGATTAAAACCATAAGGAACGGACGCCAATTGCAAGTCAATATGTCAGTTGGCTGCCATTCAGAAAGTCTGCAATATTCACTTGTAACACACCCAGCATTTTTCCACTGAGCCATGAAACAACCCAGGGTGCCGCTACGCTTTACCCTGGGCTATGTGCTTCTGCGCCTACAGCGCGATAATTACCAACATAAACAATACTCGAATCCCTCAAACACCTCGATAATGGTATCATCAATCACCCCCTCAAACCCCTCGAACCTCAGACCTTCGTCCTTTGACCTTAGCCTTTCGACCTTCGACCTTTGACCTTTGACCTTTGACCTTTGACCTTTGACCTCAGCCCCAACTTAAATAAAAACAAAATAAAAAGGGAATAATTTTGCAATTTCGAAATTATTCCCTATTTTTGTGTCGAATTTACGAGCTTAAAGGAACACCCCCATAACAACAAGACACAAATGATTTACATCGCACTGAAGACAGAGAAACCCAGGAGACTGAGTTTTTATCTGGCAATGGAGGAATACGTTGCACGAAAGCTGAACAGCGACGAGGACTGTTTCTTCATGTGGCAGGTAGAACCAAGCGTCATCTTTGGAAGAAACCAGCTCGTGGAGAACGAGGTAAACCTTGAATACTGCAAGGCCAAGGGCATCAGAACGTACAGGCGTAAGAGCGGCGGCGGCTGTGTATACGCGGACATGAGCAACATAATGTTCTCGTACATCACGCGGAGCGAGAACGTATCGTTGACATTCAACAGATACACCAACATGGTTACGGACATGCTGCGCACACTCGGTGTGCCAGCCGAGGCGTCTGGCCGAAACGACATTATGATTGACGGAAGGAAGGTGTCGGGTAACGCCTTCTACCATATACCCGGCCACTCCATAGTACACGGCACCATGCTCTACGACACCAACATGGAGAATATGGTGGCATCAATAACGCCATCCGACGAGAAGCTCATATCGAAAGGAGTGAAAAGCGTCAGACAGCACATAGCCCTTCTGAAAGACTATATAGACCTCGACATCGAGGCTTTCAAGAGATACATGCGTGAGCACCTATGCACCAGCGAGACCATACTCGACGAGGAGGCCGAGAGGGACATAGAGGACATAGAGAGGGAATATCTCACACAGGAGTTCATCTATGGCAGCAATCCGAGATACACGCAGGTGAACAGGCAGAGAATAGAAGGTGTGGGAGACATAGAGGTGAGGATGGAAATAAAGAACGGCATCATCAAGTCGGTGAACATCCTCGGCGACTATTTCCTGCTTGGCGACCTGAACGCGGAGATTATACAGCCGCTCACAGGACAGCCCCTCGACCATGACAGCATCTTCGCCGCACTGCCCGAACACCCCGAACAGATAATAAGGAATATAACTAAAAACCAATTAACATCTTTAATATATGGAAAATAAAAGAACGTGTCTCTACGACCGGCATGTTGCCCTGGGAGCACTAATCTCTCCCTTCGGAGGCTTTGACATGCCAATACAGTACTCAAACATCATCGACGAACATGAGGCTGTAAGAAAGCACTGCGGAGTGTTCGACGTCAGCCACATGGGCGAGGTGTGGGTGAGCGGGCCCGATGCCGAGCGATATGTAAACCACATCTTCACCAACAATATCGCCGGCGCACCCTTGCACAAGATCTACTACGGCATGATGCTCTACCCCAACGGCGGCACCGTGGACGACCTGCTGGTGTACAAGATGGGTGACAACAAGTTCTTCATCGTCATCAACGCCGCAAACATCGACAAGGACGTGGAGTGGATGATGCAGAATGCCGAGGGCTTCGACGTAACCATAGACCACCGTTCTGACTATTACGGCCAGTTGGCCGTTCAGGGTCCCGAGGCAGAGAAGGTTGTTGAGGAAGTATTGGGACTGGCATGCGCTGAGCTGGCGTTCTATACAGCCAAGACCATAGACACCTGTGGCGAGACCATTATCGTGAGCCGCACGGGCTATACCGGTGAGGACGGATTTGAGATATACGGCTCCCACGACTTTATCGTCGCACAATGGGACAAGCTCATGGAGAGCGGACGCTGCAAGCCGTGCGGCCTGGGCTGCCGCGACACCCTTCGCTTCGAGGTAGGACTGCCCCTGTATGGCGACGAGCTGTCTGCCGACATATCTCCTATCATGGCCGGCCTCGGCTTCTTCTGCAAACTCGACAAAGAGGAATTCATCGGCAAGGAGGCACTTGCTGAGCAGAAGGCCAATGGCGTAGCCAGGAAACTGGTGGGAATAGAGCTGAAGGACAAGGCCATCCCTCGCCACGGATATACCGTCCTCAACGCTCAGGGCGAGCCTGTAGGAGAAATCACCACGGGCTACCACTGCATATCCGTTGACAAGTCAGTGGCCATGGCCCTGGTCGATGCACGATACGCACAACTCGGCACAGAGCTGAAAGTACAGATAAGGAAGAAGGTGTTCGACGGAACCGTCGTAAAGAAGAAGTTCTACGAGAAGCACTACAAGCAGTAGGCGTATAAGTATAAAGGAAAATACATCAACAACAATAAGAACAAATATAAAAAAGTAACAACACTATGGCAAAAGTAATTGAAGGACTCTACTATAGCGAGTCACACGAGTATGTAAAAGTTGAGGGCGAGTACGGTTATATCGGCATTACCGACTATGCCCAGCACGAGTTGGGAAACGTCGTATACGTGGACATGCCCGACGTTGACGACGAGGTCAGCGCAGGCGAGGAGTTCGGAGCCGTAGAGAGTGTGAAGGCCGCCAGCGACCTCAACTCTCCCGTAAGCGGCACCGTGGTCGAGGTGAACAGCGCACTTGAGGACGAGCCCGAGCTGCTCAACAGCGATGCCTTCGGCAACTGGATTATAAAGGTCCGTATCGAGAACCCCGACGAGCTGCAGTCGCTCATGAGCGCAAGCGAGTACGAGGCTATCTGCAAATAACGGCCAGACAACGTCATCACACATTCAACAAAATTTCATTATCCACATGAAATATTTTCCACATACCGCCGGGGATGTCAGCGAAATGCTCGAACGCTGCGGGGCAGACACCCTCGACGGCCTGTATGCCGACATACCCGAAGGCATAAGGTTTAAGGGCGACTACGACATACCGTCGTCAATGAGCGAGCAGGAGATAAGACTGTTCTTCGACCAGCTCGCCAAACAGAACAGGCAGCTGACATGCTTTGCCGGAGCTGGTGTCTACGACCACTACGTGCCCGCACTCATACCACAGATAGCAGGCAGAAGCGAATTCCTTACAAGCTACACACCATATCAGGCAGAAATATCGCAGGGCACCCTGCACTACATCTTCGAATACCAGAGCATGATGGCAGAGCTTACCGGCATGGACATCTCCAACGCCTCGCTATACGATGGAGCGACAGCTACAGCAGAGGCAGCAATGATGGCATGTGCCGCAACCAAGAAATGCGATACCGTGCTGCTTTCCGAAACCGTTGACCCGAAGGTGGCTGAGGTTGTCGACACCTATGCCCACTTCCACGGCATGAGGATTGTGCGCATACCAGAAAGCGACGGAACCACAGACTTCGTACAAATGGGCAACCTGCTCGACAATGGCGGCGTGGCTGGTGTCATCGTTCAGCAACCCAACCGCTACGGCATCGTTGAGGACCTGCAGGGAGTGGCCGACAGCTGCCACGCACATAAGGCACTGTTGATTATGAACTCCATAGCTGCCGACCTCGCCGTGCTGAAGACTCCGGGAGAATGGGGCGCAGACATTGCCGTAGGCGAAGGACAGTCACTCGGAATACCTATGTCATGGGGCGGACCGTATATAGGATATATGTGTACCACCGAGAAACTCATGCGCAAGATGCCCGGACGAATAGTCGGAAAGACCCAGGACAGCAACGGCCAGCGAGCATTCGTGCTGACCCTGCAGGCCCGCGAGCAGCACATCCGCCGTCAGAAGGCAACGTCAAACATCTGCAGCAACCAGTCGCTCATGGCACTATGGGTAACCATCTACATGGCCACCATGGGCAAGAAAGGACTCAGGGAGGCCGCGCAGATGTCGTGCGACGCTGCCCACTATCTCGCAGAGGCGCTTTGCGGCGACCCGAGGTTCACACTCACCTACGACAAGCCATTCTTCAACGAGTTCTGTGTTACCTACGACGGCAACCTTGACGAGCTCCTTGCCAAGCTCGCCGGCAACGGCATCTTCGGCGGAGTGAAGGTTGCTGACAACGTGCTCATGATAGCCGTTACCGAGAAGCGCACCAAGGAAGAAATTGACCAACTAATAAGCCTCTGCCATGAACAATAAGATATACGACAAGCTCATATTCGAGCTATCAAAGGAAGGTAGGCAGGCATACTCTCTGCCACAGAACAAGTTTGGACATTGCCAGCTGCCACAGCAGCTGCTCAGACAACAGGCCGCCGATCTGCCCGAGGTTGATGAGCTTACGGTAGTAAGGCACTACACCAACCACAGCGGCAACAACTTCGGTGTTGACAACGGCTTCTATCCTCTTGGCAGCTGCACCATGAAGTATAATCCCAAAATCAATGAGGAAATAGCCGCCATGCCGGCTTTTGCCAACCTCCATCCCCTGCAGCCCGCCGACACCGTCAGGGGCGCACAGCAGGCCCACGACACTCTGCGCAAGTGTCTGGCTGCCCTCACCGGACTCCATGACTTCACCCTAAAGCCCTGCGCAGGCGCCCACGGCGAGCTTACCGGCCTGATGATTATCCGCGCATACCACGAGGCCAATGGTGACACACGCCGTACCAAGGTCATCGTTCCCGACTCTGCCCACGGCACCAATCCAGCCTCGGCAGCCGTCTGCGGTCTTGACATCATAGAGGTGAAGAGCACAGCCGAGGGAATTGTGGACGTAGAGGACCTTAAAGGACTGCTTGACGACAGCGTGGCAGCGATGATGATGACAAACCCCAATACCCTGGGACTCTTCGAGAGGCAGATACCGGAGATAGCACAGCTCGTTCACGACTGCGGAGCACTGATGTACTACGATGGCGCCAACCTCAACCCCATGCTGGGCGTATGCCGTCCCGGCGACATGGGATTCGACGTCATGCATATCAATCTCCACAAGACATTCTCCACTCCTCACGGAGGTGGTGGCCCGGGCAGCGGACCGGTTGGCGTAAGGGAGGGACTGGAGAAATTCTTCCCTCAGGTGAACCCCTACCACGGCAACTTTGCCGTAGAGCTGCGTGCCCTTACCTACATCCTCACTCTTGGCAAGGAGAATATCAGGATGGTTGGACCGCTCGCTACCCTCAACGCCAACTACATCAAGGAGAGCCTCAAGGACCTCTACGAGCTGCCCATAGGCGGAATGTGCATGCACGAGTTCGTATTCAACGGACTGAAGGACAAGTCCACAGGAGTGACAACCATGGATGTGGCCAAGCGACTTCTCGACTACGGCTACCATGCCCCAACCATCTACTTCCCTCTGCTCTTCCATGAGTCCATGATGATAGAGCCTACGGAAAACGAAAGCCGTGAGACCATCGACGCGTTCATCGACGTTATGAGAACCATAGCCCGCGAGGCTGCCGAGACACCCGAAATTGTCAAGGGTGCCCCCCACTCCACTCCGATAACACGCATTAACGACGTGCTCGCAGCCAAGACACCAGTACTCACCTACAAGCAGATGAAATGAAGACAGACCTCCTTATTATAGGTAGCGGACCCGGCGGCTATCGTGCCGCCGGCTACGCTGCCCGCAACGGACTTAGCGTGGTTGTGGCAGAGCGCGACCAGGCTGGTGGCACATGTCTCAACGCAGGGTGCATACCAACGAAATGCCTTGCCCACGACGCATCTGCCGCACCCTCAGACTTTGCTTCAGCCATGGAGCGCAAGGCATTGGTTACACAGCAGTTACGCACAGGCGTTGAACAACTGCTTTCAGCCCCAGGCATCACTCTTGTCAAGGGACAGGCAGCATTTACCGATGAGCACACTGTTACCATTGGCGACACCATCGTAGAGGCAGACAACATCATCATAGCCACAGGGTCAGAATCGAGGATGCCTCCCATCACAGGCATCGACAATCCAAGGGTTATAACATCCACCGAGGCACTGCAACTGCAATCCCTCCCAGAGACCATGGTCATCGTCGGTGCAGGAGTCATTGGCATGGAGTTCGCCTCCATCCTGGCACGCTTCGGCAGCAAGGTTACAGTAATCGAATACCTCAAGGAATGTCTTCCGATGTTCGACAAGGACATTGCCAAGCGCCTCCGCAAGGCCATTGAGAAACAGGGTGTGACGTTCTTCATGGACTCAGCGGTCAGCGAGATTACAGACGAGGAAGTAATATTCAAGTCCAACAAGACCGGGGCGGAGACAAGACTTCCTTGCGCCGGAGCCCCCGTACTGATAGCCACAGGCCGCAAGCCGTCCGTAGAGGGACTGAACCTTGAGGCCGCTGTAGTAGACTACGACGCTAAGGGCATAAAGACTGACGACTGCCTGCGCACAAGCCAGCCACACATCTACGCCATAGGCGATGTCACGGGCAAGCAGATGCTTGCGCACGCCGCCACAGCAATGGGCTTCCGCGCCGTAAACACCATCCTTGGCAAGAGCGACAAGATAAGGCTCGACATCATGCCATCGGCAGTGTTCACCTACCCTGAGGCAGCAACAGTGGGACTGAGCGAGGACGCATGCAAGCAGCTCGGCAAGCCATGCAAATGCCTGAAGGGCTACCACAGGGCCAACGGCAAGGCACTTGCCATAGCAGAGCCGGAAGGAATGGTGAAGATTACAGCAGACACCGACGGCACGATACTCGGATGCACCGCCTACGGCGCGCACTCGGCAGACATGGTGCAGGAAATAGCGGCACTGATGAACTGCAACGCCACCACAGATGACCTTGCAAGCATCATACACATACACCCCACTCTGTCTGAGATATTGCAGGATATGTGTCTGGGATAAAACAGGAAAAGGTACTAAGCAACATGCGTTGTAAGCGCAAAAGCATTGATATTTCTTCGTATCCCGTTCAGCCTTGGCTGAGCGCAATGTAAAGAAGCATAATAATTGAAGGTGTGTTCTATAAAACCATATCGTTTATAGAACACACCTCAAAAGAAAATAGTCACACCCAAAAGAAAATAGTTACACTCAAAATGTATAACAGAATATTCTTTAGGCTGTTCCCTCTCTTATTCCTCGTTTTCCAGACAGTTTTTCTCCTTAATGTATTCCAGGAAGAGTCTGAGTGCCGTAGAGGCAGCAGCAGCGAGGTTTCTGTCTCTGCCGTTGTCCTCGGTGAGCTTGACTGTACGTATATCGTCAGGTTCGCCATAAGCTATCCATATCGTTCCGACAGGAATTTCCGATGTTCCACCGCCTGGGCCTGCAATACCTGTCACAGCGACAGCATAATCGCAGTTAAGGGCGTGGCAAGCACCTGCAACCATCTGCTTGGCAACAATTTCTGAAACAGCGGTATGCTCACGTATTGCCTCGGGGTCTACGTTGAGCAAGTTTTGCTTCACCTCGTCGGTGTAGCATACTATACCGCCCTTGAAATAGTTGGATGCCCCTGGTGCGGCAATGATTGTCTGAGCTAAGCGGCCTCCCGTGCAGCTCTCGGCTGTACCGATGGTCTTGCCGTTATCGTAAAGAGCCTGCAGCAGCTCGCGGCTGATAATTTTGCTTTGTAAATCCATATTTATGTATATATTATTTTAAACTTCGCAAGTAGTAAAGAGGAGATAAATGACGGTTCAATAAATACTCGTCACTCAAACGTCACCTTCGAGAATGCAGGCTTGCTGATGGGGCAGAAATCAGAGTCCAGATATTTGTAATATCCCGTTATGCCAATCATGGCGGCGTTGTCCGTAGTGTAGCTGAACTTCGGGATGTATATTGTCCAGTGATACCTGCGTGCATAATCGGCAAAGGCTGCCCGCAGTCCGTTGTTGGCACTGACGCCTCCTGCGACGGCAACATGGCTGATGCCTGTCTGCTTTGCCGCCAAGCGCAGCTTCTTCATAAGGATGTCGACAATAGTGTGCTCCAGACTGGCCGCGATGTCCTCCTTGTGGTTCTCTATGAAGTCGGGCTCCTGTGCCACCCACTTTCGCAGGCTGTATAGGAACGAGGTCTTCAGGCCGGAGAAGGAATAGTCGAGTCCGGGGATGTGGGGCTGTGCGAACTGGTAGGCGTTGGGATTGCCCTGGCGTGCGAGCCTGTCGATGATAGGGCCTCCAGGATAGCCGAGTCCCATGACCTTGGAGCACTTGTCGATGGCTTCGCCTGCAGCATCGTCGATGGTCTGTCCGAGCACCTGCATGTCGTTGTATGCGTTTACGCGTACAATCTGCGAGTTTCCTCCGCTGACAAGCAGGCAGAGGAATGGGAATGGCGGTGCGGAACGGTCATCGTCTGACTCTTTGATGAAATGGGCCATGACATGTCCCTGTAGGTGGTTGACATCGATGAGGGGTATGCCGAGGCCACGTGCGAAGCCCTTTGCAAAGCTCACACCGACAAGCAGCGAGCCCATGAGTCCCGGGCCACGGGTGAAGGCAACGGCAGAGAGCTGCTCCTTGGTGATGCCGGCACGGCGAATGGCCTGGTCGACGACTGGCACGACATTCTGCTGATGGGCGCGTGATGCCAGCTCTGGCACTACGCCTCCATAGGCCATGTGAACATCCTGCGAGGCTGTAACATTGCTGAGCAGCACTCCGTTGCGTAGGACGGCGGCGCTTGTGTCGTCGCAGCTGCTCTCAATGCCAAGTATATATATATCTTTTTCCATTTAAGCTGTTTTTTTTGGTCGAAGGACTAAGGACTAAAGTCGAAGGTCGAAGGTCGAGGGTCTCAATACGTCAGTATCTCCACTCCGTGCTCTGTCATCACGAAGGTATGCTCCCATTGTGCTGACGGTTTCTCGTCGCCTGTTATGACTTCCCATCCATATTCGTCCTCCGCATCTATGAAGACCTTCCATGTTCCCATATTTACCATTGGCTCAATGGTGAACACCATGCCCGGTACAAGAAGCATGCCCGTACCGCGGTGACCGTAGTGGACAATATCCGGTTCCTCATGGAATTTCATTCCCACACCATGGCCACAGAGGTCGCGCACAATGCCGTAATGGTATTTGTCGGCATGCTTCTGTATGGCGTGGCCAATGTCACCGACAAAGCAGAAGGGCTTGGCAGCCTCGGCGCCAATCTCGAGACACTCCTTGGCAACCCTTACGAGCTGTTCTTTCTCTGGTGTTGTCTTGCCAATGATGAACATGCGTGAGGCATCGGCATAGTAGCCGTCGAGAATGGTTGTGAAGTCTACGTTGACGATGTCGCCTTCCTGCAGGATGTCCGTTTCCTTGGGTATGCCATGACACACCACCTCGTTGATGCTGGTGCATACACTCTTGGGGAAGCCCTCGTAGTTGAGGCAGGCTGGCGTGGCGCCATGTGACGTGCAGTAGTCGTAGCATATCTTGTCTATCTCCAAGGTATTCATACCCGGATGTATGTGTGCTGCCACCTCGTCCAGCACTCCCGTGTTGACGATACCGGCTTTCCTTATTCCCTCTATTTGCTCTGGTGTCTTGATAAGGTCACGTGTGGGCACCAGCTTGCCCTTGTTTTCCCAGTACATCACTTGCTTGTCAAGTTCTGTAATGGGCTGGCCAGAAAGGCAATGCCATCTTTTCTTCTTCAGTTGCATATATGTGTGTTATTTAAACAAATCCAGCTTGTTATTCCTTGCTTCACTGATGGTTGCGAGCTTTTGCTGTTCGGAGTGGTAATTCCTCCGCAACATTTCGTAGCGGGCCCGGAGTTGGCTGACGTAGTTGGGACACTCGGCCGCGTTGAGCAGACGGGCGAGAACCACTACGTTCTGTGCGGCATCTTTCACCCACACCACAGGGCCGCTGTAGACGGGTGCTATCTTCAGGGCGGCATGCATCTCGCTGGTTGTGGCTCCACCCACGATGACGGGGATGCGCAGTCCGGCCTTCTGCATCTCGGCGGCCACGTGTACCATCTCGTCGAGCGACGGAGTGATAAGTCCGCTGAGTGCTACGGCATCGGCATTAGTCTCTATGGCCTTGGCTACTATCTGGCTTGCAGGCACCATTGTTCCGAGATCTGTCACCTCGTAGTTATTGCATGCCATGACAACTCCGACGATGTTCTTGCCAATGTCATGAACGTCACCCTTCACTGTAGCCATGACCACGCGTCCTGCAGTCGCGGTCTTGCCCTGGCCCGATGCCTCGATATGTGGACGCAACAGTGCCACGGCCTGCTTCATGGTGCGTGCGGTCTTCACGACCTGCGGCAGGAACATCTTGCCTTGGCCGAAGAGCTCGCCAACCTCGTTCATGCCGTCCATGAGCGGTCCCTCGATGATGTCAACGGCCTGCGGATAAACGCCAAGAGCCTCGTTGATATCATCGGCGAGGCATGACGAGATACCCTTGCGCAGGGCATAGGTAAGGCGGTCGTGGAGAGGCAGTCCGCGCCACTCCTCGTCCTTGTGCTGTGCAGGCTTTCCGCCTGTGGCGTCCTTGGCGGCCTGCGCCTCGGCAGCCATACGGGCAGCGACCTCGGTGAGTTCCTCGGATGCTCCCTTGCGGCGGTTAAGGACGACATCCTCAATGAGCTCAAGCAAGTCGGAGGGGATATCGCCGTAAGTGACTTTAGTGGCAGGGTTGACAATGCCGAAGTCCATGCCGTTGGCTGTGGCATGATATAGGAATACGGCATGCATGGCCTCGCGTATGTAGTTATTGCCACGGAAAGAGAACGACAGATTGCTCACGCCGCCGCTTACATGGGCACCAGGGAGGTTCTGCCTGATCCAGCGTGTGGCCCTTATGAAGTCTATGGCATAGTCATCATGCTCCTCCATGCCTGTAGCAATGGCAAGGATATTGGGGTCGAAGATAATGTCGAGAGGGTTCATGCCTACCCTGCGTGTAAGAATGTCATATGCACGACGGGCTATGGCTATACGCCTATCGTAGGTGGTAGCCTGTCCCTCCTCGTCGAAGCACATCACGACGACAGCAGCTCCATGACTCATTATATCCCGCGCATGGGAGACAAAGGTCTCCTCGCCCTCCTTCAGGGATATGGAGTTTACGATACACTTTCCCTGAGCACACTTCAGGCCTGCCATTATGACCTCCCACTTGCTGGAGTCTATCATTATGGGCACTTTGGCAATCTCCGGCTCAGAGGCCACCATATTGAGGAATGTCACCATCTCAGCCTTGGCATCGAGCAATCCGTCGTCCATGTTGATGTCGATGACCATTGCTCCATCCTCCACCTGCCGGCGCGCGATGTCGAGAGCCTCCTCGTAGCATTTCTGGCTTATAAGCCTCAGGAACTTCCTTGAGCCCGCAACATTGCATCGCTCGCCCACGTTGACGAAGCGCACGTCGCTGCTGACGTCGAGCATCTCCAGTCCGCTGAGCCATAGCGTTGTCGGCTTCGGCTTCGGCGTGTGTGGCTGCTTGCCACGTGCCATGACGGCATAGCGGCGTATGAACTCATCGGTGGTGCCGCAGCAGCCGCCGATGATGTTCACCAGTCCCGAGTCAATTAGCGCGGCAATCTGCGGAGCTATGCTCTCTGCCGTCTCGTCATACTGTCCCAGCTCGTTGGGCAGTCCGGCATTAGGATAAGCGGAGATATAATAAGGTGCCTTTGCGGCAAGCTCCTCTATGTATGGACGCATCTGGCTGGCACCAAACGAGCAGTTTAGGCCAACAGAGAAAATACCCAGCGAGCTGACACTGGCAAGGAAGGCGTCGAGGGTCTGACCGCTCAGTGTGCGGCCTGCAAGGTCGCTTACCGTCACGCTGAGCATAACAGGCAGTTCGATGCCGCGACGGCGCATCACCGTTTGGCAAGCCTCTATGGCAGCCTTGGCATTAAGGGTATCGAAAATTGTCTCTATAAGGAAGGCGTCCACGCCTCCCTCGGCAAGTGCGTCGGCCTGCTCTATATATGCCTCAAGCATGTCATCGTAGGTGATGTCGCGTGCCGCGGGATTTGACACGTCGGGGCTGATAGAGCATGTCTTGTTGGTTGGGCCAATACTTCCGGCAACGAAACGTGGCCAGTCTGAGCTACTGAAGGCATCGGCAGCCTGACGTGCGAGACGGGCACCGGCAAGCGCCATCTCCCGGCTATAGTCCTCAAGAGCATAGTCGGCCTGTGATATGCGTTGCGACGAAAAGGTATTGGTCTCGATGATATCCGCGCCAGCAGCAAGGTAGCGGTTATGGATGTCAAGGATGACATCCGGCCGGGTGATGCTGAGAACATCGTTGTTGCCCTTGAGCTGTCCGCGCAGGCTTACGAAGCGTTGACCGCGGAAATCGTCCTCCGAGAGCCCGTAACCCTGTATCATCGTCCCCATGGCTCCGTCGAGCACGAGTATCTTTTTGGTAATCTGTTCCTGAATTGTGGTCATGTTGTCTTACATTTAGGTGGGTTATATTATTTTTCCACCTTACTCAATAATGCTTCATTGCCCTGTCCATTTCTCTCCGGTCTTCCTTTGCCTTGAGCGTCTGGCGCTTGTCAAACACCTTCTTTCCACGGCACAGTGCAATATCCATCTTTGCCCTGCCATGGTCATCGATGAAGACAAGGGTTGGGACAATGGTAAAGCCGGGCGCCTTGGTATCTTCGAAGAGATGCCTTATCTCACGCTTGGTGAGCAGCAGCTTGCGGTCGCGCTTGGCCTCGTGGTTGGCATAGCTGCCATAGAAATATGGCGATATGTTCATGCCCTTCACCCACATCTCGCCCTTGACAATGTAGCAATATGTGTCTACAAGTGAGGCCTTGCCCATGCGTATGGACTTTATCTCGGTACCCGTAAGCTGTATGCCAGCCGTATAGGTATCGATGAAGTTGTACTCGAACGAGGCTTTCTTGTTTCTTATCTGTACGGGGCTTTTCTTTCTAAGCTCCAAGTCATTCTTGTTCATCTGCGTAAGTGATATGGTTCCCTTGGGAACTATTCGACAATGGTGGCGAAATTCTCGATATGCTCGTCTACATAGTGCGCCACACAGGATGTAAACTCCTCCTCGCCCTCGACGAAGGCGTCGTCGTAGCGGTCGAAGTCGGGAAATTTCTCGAACAGCGCCATGAACTCCTCATCAGAGCAGTCGGCCTCAATAGCCTCACCATACTTCTTATACAGCTTGTGGCAGCCGTTGATGATGGTGGGTAGCCCCTCTACTCCCCACTCCCTCATGGCGCGTGCAAAAGGATTATAGAAGATAAATCCGCCCAGACCATTGTGTATGAGCTGTATGAAGCCGCCGTCCATAACCTCCTCGTGAAGGTAATGGTAGGCAAGCAACGTCGTCTGGTCAGCGTTGAGCAAGGGCATAGTCTTAGCGTTGAGCTCGCCGCCAATGGCATCAAGGATGGCATTGACAAAAACCCCGATGAACTCGTCCATACCCTCAAGGGCAGCCTGCGCCAGTGAGGCGTCTTTTATCTTGATTTCCATAAACAAACATCTTTTATATACCTGAATTGTCGAATATCATGGAGCGGACAGCCGCTTGGCAATGTGCCAGAGGGCATGCCGTTACCCGATACTTGCGTGCAAAGATACAACAAATAATGCGAACGGCAACATAAATGCCTGCGATTTCTGACGTTATTTAAACTTCGCAAGTAGTAAAAAGGAGAAAAATGAAGACAAGAGGAGATAAATGACGTATGTTTTAAGCCATGCTTTTACCATTGCCTTCGTCGATTCTTTAGCTGCACTCGGCATAGCTCAAACAAGTTTGGCTCTGCTCTCGTTTGCAAAAGAATTGCCCTCAGAGCATCTTGCACAGCATCACGGCATCCTCGTAGCCATGCTCTCCATGCAGCCATTCGCGAAGGCGGCAGCTCTCGTCGAACGCCAGCTTGTCGAACAATCGCACGCAAGCAGTATTGCTGACAGGCACTATTGCGTACAGCTGATGCAGATGGAGTATGGAGCGCGCATAGCTGATGAGCTGCGTCAAGGCTGCAACAGCATATCCCGAACGGCGGTAGCGGTCGAGTATTACTATGCCTATCTCCGCACGGCCATGGCGCGGGTCAAAACTGACAAGGTCGGCAATGCCCACCGTCTCACCACTCCCGTTGTCTACCATGAGCCGCAACTGCCGGTCCGCATATATGTCAGAGGCGGTATTGGCTATATAGTCGCGGAGGACATAACGGGAATAGGGAACATTGGTGGCGCCAACATTCCATTCAGACACAGTGTTCTCTATTGTATAGAGTATCTCCAGATCCTCCGGCTCCAGAGCACGGAGCTTTACCGTTGGCAAGCCGCTGCTCATCTTATCACCTCCTCCTTAGTAATTATCACGCCATCATCGGGATAGAAAAATCCCATCTCGACATTGTCCATCGGATGACTGGCAAAGAGTCTGAAGATATGCGCATAGTTGTATACGGTGGTATCGTAGACAGCATAGGTGAGTATATCGGGACGCTCGTGGATGTCAGCGACATGTCCGTCGGGCAACGTATCGGCACTGACAAAACGGGCCTGAAGACCATGGGATGCGGCGATGTCACGGCATGCCTCCAAGGAACTGCCAGCGCCATAGAAGACATAGCACGGCATCTTACGTCGGTTGCGTCCCACGAAGCCCAGACTGCGCCTGACCATATCGGCCTGTATCTGAAGCAACGCTCCTGCGGCCTTGAGGCAGATGGCGGCTTTTATCGGGAAGCTCAGCAGCAGCGACATGTGGCCATAATGCTTGCGGAAGAAGATAAGCATGGCCTCGTAGAACACATGGACATAACGGAACGATGACTTATGGGTACTCTCGCCCTTATAGTGCAGGATGGTAGAGGGGATATACCAGTTCTCGTACCCTCCCTTGCACAGGCGGTAACTAAGGTCGATATCCTCGCCATACATGAAGAAGTCCTCGTCGAGGAGTCCTATGCTGTCGAGTGCCTCACGCCGCAACATGCAGAAGGCTCCGCTGATGACATCTATGCGCACGGGCTCATCCCACGGCAGGAAGCCGAGATAGTAGCGGCCAAAGCGTCTGCTCTTGGGGAAGCGCGAGCACAGGCCGGTCATCTTGTAGAACGAGGTCATGGGGGTGGGCAGACCGCGGCGTGACTCCATGGCCACCTCACCATTGACGTTGAGCATCCTGAGGCCGAGACCGCCACAGCGCGGATGGGCATCCATGAAAGAGAGACAGGCTGACAGTACATCCTCGCCGACTATGGTGTCGGGATTGAGCAGCAGGACATACTCGCCTGTTGTCGCCTTGATGGCGATGTTGTTGGCTCGGGCAAAACCGAGATTGTGGTTGCTGGCAACAACCTTGACGGAAGGGAACCGTTTGCGGAGAAACTCCACAGTGCCATCCTGTGAGTGGTTGTCGACAACGGTGATGTCGGCATCCACCCCACCCTGTGAGCGCAGTACGGAAGTGATGCACTGCGCCACGTAGTACTTTACATTATAGCTTACTATGACTATTGACAGTTTTGGCATTTATGGAAGACCTCAATTATGATGCTATTGTGTGATATCGCCTACACAGCGCTCCTTGGAGGGATAAACAAAGAACAGTGAAAGAAACAGTATGATGGCCAGATAGCCGAGCGACGGCAACATATATATATAATATAATAAGGTGTCGGCCACCATGGGCAGAGCCATCATCAGTATGCGCACCAGGCCAAGGCGCAGCAACGCATTCTCACGGCCTGCCACAAGCCTGCGTCTCACGGCTCTCATACGGAACAGGTACAGGGCGGTGGGGACAGCAATGATGGCGAGCAGCTCCATGGCAGAGAGCACATAGAACTCCTCCACATACTGTCCGGCACGCCCTCCTGGCAGGAGCGCACCGCTCTCAAAGAGCGCAATCAGCACAAGGCATACGGCCATGGGCACGAGAAATGCCACACGGAGCAACAATATAGTTCTCTTCATATCTCAAAAGGGGTACGTTTCAATATTGACCGACCGAGCGTAACCTCATCGGCATACTCAAGCTCGTTGCCTACGGCGATGCCACGGGCAATGACGCTCAGCCGCACATCGTAGCCGCGCAGACGGCGCGAGATGTAGAAGTTTGTGGTGTCGCCCTCCATCGTCGGACTGAGGGCGAGTATGACCTCCGTCACTCCTCCCTCGGCAACACGGCTCACAAGGGAGTCTATCTCAATGTCGGCAGGACCAATGCCGTCCATAGGCGACAGTATTCCACCAAGAACATGGTATAGCCCATGGTACTGCATGGTGTTCTCGATGGCCATCACGTCGCGGATATTCTCAACCACACACACCAAAGAGCTGTCGCGGCGGCTATCCGCGCAGATGGGGCACAACTCGCTGTCGCTGACGTTATGGCAAACGCGGCAATACCTCACGTCACGCTTCATCGTGGTGATGGCATCGGTAAACGAGGCCACGTCAGCATCGGGTTGCTTGAGCAGATGAAGGACAAGGCGCAAGGCTGTCTTGCGCCCAATACCGGGCAGCTTGGCAAACTCGCCTACCGCCTTGTCCAGCAACAATGATGAATACTGCCGCTCCATCCTACAGGTAGACGCCTACGCCAATGCGGAAACCGATGGTGGAGAAATCGGAATGGTTCTTGAACGACTGGTCGTAGTAGATTGACGGCTCTACGGTGACTGTACGGCTAAGGAAGAAAGCGTACCCGACCTCCACACCCGGGAGCACGTCGTTGTAGTTGCTGGAGTGAACATACTTGACACCTCCGCCGAGGAAGATGCCGTTCTGGACAATGTAATACCTTCCGCCGACTCCTGCCGACACGTAGTCGGAGGTACCCTTCTGTCCACTGTGATTGTATGAAGCGTGTCCCAACAGCATGACATTGTCTTCTACAAGATAACCAGCCTTGAGATCAACGTCGAGCGACAGGTCTTTCACGCCGCTGTAGTTCAGGTCCAAGCCAGACAGGGAAGCACCAAAATAAAACTTATCAGCCTCGAACTGTGCTCGTGCGGTGATAGAGGTGAGGACAGCGAGCATTGCGACAATAATCTTCTTTCTCATAGTTGTAAGTTGTTTAACTGTTTCTATATATAACACTAATACTCTGCTTTTATTGCATCTGCCTACGATACCATACGAAAAACCATACCAGCGACAGGACAAAGACTGCGGCTGCGAAATAGTAGGCCAGCGAGGCATCGAGGCCGAAGGCCTGGCGGGACACCAGCAGGAAGGTAGAGCAGACCATGGTCATGAACAATGCGGGCACCATGGTGACGGCAAAGGGCTTCTTCTGACGGGCAAGGTAAACTGTCAATGCCCAGAGGGTGAAGACAGAGAGCGTCTGGTTGGCCCAGCCGAAATACTGCCAGATGACATTGAAGCCGTTGGGATTTTCCATCTGCCATAGCAACAGCATTACGGCCCCGAGGAACATGGGGATGCAGATGTACAGACGCTTGCGCACGCTACGCTGCTCAAGGCCTATGAACTCGGCTATGATGAGACGCGCGCTGCGGAATGCGGTGTCACCACTCGTTATGGGCGCTGCCACAACACCAAGCAGGGCAAGGATGCCGCCAAACACTCCCAGCCAGCCCGAGCACATATACTTTACTACCGTGGGGGCATCAAAATACTGTATTAGCGTCTTGCCTCCCTCACCCTGCTGCTGGATGAACTGGTTGACCACATCTGCGCTGACAACCTCACGCCAACCACCATAATAGAAGAAGTACATGGAGGCTGTGGCCCATATCATGGCTACGGCACCCTCGGTAATCATCGCTCCATAGAATATCGGACGTCCCAACTTCTCATGACTCATGCAACGGGCCATAAGAGGACTCTGAGTGGCATGGAAGCCGCTGATGGCTCCACAGGCTATTGTTATGAACAGGCATGGGAAGACGGGATTGGACGACGCGAACGCCTCCGTGCCAAGCCATGCGGGATTGCTGTTGTAGTTGCACGCGCCAAGGTCGCTCCACAATTCAGGGATGTCCGGCAATTTCACAAACAGGCCTACGAGCAGGGCAAACGCCATGAAGAGCAGGGAGAAAGCAAACAGGGGATATACCTTGCCGATAATCTTGTCGATTGGCAACATCGTGGCTATTATGTAGTAGGCGAAGATGACTATTATCCACATCATCTTAGAACCGCACAATGTTTCCAGTATGATGGCAGGACTGTAAACAAACACCACTCCTACCATGACGAGGAGCAGGATGGAGAAGACAAGCATAACCTTGCGTGTGAGGGAGCCAAGGTAACGGCCGATAAGCTCGGGCAACCCTACTCCGCCATGACGGATAGACAACATACCGCTGAGATAGTCGTGCACGGCTCCGGCAAAAATGCAGCCGAAGACAATCCACAGATAGGCCACAGGACCATACCACGCTCCCATGATGGCACCAAAGATAGGACCGGTGCCGGCAATGTTCAGGAACTGTATCATAAAGATTTTCCAACCGGGCATGACGATGTAATCCACACCATCAGCCTTGGCTACAGCAGGAGTGGGCCGGTTGTCGGGCCCCATGACATGCTCGACAAATTTACCGTAGAACAGATAGCCTACGATCAACGCCAAAAGGGCAATAGTAAAAGATATCATTTTGTGTTGTATTTAAAATCTTAATGCAAAAGTAAACATTTTATTTGAAAAGAGGAAAAATATCCGTACCTTTGTACGCAAATTGAAAGAAAATGAGCCAAAAGACCAAAATATTCGCACTACTGCTGCTCTTCTTGTTGCCCATTATTGCCATTGCCTCGCCCAAGAGAGAGGTGAGGGCTGTATGGCTGACTACCATCGGAGGACTGGACTGGCCGCACTCCTACGCCTACGAGGGCAAGGGAGTGGAAAGGCAGAAGGAGGAGCTGTGCTCACTGCTCGACAAGTATCAGAAGGCCGGCATCAATACCGTACTCCTACAGACAAGGGTTAGAGGTACGGTCATCTACCCCTCAGCATATGAGCCGTGGGACGGATGCCTGAGCGGACACCCAGGGACAAGCCCGGGCTACGACGCCCTGGCATACGCCATTGAGCAATGCCACAACAGGGGTATGGAGCTGCACGCATGGGTGGTGACCATTCCGGTAGGGAAATGGAATGCCACGGGGTGCGCTAAGCTGAGGAAGAAGTATCCGAGGCTGATAAAGAAAATAGGCCCCGACGGCTACATGGATCCCGAGAACAGGCAGACTGCGGAATATATCGCTAACATCTGCGAGGAGATAACACGCAACTACGACATCGACGGCATACACCTCGACTACATACGATACCCCGAGACATGGAAATACAAGGTTACAAGGTCACGGGGCAGAGAAAACATAACTGATATCGTCAGGGAGATAAGCACAAGGGTGAAAGTTCTGAAGCCGTGGGTAAAGATGAGCTGCTCGCCCGTGGGCAAGCACGATAACCTGCCACGCTTCAACAGCCATGGATGGAACGCCTACACCACGGTGTGCCAGGACGCGCAGGGCTGGCTGCGAGAGGGACTGATGGACGCTCTGTTCCCAATGATGTATTTCCGAGGCAACCAGTTCTACCCCTTCGCCATCGACTGGGCAGAGCAGAGCTGTGGCAGAATGGTTGCACCGGGTCTGGGCATCTACTTCCTGTCTCCCAAGGAGGGCAACTGGAAAATAGAAGATATCACCAGGGAGATGCACGTGCTCAGACAGTATGGCATGGGACATACTTTCTTCCGTGGCAAATTCCTCACGGACAACTGTCAGGGCATCTACGATTTCACGGCCAATGACTTCAACCGGCATCCTGCCTTAGTGCCTGCTATGACATGGGTCGACGATGTTGCTCCAGACACTCCTGGCGGCATGCGTTTTGATGAGGGGCGGCTCTGGTGGTCTTCTGTCGATGAGCCCGGTGTGACATACAACGTCTACGCAAGCGGGCACTATCCTGTGAATACCGACGATGCCGCCAACCTCGTAGCCGTGAGACTCTACAGGACTAATATCGTTGCAGACAACACCCGCCGGCATTACGCCGTAACGGCCATGGACAGATATGGCAACGAGAGCAAGCCCCTGCAAGAGCCTGCCCCCGCAGCGAGCAAGCCATGCGACATCACCGAGCACCTCCTGCCCTGCGACGGCTACCGCCTGCTGCTGCCTGAGACGGATGCCGACATGGTGGTATTCGAGACTCTACAAGGAACCATGGTACGCACGGCCACTCATGCCGATACCATGGATGTTGGCCGAATGCCGCAAGGCATGTACATAGTCCGCTCTCTCAACTCACGCGGCATCACCCACCGCCTCGGCCATTTCTGCATCAGAAGAAATTTATAGGAGACCTGTGAATAATAGAAGCCTATACGAAATATAGCAAGCATGGGAATCCTAAAAAACAAATACAACAGAAAACAATGAACAAAAAGCAAATTCTATCCCTTCTGGCAGCTCTCGCCTACTCTGTCACCGTCCTCGGACAGATGAGGTGGAACCAGAACTACCAGAACTACATCAACCAATATAAGGACCTTGCCATAGAGCAGATGCTCAAATACCATATACCGGCAAGCATCACCCTGGCACAGGGACTCTTTGAGAGCGGAGCAGGGCTGAGCGAGCTGGCAAGGAAAGGCAACAACCACTTCGGCATAAAGTGCCACGGATGGCAAGGAAGGGCCGTGTACCATGACGACGATGCCAAGCACGAATGTTTCCGGGCATACAACTCGCCCGGCGAAAGCTTCGAGGACCACAGCAGGTTCCTGGCACGGCAACAGAGGTACAGCAGGCTGTTCGAACTGAAAATAACCGACTACAAGGGATGGGCACACGGCCTGAAGGCTTGCGGATATGCCACCAACCCGGCATACGCCACCAAGCTTATCAACATCATCGAGCTGTACAAGCTATACCACTACGACAAAGCCAGCAGCTACGACAAGTTCATGGCCAAGCACTCATCCAACGACAAGGCGGCACAGAACGGCACCAGACTGCATCCTATAAAGATATACAACAAGAACTACTATCTCATTGCACGCGAGGGAGACACGTTCAAGAGCATAGGCAAGGAGACTGAGCTTAGCTGGAGGAAGCTGGCCAAATATAACGAGCGTGACAAGAACGACATCCTGCATGCCGGCGACATCGTATACCTGAAGAAGAAGCGAACCAAGGCGGAGAAGATATACAAGAAACGCCCGCACACCGTCAAGGCGGGAGAGAGCATGTATGACATAGCACAGAAATACGGCATAAGACTGAAAAGCCTGTACAAGATGAATCATCTGTCGCCCGACTACCAGATTAGACCCGGAGCACAGCTAAGGGTATATTAAGGTGGATTATAGGTGGGTATTACTTAAAAGCATAACAACATGACACGACTGAAGACTTTTTTAGCCGCCGCTCTTCTCGCAACAGGGATGGAGGCTGGCGCACAGAATTTCGATGACTACTTTGTAGACCAGACCCTGCGAATAGACTATAACTTTGCAGGTAACGTCAACGAACAGCATATCGCCGTTGACGAGCTGAAGATGATGCCACGATGGTATGGCAAGCGCAAGAGGCTGGCAGAGCTGCCCATGGAGGGCAACGGACAGATTACCGTCAGGGACCACCGCACGGGTACCGTCATCTACCGCAACTCTTTCTCCACCCTGTTTCAGGAATGGCTGAGCTATCCTGAGTCGAAGACCGCCACAAAGTCGTTTGAGAACGTCTTCCTCGTACCGATGCCTAAGGACACCGTGGACATCACGGTCGACTTGCGCAACAACAGGCGAGACATCACCGCACAGCTTACACACCAGGTGGTGCCGTCAGACATCCTGATAAGGCATGTGGGACACAGGCACGTAACACCCTACGAGACCATACAGCAGGCCAAGGACACTACCCAATGTATACACATCGCATTCCTTGCCGAAGGCTACCAGGAAGACGAGATGCCGGTATTCATCAACGACACTAAGATAGCCGTTGAAGCCATCTTTGCCCACGAACCGTTCAAGAGCATGAGGGAAAGGTTCAACATCGTGGCTGTGAAGGCACCGTCTGCAGACAGCGGTACCAGCGAGCCTGCTAAGGGAATATGGAAGAAGACCGCACTGAGCAGCCACTTCGACACTTTCTATAGCGACAGGTATATGACCACGCTAAACCTCAAGGACCTGCACGACTGTCTCGCAGGAACGCCATACGAGCATATCATCGTCCTCGTAAATACAGAGAAGTATGGCGGTGGCGGCATCCTCAACTCCTACAACCTGTCCATGACACATCACGAGAAGTTCCGCCCCGTAGTTGTGCATGAGTTCGGACACAGCTTCGCAGGTCTGGGTGACGAGTATGCCTACGAGACTGAGGAGGTGCCCATGTATCCGCACGACGTGGAGCCGTGGGAGAAGAACATCACCACAAAGGTGGACTTCAGGGGCAAATGGGAAAACCTCATAGGTACCGACAGCAAGGCGGGCTTCTATGAGGGAGCAGGCTACTCGCCCAAAGGTATTTACAGAGCATATTATGACTGCCGCATGCGCACAAACGAGAACCCAGAGTTCTGCCCGGCATGCAAGCAGGCACTACAAGGAGTAATCGACTTCTATACCGACTGACCGCAAGGATAGTCCTGGGGAACGATAACTGACAAAAGAGAAGATGAGATTTCGGATTGCAGCAATTATCCTCATATTATTCACTACCGTCATGCCAGGCCGGACGCAAGAAAAGGACAGCGACCAGCTTGGCATGGCCATAGAGTATTTCCAAAGCGGGAAATACCATGAGGCGCTGAACATCTTCTGCAAGCTCGAAACCAGGCACGAGCTGAACCCACGCTTCAAGGCCTACATGGGGGTATGCTTCTATTACGAATGGGACTATGCCAATGCCTGCGCCTACCTTGACAAGGTGTTGCCCCTGCTGACGAAGCTCGCACCTCACGAGCGGTCGTTCTACTATTTCGCATGTGCCGAGAGCCATTTTGAGCTACAGGAATACGAGAAGGCACTGCCATTGTATAACGAGATGGCAACCATCTGCTACGACAACGAGAAGGCGGACGCATACTACAAAATAGGATTCATATATATGTTCAGGCAGCAATGGACGGACGCTCTCGACAATTTCCAGTCGGCACTGGTCTATTACACACAATTCCGGCCTGACCAGAAATCTCGCATAACACAGATTAAAAACATGATTAACGGTTGCGCACAGGAAATAGAGCGCAAGTGAAAAAAGGAAGAACACTCAATTGATATTCAGCCCTTTATAGTTATCATTGTGATTGCTTGAAGAAATGACAACTATGAACAATAGAACATATTATTTCGGACTGCAATATTATTTTTATTATTTTTTTTAGCTAAATCTGTTCTTGTTCATTATTTTTTTGTACCTTTGCAGTACGAATTAAGAATTGATATAGATTGCGGTCAGGATAAATGCCCAGCCGTTTAATTACATTTTAATGATACTATTTAATTTTTGTAATAATATTTTTATGAATTGCATTAATCAATTTACTTTGGGCAAGTATAGCCTTTTGTCTATGCTTGTTATGCTTTTGTCATTCTCTCCACTGGGGGGGGGTAAATGCACAAGAAGTTAAGAAGACCTTTACTGCTTGCGCTCTTAACATCGATGGCTTGCCACAGACTATGGCGGGAGTCACTGTTAACGGTGACGGACCAGGCTCCGATGGCACCCAAGCCATAGGTAGGTACATCGTCAACAAGGGAATAGACATTGTAGGATGTAGCGAGGACTTCAACTACAACGGCGACCTTGTAGTTGGTCTTGGAGAAAACTACCACATGGGACTATGGCGTGGCCGCATTGACTTTTCCGCCATTAGCAGCATCACAGGCAGCAACCCCATTGACACCGACGGACTTATGTTCTTGCTGAGGAATACAAACTACAAGGATGGCAAAAGCATGAGCTTCTACGATGAAAGCTGGACACAATGGAACGAGTCATTAGGAGGTATTGATAAGGGAGCCAACACTCTTGTGAAGAAGGGTTACCGTTTCTATACCGTGAACCTTGGCGACGGCGTGAAGATAGACGTGTATGTGCTGCACATGAATACCGCAGAAACCCCCGATCAGATTACCGTTCAGGACAATCAGCTCACACAGCTTACAGAAGCCGTTAAAGCTAATACCAACGGACGCCCGAAACTCATAATCGGCGACACCAACTGCCGTTACACACGTAATAGGGTAACAGACAACCTTATCACTCCACTTTCAGAATTGTATGACATAAAGGACGTATGGGTAGAGAAGTTCAGAGGAAAACAAGGAGCCCCTGCTTATGGCGACGCTGCCCTTATGGTATCGGATAAGACCAGCAGCGAAGCTTACAAGACAGGCGAAATTGTGGACAAGATATTCTATCTCGTACCGAAAGGCTGCAATCTGTCTATGACCCTCGACGACCTTGTCTTCGATGCCGACAACTATAAGAAAGGAGACGGCACGCTGCTTGGTGACCATGTGCCCGTGATTGCCACATTTACCATCACTGGTACAATCTCTACTAATGCCTTAAATCCCGCTTCTCAAGATGAGTTCTGGGAGGGAGAAACATTAGAGAAGGCAACAACTGAGACCACGAATAACGGAGGTATATATATATATAATGTAGGTTCTGGTTTCTATATAACAGGTTCCGCAGGGTCCAGTCCTTCTGTGAATGATATAAATTATGCCGAGAAATGGGAAGTATACTATGATTCCAACAAGGAAACAGCGACAATATCCAAAGGCGACAACTTAAGAATTAGAATGGATGGCACTGGAGATATTGGAATAATTACGAAATCTAATTGGTTTGGTGCTACCAATTTTACCATCAAAAAGTCGACAAGTACGAATGGTGCGTACAAGTTTGTAAACAATTACTACTCTTTCCCCTCAAATATAGACCACTATTTCAATATTGAAGTAACAGAAAGCTCAACTAAGTATACGGGAGCAAAAACTATGGGCGTTTACAACGACTGGCTCTTCATCAGCGAGGCTCAGAAGACAGCATACACCAAATACTTGACGGCATACGAAGACGCCAAGGCATTGCTGACCAAAAAGAAAGATTATCTTAATGAGGAAGCTGCCCTGAAGTCTGAGCTTGAGGATATTCTTCTCGAAACCATCAACACAAAATATAGCAACAGTGTGGCAAACACTAAGAAGCTGAACGATATAATTTACAAGATTAACAATCCCTGGACGTTCACTAAAAAGATAACTGTTGGTGCAAAGTATGCCACCATCTGCCTGCCATACAACACCAAGGTACCCGAGGGCGTGACAGTAAAGGTTGTGACAGAATACACTCCTGGCTCACACTACGTGAAGACAGCAGATTTTGCTAATGCCGGTGAGGTAATGCCTGCAAACAACGGCTTCCTGCTGTATGCAGAGGATATCACGGCAGATACCGAATACAAATTCGTATATACAAGCAAGGCTGCCAACGCACCTGGTGTCAACCTGCTGTATGGCAATGTAGAGCGCAGGACAGACTATGACAATCTTTCAGATGTCTTTGTGCTTGCCAACAAGTCTCTTGGTGTGGGCTTCTATCACCTTCAGAGCGAGCAGGCTCTTGCAGCCAACGTTGCCTACTTGCGTATTGCCGACAACAGCATCGCCGCTACTGCAAAGGTATTCATCGACGACTCCACTACAGGAGTAGAGGCTATAGAGACTGAAAAGTCTATAGCAAGTCCTGCCGCAATCTACGATACCCTTGGCAGACAAGCTAAAGCAATGAGGCGCGGAGTGAACATCGTCCGCATGTCAGACGGTAGTGTACGTAAAGTGATAATTAAATAAAAAAGCAAAGCTATGAAAAAGATATATGTAAATCCTTCTATCAAGAAGATACAGCTTATCGATACCCCAATATTGGCAAACTCGATACCCGTAATTGAAGAAGGAGAATCAGGTTATATTGAAGAGGCAACAGAGGTAGAGACACTTGGAAAAAAATATAATACCAATTTATGGGGTGAATAACTCCTAAGAACATTCAAAGAGGCTGTGTCACAAGTAACTGACACGGCCTCTTTTTTTATATCATTCAAGTGCAACCCTTTATTGCTGCGTACTTATGCAGCAATTCCATAATTCTAACTCTGGATCTGCTGCTTGTACATAATTTTTAAAAATTGCCGTTCAATTGCTGTAAATTGCTGTTCAAAAAAAAAGAGTTTAGAGCCGTCCTTATGATGGAACAGCAATTCTCAGCAATTTATCAGCAATTAATCAGCATTTCAAATTTCGCAAGTTCCTCAGCCCGCCATTTTTAGTTCAAAAAACACCTCGAACCCCTCATAAAGTTTTTCATGGTTTTGGCATCTGTATCAGTTTTTTATTGTATCTTTGCAACATGATATTCTATTTTTCCTGTACGGGCAACACACGGTGGGCAGCCAGGCAAATCGCTGACGCAACAGACGATGAGCTGGTATTTATTCCCGACTTAGAGGATAGTGCCTACACACCCTCTCTGCAAGATGGAGAGAGGATAGGCTTCTGCTTCCCTGTACACGGATGGCAACCGCCACGGATAGTACGCCAATTCATCAGGCGACTGAACATCGTGGATGCAGAACGCCACTACACCTACGCCCTGATAACGGCTGGCGACACTATTAGCGAGACGGCAAGGATATTACGGAAGGAACTGGCTGCCGTAGGCCTGCCCCTGCACGCCACATGCTCACTGCTTATGCCTGAGAGCTATGTGGGACTGCCGTTCATGGACGTAGATACAAAGGAGAACGAGAAGCACAAGATCGAAGAGGCACAGAAGAAGCTGGAATGGTTCATACAGCAGGTGAAAGCGTGCAACAAGGGCACAGAGAGTCTGGACATAGGCCGATGGCCGAGAATAAACTCAAGGATTATAGGCAATTTCTTTCACCGGTACCTTGTCACCGACAGACCATTCCATGTGGACACCGAACGGTGCCTGAGATGCGGACTATGTGCGAACGCCTGTCCGGTAAAGAACATCGTGGGAGGCAAGGGACAGACACCGCAATGGAACCACGACGGTACATGCCTGAGCTGCTTCGCCTGCTACCACCACTGCCCCACTCACGCCATAGAGTATGGAAGCAGGACAAAGAATAAAGGACAATACTATTTCAAAAAAGAACAATAATGAAGAAAATAATAATGAAGAAAATTCTACTCACATTGAGCATGGCCATCACCATGTCATCAGCATGGGCAGCGAAAGCCATCAACAAGCCTATCACAGTCCAGCAGTCTGACGGTACACTCATTACCGTATACCTGCACGGCGACGAGGATTTCCACTGGTATACATCAGCAGACGGAACCATACTGCTGCGCAACGGCAACGACTTCACTCCGATAACAGAGACTCCGGAGACATTCTTCGCCAAAGCAGAGAACGCACGAAGGATGAACGTAATGAAGCGTGAGCCTGTTACGGGCTCCTCGAAGACGCTGTTCCCTCATACTGGCAGCCCCAAGGCTCTCGTCATCCTCGCACAATATCAGGACGTAGCCTTCAGCCTTGCCGACCCGAAGAAGTCGTTCGACCAGTATCTGAACAAGGCCGAGGGTGAGCAGGAAGATTTCGGAGCATCGGAGAACCTCAACTACGGCAGCGTGAGGCAGTATTTCATGGACATGAGCAATGGACAGTACAGCCCCACGTTCGATGTCGTAGGCCCCGTAACACTGCCTAACAACATGGAGTACTATGGCGGCACCAACGACAATGCCACAGACGAGAAGGCCAGCCAGCTCGTCATCGACGCCTGCGAGCTTGTGAAGAACGACGTGGACTTCTCGCAGTACGACTCCAACAACGACGGCTACGTAGACTTAGTGTACGTCATCTATGCCGGATATGGCCAGAGCATGGGCGGCGCCAACAATACCATGTGGCCCAAAAGCTTCTCCGTGAACACAAGCAATACATACAACGGCAAGAAACTCTACCGCAGCGGCATCAACAACGAGCTTCTTGGCAACGAGAGCTGGCCCGAGACAAAGCAAATCAACGGCATCGGACTCTTCGTGCACGAGTTCTCCCACTGTCTTGGCCTGCCCGACTTCTATGCGTCAAGGCTCACGAGCATATACGACAACCAGGGTATGGAAGACTGGAGCGTTATGGACAACGGTACGTACAACATGAACGGATATGTGCCCGCTGCCTATACGGCATGGGAGCGTGAGGCTTTCGGATGGTGCACCATTGAGACTCTCACCGAGGACACCCAGCTGCAAATAGACAACATCGACTACGGAGGCAAGGCATACAAGTTCTGCAACGACAACAACAAGGATGAGTATTTCGTCATACAGCGTTTCCAGAACAGAAAATGGAATTCCCCCATGGCAAACTCCAAGGAGAAGATGGACGGCCTGCTGATATACCACGTAGACTACAACTCCACAGACTTCTCCATCAGCTCGAACAACGTCAACAATACTGTTGGACACCCACGCATGGCCGTCGTGCCATCTGACGGCATACTGACAAGCAGTTACAGGGATATAGCCTTGAGCACTTATTGGGAAGACATCAAGGGCGACCTCTATGGCGCTGGCACAAAAACAGGAAAGACAGATTTCATACAGTCGGATGCCATTGCCAACAGCAAATGGTTCACGGAGGGTACAGCCAGGAATATCTATAATACCCACATCAATGATGATGAAGCCATGTGGCTCGACTTTGGCAAGAACCTCTCTACTGACGGCATCGACAACATTACCGCCAATACCGAAGGCCGACAAGGCATCTACAGCCTCAGCGGTACATTCCTTGGCAACAGCTCCGCCAACCTTCCAAAAGGCATATATATAATAGGTGGAAAGAAGTTCGTACAGAAGTAGATTAGGAAAAAGGTACAAGGTTTTCATTTCGAAGAAAACAAAAAATATGATTTATTATTTGGTGTTTCGGATAAAAACCTTTACCTTTGCACCCGTTATCTAAAACATAGTTTCATCTTGTTGCCGATATGGCTCAGTTGGTAGAGCAACGCATTCGTAATGCGTGGGTCCCGGGTTCGAGTCCCGGTATCGGCTCTTTGTGTGAAACGCCTAATAATTCACCTTTGCGGTAATAGCTCAGTTGGTAGAGCACAAGCTTCCCAAGCTTGGGGTCACGGGTTCGAACCCCGCTTACCGCTCCCTATCATTCTTGTTGCTTATGAGGAGTGCCATTCTATTATTTGCATTGTTGGCATCTACCGTCTTCTCTTATGCCAGAACCGACCTGCATACCGTCAGCTTCAACGGGGTGCAGATGGACAAGCAGGTGACCTCCATAAGCTACTTCGAAAACACAGTAACCCTTACATGGAGCGACAACACCAGCATCTCGGGTGAGATGGCGGAGCTGATGCTCAAGCTGGCCATGGACAACGACATCAATAAGGTGCGTATTTACCTTGTCAGCGGCCTATACGACAAGAACATCCTTGTAAAAGGACTCACTTCGGGTACACCTATTTATATATATGACATGAAAGGCCGTGAGATGGCACACATGGATGCAGCCGAACATGGTACCATGGTCGACATCCACAACCTTAATACAGGTGTATACTTCCTGAAGAACAACAGCATTATCGTGAAGTTTGCCAAGAAATGAGAATCATCCGACATTTCGAGTGATTACCATTTATAGCAGTGTGCTCTGTATTTGTTACCTTCATTGCCGATAAGGTTATAAATCTTGTCTGTGGCGTATTCATATTTGCGGTTCATGCTATATCTCGAGTGACAATATATTGTTGCGTGGTCTATGCATATATATATAATTGCCGATAAGGTTAATAACCTTAAGGCCGTAAGGTTAATAACCTTTCAGCCGTAAGGTTATTAACCTTATCAGGGATGCAAACGTATTCATATACTATGGCAAACGGTTTCACCTACTTCTTTTAATAATATACTTCAGGAATAATATATTATGCGTCACTCCATATTTCTGATAAACCCCAATTTGTGCTAATTGGATAGTAAAACACTATTTGCCCACAAAAAAAACTGTTCAGTTAAAAAAAACAGCTGAAAAGTTTGGTCGTTCCACAAAAAGATAGTACCTTTGCACTCGCAATTCAGAAAACAGCCTTTCAGAACATTCAAAAAGGCATCTGCGTCCTTAGCTCAGTTGGTAGAGCAACTGACTCTTAATCAGTGGGTCTAGGGTTCGAGCCCCTAAGGACGCACCATTCTGAAACAACACTGATGCGTCCTTAGCTCAGTTGGTAGAGCAACTGACTCTTAATCAGTGGGTCTAGGGTTCGAGTCCCTAAGGACGCACAAAGCTCAATCTACTAAGATTGGGCTTTTTTTGGTTATTTAAGTTAAAGATTGTATACAAAAATCCCTTTCAAATAGTTTTTTTCCTAATTTTGCCGTGTTTTAGGTACACACATTAAGAGTTTGCATATCAAACGCTTACGAAAATTCATAGCAACAAGATGAGACAACTAAAAATTCAGAAGAGCATCACCAACCGTTCGAGTGAGGCATTGGACAAGTATCTTGTGGAAATAGGCCGTGCGCCGCTCATATCCATAGAAGAAGAGATAGAGCTGGCACAGAAAATAAAAAAAGGCGGCCCCGAAGCAGAGAAAGCCAAGGACAGACTCGTGACGGCCAATCTGCGTTTTGTCGTGTCGGTAGCCAAGCAATACCAGCATCAGGGCCTAACCCTTACAGACCTCATCGACGAAGGCAACATCGGACTGATAAAGGCAGCACAGAAATTTGATGAGACACGAGGCTTCAA
>NZ_NPJH01000098.1 GCF_002251365.1 Prevotella sp. P3-122
AAAAAAAAAAAACTTCAGGCCATCGCCGAGCAGAGCCGCATCGTCAGACTGCCACTCAATCAGGTAGGCTCACTCAACAAGATAAACCACGAGATTAGCCGGTTCGAGCAGGAACACCAGAGAAGACCGTCTATAGCAGAACTGGCAGAGGCAACAAATATCGACCAGGAGAAAATTGGGCAGAGCATGATGGCCGATGGCCACCATGTGAGCATAGACGCACCATTCCAGGATGGTGAGGAAAACTGTATGCTCGACGTCATGCCCAGTAGCGATGACAGCCGCACCGACCGCTCGGTAGACCATGAGAGCATGGCCCTGGAGCTGAACAACGTGCTTAAGGACGTACTGAAGGAGAGAGAGATTATCATCATACGCGAATGTTTCGGCATAGGTTGCCACGAGAAAGGACTGGAGGAAATTGGCGACCAGCTCGGACTTACACGCGAGCGAGTAAGACAAATAAGAGAGAAAAGCATAGCAAAGCTACGCGAGAGCGGCAACGTAAAGATACTGATGAAGTATTTAGGGTAAGAAGATAGTGAGAGGTTTAAGGGGTTCGAAGGGTTTGAGAGGTTTGAAGGGTTTTGAGCCTCTCAAACCTTTTTTTGTTGTCCATTCCATTTTTTAGCTATAAAAGTTTGCACTTTACAAATTATTACTTACTTTTGCAGGCAAAGAGAAAACATAAAAAAACAAAAGACTATATGAGAGATAAAAAAGCTTTGACTCTTAAGACTTTAAACAAAAGCAACGTTTGGGACATACAGGAAAACGACATCTTCAGACTTTGGGAGGCAGCCGAGAAAGAGGCCGACCTGAAGGATAATGTCCGTCATTATACGGACATCATCAAAAGCGCCTTCGAGATGGAGGAGGTAAAAGTGGACAAGCCTGAGGTTATCAAGAAATATGAGGCAAGAGATTTCAAGATAGGTACTCTGAAAATTGACGAATCGGCAAAGATAAAGTTCGCCATAAAGAAAAAGCCTATCCTCAGAGTCACCGACCTCACCTATGAGAACATCCGCCATATCTCTGCCGCCAAGCTCATGGAGGTGATAGAGCGCAACTTCGGTGGCGGATGGGACTCTTTGTCTCAGAGCATACAGGACATCATCCTGACAGGCTTCGACATCAGTACAACCACTCTACCACAGGACAGGCTTCACAAGCCAGGTGGTCTCTACGAGAAGAAGGTCAACGATGGTTTCGAGGTTCTGGAAATAGCCAAGGGCACATGGGTAGAGGCTATCTTTGCAAAAGAGAAACCAGAGACTGAGAAGCCAAGAATGAAATTCGGACAGGACGACCTTGACGACAAAGACTACGATGACGACGAGGACTTGCCGGAGAATGACTATGAGGACGAGGAGGAGGACGATGATGACGATAGCTTCGATGACGACAAGCTCACCGAGGAAAGCTACCGTACAACATTCGAAACCAATCCCGATGACCTCAACCTTGAGGCAGAGGACGTTGCTGACGACGATTATTAAAGTCCCCGTCATCCATTAGACTGTCAGGCGGCTAACGACTTGCTTGTATTTAAGCAACATAAAAATACGAGACTACAGGCTGGCAACCGCCAGGCTGCAACTACGGCTTCATCCCATGATGGAGCCGTAATTATAGAATTATATACCAACTCTCCATTCCTGACAACACATACAACAAGATGATAAGATTCAAAGACGTAACCATACATGACAAAGAAACCATCGAGAGTTTCACCATGTGGGGCAGTGGCCAGAACTGCGACCTCTCATTCGCAAACATCATCATCTGGCGTTTCCTGTACAATACCCAGTATGCCATCGTCGATGACTATCTGGTATTCCGCTTCTATGCCGGACATCATCTTGCATACATGATGCCGATAGCAAGGCCGAAGCCCAACGGCGAGGGAGTGCTGAGGGTTGAGCCTTGCGAGGAATGCGACATCAACGTCATAAAGGCTATCCGGGAAGACTCCATAGCCATGGGGCATCCTCTGCTCATCCTTGGTGTGAGCAACTATATGTGTGATATCATTGACAGCCACATGCCAGACATGTTCAATGCCAAGCCCGAAAGAGACTACGCAGACTACATATACACACGTGAGAAGCTTGTGAGGTTGTCAGGAAAGAAATTGCAGGGCAAGCGTAACCACATAAACAAGTTCAAGAGCCTATATCCACAATATGTATACCGGCCTCTGACACCCGACCTGATACCACACTGTGTGGAGTTGGAGAGGAAATGGCGCATGGCACAAGGCTCTCTCGATGGTGCCACCGAGGAGCTAAGGGCTATGACATGCGCTTTCGACAACTGGGACAACCTACAGCTCATGGGTGGAACAATATGGGTTGACGAGACCCTTGTGGCATTCACCTTTGGTGCCCCCATCAACCATTGTACCTTTGACGTGTGCGTGGAGAAGGCAGACACAAGCTATGAGGGAGCATACGCCATCATAAACCAGGAATTTGCCAGCCACCTGCCAGAGGACTATTTCTACATCAACCGCGAGGAGGACATGGGCGATGACGGCCTGCGCCAGGCAAAGCTCTCATACAAGCCCGACATTCTGCTGGTAAAAAACTCACTAACCGAGAAACGGCCACTTGCCGACTTCGAGGACACCACCCGCATAAAGGGAGAGACCCGACAACTGTGGGAAACGGTGTTCTGCGAGGACAGCAAGGAATTTGTTGACCTGTACTTCTCACGCGTCTACCACGACAATATCAACATCACCTGCCAAATCGGCGGACATGTGGCAGCAGCGCTACAGGCAATCCCCCACTCCATTCTCCTCAAAGGACAAGAGGCCAAAGCCGCATACATTAGCGGAGTATGCACAAGCCCTGAGCACAGACGGCAGAACATCGGCAACAGCCTCATGGCCCAGGCTCATTTCCATCTTTACACCTTGGGGACAACATTCGCCACACTCATACCGGCTGAGCCATGGCTGCACGACTGGTATGGCAAGTGTGGATACACAAAGGACATTAAATGCCTGCCTGCACCAAAGGATTTCGCTACTTCCTCGTTTGAGAACTACGACAGGTGGCAGCGTTCCCACGAGTGCATACTGCTCAACGATGCTGACCAATTCGACATTGCCTGTAAAGACTATGGCCTCGACCCTGACCACTACTTGTCACAACAGGAGCCTGTACAAGGCATGATAAGGATAATAAACGCAAGAAAGGCACTGGAGCTATATGCCTCGGCAAACACAGGCATGGAGATGACCGTACTCGTGACAGGTGACAGGCACATACCAGCCAACAACTGCTATTACACCATCGCACACGGCAACGTAACCACAAGTCACGAGCCACGTCCCGATGCCCAAGTCATGACCGTCCAGCAATTGTCCACCTTCATTATCGGATCACAACAGCCCGTCATGTGTCTGATGCTGAACTAAACCTCTCGAACCCCTCAAACCTCTCAAACCCCTCAAACCCCTCGAACCTCTCGAACCCTTTTATATTGAAACCTTAGCTCCAACAAAGAAAGTTCGGGGCTGTGTAGGTCCATAGAAATACCCTGAATCACGGTAAGTACCCCTGTCAAGGTCTTTCTGGAAGGCATCAAAGATATTCTGCACACCACCATTGAGCTGTACTTTCACATGGTCGTTGAGCACAAATGTATATGCCACCTTGGCTCCAAGCTCGAAGAACTGCGGCGTGTGCACCATCTCGTCCTTGTCTATATAGCTATAAGGATATTCCTCCGGTATGACATCTGAGGGCGCGAAGTGGGGAACATGCATCCTGCCGGTGTATATTCCCGAGAGCGATATGTCGAGCCTCTTTAGCGGTTGGGCTGTAAGCGTGACATAGCCATAGACATCAGGTGTTCGGGGCATGTTGCTGACAGCAGCCACTTCAGGGTTGTCGCTCCACTGCGTCGGTTGCTTGTATCTGCTACGCTGCATGGTCAGTCCGGCCTGTACGGAGAATGTCGAGCCATGAGCCGCCTTGGCATCGAAGTTGACGCCATACACCTCCGCACCACTTCCGTTGCGGCGTTCCTGTATGGAATTGCCCTGGCTGTCCGTACCAAGGTCGTGAAGATAGAACACATCGTCGAGTGATGTATAGAAAGCCTCGGCAAGAATATTGAATTGGAAATGGCCTGCCCGGAAAGTCCAGTCAGCAGAGCCGCTAAAGCTGTTGGAGCGTTCGGGGCTTAGCCCGTCGGCCAGCTTGATGAGTACGCCCTCACCGCCAACGGCAGTCACGTGCAAGTCCTCGTCGTAGGCCTGTGGAGCCCTGAAGCCCGTCGACCATGTTAGTCTCGTCTGGATGTACTGTGAGGGTTTCCACATGAAGTTGACACGCGGACTGAGAATAGGATTGTCTATTAGGTTATGGTCGTCCAGTCTCAGACCTGCCAGCACGGTACATTGTCCTATCTTCCATTCCGACTGTGCAAATGCGCTTGCTATTCTCACCTCCTGCTTCAGGTCACGCCCGTAGCCGACCATTATGTCGTGGAGCGTGTTGAGCTGATATTCCAGACCGGCGGTCAGCGTGGCTGGTGCTACAAGCAGCTTGCGCAGCTGTCCGGTATATGTGGCTCCGCCAACATACGTCAGGTCCTTGGTCTTGCCGTATGCGTCGGGGTTTTGCTGTGCTCCATAATAGCTGTTACGGTCTACATGCTGTACCGACGAGTATACCGATAGTTTATGGGCATACTCACGCCAGAACAGGTCGTAGTTCACTCCGCCACTGTTTATGATGTGCCTCGTCTGCTCCGTGATGTCCGTCAGGAAAGGCTCCTGGTCAAACTTGTTTCCTCCGCGCCTGAACTCGTTGGTTGTATGGTATTCTATTCCGAGACGGCTCATCGCTGTGGGACGATAGTAGCCACGCAGTCCGAAGGTATGCGCATTGAGCTTGCCAATCTCCGAAAAGCCGTCACCATCGTCGTCGTATGGCATACGGTTGCGGTATGACTGGTACAGGGCAAGCCCATACACATTATCCTTTGACACTATCGAGGCATTGGCTCCAACATATTCCTCCCATGCGTCGCTACCGATATTCGACAGTGTCGAGGACACCTGTAATGAGTTGTTTACAGGGTCCTTGGTAATGATATTTATGGTGCCGCCGACAGCGTTGGCACCGAACAGGGCCGAGCCTCCACCACGTACCACCTCCACACGGTCGATCATGCTCACGGGTATCTGCTCCAGCCCGTACACCCCCGACAATGCACTGACTACGGGACGGCTGTTTATGAGTATCTGCGAGTATGGGCCCTCAAGGCCATTTATGCGCACCTGCGGGAAACCGCAGTTCTGGCAGTTGTTCTCCACTCTGAGTCCCGACTGGTAGCTCAGCGACTTTGCCAGGTCTGTAGAGTTCACCGTCTCGAAAAGCTTGTTGCCGATGACGTTCACCACCACGGGCGCGTCACAACGGCTTACCTCATTACGGTTAGCAGACACTACGACTTCACCTGTTCTGAATGCCGAAGCCTCCATGGCGAAATGCAGGTCGGTGGTGAAATTATTGCTCACAGTCACCACCTTCTCCTGTGTCTCATAGCCAAGCAGCTGCACACGCAGCGTATATGAGCCAGCTGGCAGCTTGTCGAAAGCAAACAATCCGTCGTTGTCAGAGACTGCTCCCTGCTTGGTCTCAACTATCAAGATGGTGGCATGGGGAAGGTTTTCCTCCGTTGTCTTGTCAATTACATGTCCAGTTACCCTATTTCCATGCTTTACGGGTTCTGTCGATTCGGCAATCACTGTCGCATTGGCACTCACGAGCATGGCCATGAGATAAGTCATCAGTCTTTTCATTTTTCTTTTGCTATTTCTGTTAGCCTTGAAGGCGGTGCAAAGATACTGAAAAACATCTGTCCGAACATCCTTGACAACATACCCAAAAATAGGTATTTTGGCTCATGCGTCTTCAATGTCTTAAATTATTTTCATCATTACACACCTTGTTTCACAAAAAAAGCTAAGAAAATGACATTAATGTGTGATGCAAGGAAAAAAAACACTATCTTCGCAGAATGTAATAATATTGTATTGATAATAGAACAAACAAACGGACTACAAGGAAATGACTAAACGGAAACGACTGTTTACAACATTGCTGATGGCAACAACAATATTGGCTGCCATGGCTCAACAGAAGAAGATAACGCTGAAGACAGACTCCCCACAGGACAATGGAGAGGTTATGATGTACATCCAGCCTCTTAACGCTGGGGCGCAGGACGATGCCCAGAAGATGGTGCAGACGGGTACGGCGTTCAGCGCAGACACCGAGACATCCTCATACGGGCTGTACCGGGTGATATGCATAAGAAACCAGACTCAGACCTTCCTGCCGATATATATACCCAAGGGGGAGAATGACAACAGCATAAAACTGGAGATTACCGCCAAGGGCCCCATCGCCGTAGAAGGCAACGACAACAAGGCACTGTCTGCATACGCTACTAAGGTCTTCGATGCCGACCAGACGCTATGGACGGCCCAGAACGTTGGATGGCAGGGCTATGCCGACATGCTCGGAGGCTATATGACGGCTGCCGACTCCATACTTTCCCTCTACGCATGCAGCAGCACCGTGAGCCAGTATATCAGGCTGTGGGCCTGTACCTCGGCGTACAACGCTTTCAGCTCGCTGCCGAACATCACCAAGACAAAAGCGTTCGACATTCCGCTGAGGCTCGAAGACATTATTGGCGAACCGAGCAAGACCCTCGACACCCCATTGGCATCGCTATTCCCAACCACCAGCCAGCTCATAAGCTCTACCATGCCACGTCAGGCAACGCTAACTCAGAAGATGGAAACGCTGTTTGACAACTATAAATGTGAGGAAATCAGAAACACCGTTGCCAACAACATGCTCCAGAATTTCATCACCAAATTCAACTACCAGCGTGACTACGAGTCTGGACTGGCTGAGCTGACGGCCCTTACTGAGCAATACTCCCTGGACGGCAAGTACCTCAAGACTTTCGTCAGCAACCGCGCCACCATAGCAGGCACGCCATTCCCCGAGGGACTGACCTTCGTGGACAAGGACGGCAAGCAGCACAGCATAAGCGAGCTGAAAGGCAAATACGTATACATAGACCTTTGGGCATCATGGTGCGTACCGTGCTGCAAGGAGGTTCCTCACCTGCAGAAACTTGAGGCTGAGCTGGCCAACGAGAACGTAGCATTCCTGTCCATATCCATCGACAAGACCGCTGAGCCATGGCTGAAGAAGATGAACGAACTGCAAATGCACGGCAACCAATGGCTTGACACTGGTAGCAAGCTGGCAAACGCCCTCAACGTCAGAGGCATACCATTCTTCGTCATCTACGACAAGGAGGGCAAGCTCTATAAGTACAACGCTCCAAGACCAAGCAGCGGCGAACAGCTCAAGAGCCTACTTGATAGCCTGAAATGATACGAATACTCACCATAATATCATTATCATCGCTGATGACTGTACCCTACGCCGCAGCCGTCGGCGATGATACGTAAGGTGACAAACAACTTACAGAATTTAAACGATGACATTTTTCAGGAAAGACACGTTCAATGCCTTATGAAAGCGCCTCCGTTGGCCAACGAAGAGATCTTCTATTTTTATAGTATTATATATATATGTTTGCGCACGCACGAGAGGACAAATATGGCACAAGGACGTGAAAATATATTTGGCAAATAATTTGTTTATCTTGCAAAAAAATCCTATCTTTGCAACATGATTGAGCTCGAGAGACACATAGAAATACTGCTCCTTGACAATGATTGCGTCATAGTCCCTGATTTTGGCGGCTTTATGGCACATCATGTTGACGCGCGCTTTGACGAGAGGGACTATACGTTCATCCCGCCATTGCGTACGCTTGGGTTTAATCCAAAGCTTACAATGAACGACTCCCTGCTCGCACAGTCGTATGTCGAGGCATACGACATCAGCTATCCGGAGGCCGTGAAGCGCATCAGCGACGAGGTTAGGGAGGTAAGGGAAAGAATAAGCCATGATGGCTCGTACGAGCTCCACAACATAGGTGTCATCTCCATCAACGATGACGGGAACTACGAGTTTGAGCCTTGCGAGGCAGGAATACTCACACCCGGGCTGTACGGTCTCGGCAGCTTTGTCTTCAAGCCCATATCTGCCACTGCGGAACAGGAGGAGACAGCACAGGATGCGGCCGCCAGCATGGCAGACGACACGGAGGACAAGACCATAAGCATCAGGTTGAGCCTTCTCCGCAACCTTGCTGCTGCCTGCATCGCCATCATCGCTTTCCTGCTGCTGCCCAAGCCTCTTGACAACCATACGGCTCAAACGGCTGGCACCACCATTGACACTGGCATGCTTGACAGGATTATGCCAAAGGATGTTACCACCGGTACGGATGTAGTCAAGAACATTGATGTGCGCAAGGTCATCAAGGAAGCCAAAGCAACAAAAGAAACTACTGAAGAGGCCAGCCAGCCGACTGCAGAGGTAATAAAGACAGAAGAGACAAGCTATGTCATAGTACTGGCATCGAAAGTAGGCAAGAAAAATGCTGAGGCATACGCACAGACTCTCCGCAACAAAGGCTACGAGGAGGCACGGGCCGTGACAAGGACAAACGGCTCGAAAGTAGTATACGGAAACTACAGCAGTCAGGAAGAGGCCCAGCAAGCTCTTAGGGATTTGAGAAGCAAGAGTGAGTTTGCCGACGGATGGGTAATGAAGGTAACTCAATAATGGTTTAACGGTTTAATGGTTTAATGGTATAACGGTTTAATGGTTTAACCTAATAACCTAATAACCCTTTACCCCAATAACCTAATAACCCCTTAAAATAACCCCTTATCACAGGATGAAAAGAGTAAGATGTCCGAAGTGCGATAACTTCATAACGTTCGATGAGACCAAATACGAGTCTGGCCAGTCACTGGTGTTCAAATGCCCGGAGTGTGGAAAGGAATTCGGCATAAAAATTGGCGTGACAAAACTAAGGAACAGGCAGAAAGAGGAAAACCCTGACGAGATGGCCAACGAGAAAGGCTGCGGCTCAATAGTTGTCATAGAGAATGTCTTCCACTACAAGCAGGTAATACCACTCCAGATGGGCGACAACGTCATTGGACGCTACATGAAAGGCTCCGGCATCAACTGTCCCATAGAAACCAACGACCCGAGCATTGACATGAACCATTGTGTCATAAACATCAGCCGTGACAAGAAGGGCAACTTGAAATACATCCTACGCGACGGCCCGAGCTATACCGGCACGTTTGTAGACAACGAAATCCTTGGTGATAAGGAACGGAGGGTTATTGGCAACGGCACCCTTTTCACCATTGGTGCAACATCAGTAATACTGCGCACTACCGACGAGGATGAGGCAGAGTAAAAGGCTGACAGGAAACAGCACCCTGCACCAATGCCCAGTGTCTGTATAATGTCAATTTGTGGCATCTAAGGCAAGAAAACATTTCATTTTATAAATAATACTGCTACATGCCGTAATTTTTCGTAATACAATTTCCTGTTTTCAATTAATCTTTGTATCTTTGCAACGTTTATTAACAACGTTGCGAACATGAAATCAACAGCAATACTGCTTCTTCACTGTCCCGATGAGCATGGAATAATCTCGGAGGTGACCAAGTTTATAACAGACAACAAGGGTAACATCGTATACCTCGACCAATATGTCGACCGTGAAGACGGCATGTTCTTTATGAGACTGGAATGGGAACTGGAGGATTTCATCATTCCACGGGAAAAGATAAGAGAATATATCGACACGCTATACTCGCAAAGGTACAGCATGACCTTCAACCTTTACTTTAATGACGAGCGTCCACGCATGGCCATCTTCGTAAGCAAGATGAGCCATTGCCTGTACGACCTGCTGGCACGTTACAAGGCCGGTGAGTGGAACGTGGACATACCATGCATTGTCAGCAACCACGAGGACCTTCGCTACGTTGCCGAGCAGTTTGGCATCCCATACTACGTATGGTCAATAAACAAGGACCACTCCAACAAGGACGAGGTGGAGAAGGCCGAGATGGAGCTGCTACAGAAGGAGAAAGTTACCTTCATAGTACTGGCAAGGTATATGCAGATTATCACCGACAACATGATAAACGCCTATCCGCACCATATCATCAACATACACCACTCGTTCCTCCCGGCCTTCATAGGCGCCAAGCCGTACCATCAGGCATGGGAACGCGGAGTGAAGATTATCGGTGCTACAAGCCACTATGTCACGGCCGACCTCGACGCAGGACCAATCATTGAGCAGGACGTTACGCGCATTACTCACAAGGACACGCCCGAAAGCCTCGTCCTCAAGGGCAAGGACTTGGAGAAAATTGTTCTGTCAAGGGCTGTCACGAAGCACATTGAGCGGAAAATCCTCACTTACAACAACAAGACCATCATATTCAGCTGACAACAACAGCAGGAAGGACTGACGAAACGTGAAAGTATCTATTGTAAAATACAATGCCGGAAACATCTACTCCGTTGTCAATGCCTTGAGAAGACTTGGAGTAGAACCGCTGATAACGGACGACGCAGAGACATTGGCATCGTCAGACAGGGTGCTGTTCCCCGGACAGGGCGAGGCCCGCACCACCATGTCGTATATCAGGGAACATCGCCTTGACGACATCATACGCAACCTCAGACAGCCCGTTCTGGGAATATGTATAGGACAGCAACTGATGTGCAGCCATAGCGAGGAGGGAGATACAGACTGCATAGGCCTGTTCCCAATGACTGTGAGGAGGTTTCAGCCTACATGCCACGAGGACAAGGTTCCTGCTATGGGATGGAACAGGATTTCGATAGGCGACACTCCCGACAGGCTATTCGCAGGAATTGGCAACGAACCGTATGTCTACTTCATACACAGCTACTATGTGCCTGAATGTCAATGGACCATAGCCTCAGCAGACTACATACACCCGTTCTCTGCCGCCTTAAGGAAAGACAACTTCTACGCTACACAGTTCCATCCGGAGAAGAGCGGCAAGGTGGGTGAGAGGATATTGAGAAACTTTCTTGAGATAGAACCATAATGAGAAATAAAATAGAGCTTATACCGGCCATAGACATCATAGACGGCAAGTGCGTGAGGCTTACCAAGGGTGACTACGGGCAGAAGACAATATATGACAACAGCCCCGCTGACGTGGCTCGCCGCTTTGAGGACCTGGGCTTCGACAGGCTGCATGTCGTAGACCTTGACGGAGCAAAGTCAAGGCATATCGTCAACGATGCGGCCCTACGCTCCATAACCTCGTCGACAAATCTGAAGGTAGATTTTGGAGGAGGCATCAAGACAAGCGATGACATAGCCAAGGCGTTTGATGCCGGAGCGGCAATGGTAACCGTAGGCAGCGTGGCCGTGACATGCCCGGAACTGTTCATGGGATGGCTCGACACCTATGGAGCAGACAGGCTCATACTGGGTGCAGACGTGCGCAACGGAATGATTTCCATAAATGGATGGAAGGAAGACTCTGCCGAGGAGCTGCTGCCATTCCTGAAGCAATATGTCGACAAGGGGGTAAGGAACGTGCTCTGTACGGACATATCGAAAGACGGCACCCTGCAAGGTCCTGCAATCGGTCTCTACAGACAGATAATGGACGCCTACCCCACCCTGCACCTGATAGCCAGCGGGGGCGTTGGCAGCAACGAGGACATAAAGGCCCTGGCCGACAGCGGCATTCCTGCCGTGGTATTCGGCAAGGCATACTACGAGGGCAAGATAAACATCGACACACTATGGGAACATTAGCAAAACGCATCATACCATGCCTGGATGTCAGGAACGGCGAGACCGTGAAAGGCACCAACTTCGTAAACCTGCGCAGCGCTGGCGACCCTGTGGAGCTGGGCAAGGTATACAGCGAGGCCGGAGCCGACGAGCTGGTATTCCTCGACATAACAGCAAGCTTCGAGGAACGCAAAACCTTCACGGACATGGTGACACGCGTGGCCAAGGAGATAAACATCCCCTTCACCGTTGGTGGCGGCATCAACCAGCTGTCGGACGTAGACAGGCTGCTCAACGCTGGAGCTGACAAGGTGAGCATCAACTCCGCTGCCATCAGAACACCTCAGCTCATCGATGACATAGCGGGCACATTCGGCTCGCAGGTCTGCGTATGCGCCATTGACGCACGGATGGACAGCGACGGATGGCATTGTTATGTAAAGGGAGGCAGAGAACGTGTGGAACTGGGACTTTTCGACTGGGCACACGAGGTACAGGAGCGTGGCGCAGGAGAAATACTCTTTACCAGCATGGACCACGACGGTGTGAAGCAGGGTTTTGCCAACGAGGCTCTGGCAAAGCTGGCCGACCAGCTCAGCATTCCAGTCATAGCAAGTGGCGGAGCGGGAACGAAGGAGCATTTCCTCGACGCATTCCGCAAAGGAAAGGCTGACGCCGCTCTTGCAGCAAGCGTCTTCCACTTCGGCGAGATTAGCATACAGGAGCTAAAGGCCTATCTGAATGACAATGGGGTGAACGTCAGAATGTAGTAAAAGACAGATAAAGGACATATTCGAAATATAGATATACGATAATGGAGATTGACTTCGACAAACTGGGAGGCCTCGTGCCGGCAATTGTTCAGGACGCAAGAACAAAGAATGTTCTTATGCTGGGCTTCATGAACCGTGAGGCTTACGACAAGACTGTCGCTACGGGAAAGGTGACTTTCTGGAGCCGCTCCCGCAACTGCCTTTGGACAAAGGGCGAGACATCAGGAAATTATCTGAACCTCGTAGAGGTGAGGAACGACTGCGACAAGGACACGCTGCTCGTGAAAGCCATCCCTGACGGACCGACTTGCCACACGGGAACAGACACCTGCTGGGGCGAGGACAATAGCGCAAACCCACTGCTGTTCCTCACGGAACTGCAGGACTTCATAGAGAAACGGCATGAGGAGATGCCTGAGGGCAGCTACACTACGAGCCTATTCCGGAAAGGAATTAACAGAATAGCACAAAAGGTTGGCGAGGAGGCTCTTGAGACTGTCATCGAAGCTACTAACGGCAGCAATGACAAGATGGTCTACGAGGCTTCCGACCTGCTGTACCACCTCATTGTGATGCTCACCGAGAAGGGACTGCGCATAGAGGATGTGGCAGGAGAACTGCAGAAAAGACACGACCCGGAATGGGACAAGAAACGGAGAATGGAGAAGAGCAAGGAAGCCAAATAATAAAAATCTGAGAACAAGGCAAATAACACAATAATAACAGAATAAAAGAAATGCTGATTGAGTACAAGAACGTAAACATATACCAGCAGGACACGATGGTTCTCAGCAACGTCGACTTTCACGTTGACGAAGGCGAGTTCATATATATCATCGGCAAAGTAGGCTCGGGCAAAAGCTCGCTGCTCAAGACCACCTACTGCGAGTTGGACCTGTATCAGGACGAGGCCGACAAGGCTGAGATACTTGGACGCAACCTGCTGAAGCTCAGACGCAAGGACATACCGTCGCTTAGGAAGGAAATGGGCATCATATTCCAGGACTTCCAGCTGCTGCATGACCGTACGGTGTACCAGAACCTGCTGTTCGTGCTGAAAGCTACCGGATGGAAAGACAAGGAGAAAATCAAGACGCGCATATCCGAAGTGCTTGCCGATGTCGGCATGCAGGACAAGGCTGACTCCATGCCCCATGAGCTGTCCGGAGGTGAGCAGCAGCGCATATCAATAGCGCGCGCATTGCTCAACCAACCAAAGGTAATCATTGCCGACGAGCCTACCGGCAACCTCGACCCAGAGACAGCCAGCTCGATACTGCAACTGCTGAAGGACATCACGGCGACGGGCACGGCCATTGTGATGACCACGCACAACATTCCACTCATCGACAAATATCCCGGCATCGTATATAAATGTCAGGACGGAAAGATTACAGACATCACAAAGGACTATAGCCACATGTGCCTCGAAGAGGAATAGGCATCACGGGGCTGTAGGCAAGACTATAAAGGAACAAATAAAATAATAATAACGATTATGAAGGTAATGAAATTTGGAGGCACCTCGGTGGGTACTCCTGAGAGAATGAAAAACGTTTCACAGCTCATCACCGAATCGGGTGAGCAGACTTTCGTTGTGCTCTCCGCCATGAGCGGTACTACCAACTCCCTCGTTGAAATCAGCGACTATCTGTACAAGAAGAACCCGGAGGGCGCTAACGAGGTTATCAACAACCTGGAGAAGAAATACATGCAGCATGTAGAGGAACTGTTCTCTACCGACGAATACAAGCAGAAGACATGCGAGTTCCTGCAGTCGGAGTTCAAGTTCCTGCGCTCGTTCACCAAGGATCTCTTCACAAGCTTCGAGGAAAAGAGCATCGTGGCACAAGGCGAGATTATCAGCACCAACATGGTTGTGAACTATCTTCAGGAATGTGGCGTGAAGGCCATTCTGCTCAATGCCCTCGACTTCATGCGCACAGACAAGAACGCAGAGCCAGACCCCCAATATATCAAGGAGAAGCTGCAGGCCATAATGAACGACAACGAGGGCTACCAGATATACATCACCCAGGGTTTCATCTGCCGCAACGCCTACGGAGAGATTGACAACCTGCAGCGTGGCGGCTCCGACTATACCGCCTCTCTCATTGGTGCCGCCCTGCCCGCAGAGGAGATACAGATATGGACCGACATTGACGGCATGCACAACAACGACCCACGCATTGTCGACAAGACTGAGGCCGTTAGGCAGCTCAACTTCGAGGAGGCCGCCGAGCTGGCATATTTCGGTGCGAAGATACTTCATCCGACATGTGTTCAGCCTGCCAAGTACGCTGGCATTCCCGTAAGACTAAAGAACACCATGGACCCACAGGCCGAGGGAACAATCATTGACAACGTCATTGTAAGAGGCAAGATAAAGGCTGTCGCTGCCAAGGACAACATCACGGCAATAAAGATAAAGTCGTCGCGCATGCTTCTCGCAACAGGTTTTCTCAGAAAGGTATTCGAGATTTTCGAGAGCTACCAGACGCCTATCGACATGATTGCCACATCAGAGGTGGGTGTAAGCATGAGCATCGACAAGGACGACCACCTGAACGATATCGTCAACGAGCTGAAGAAATATGGCACCGTGACGGTAGACACGAACATGTGCATCGTATGCGTTGTCGGCGACCTTGACTGGAGCAACCTCGGGTTCGAGACTCTCGCCACAGACGCAATGAAGAACATCCCCGTGAGGATGATAAGCTACGGAGGAAGCAACTACAACATATCATTCCTCATAAAGGAAAGCGACAAGAAGCGCGCTCTCCAGAACCTTAGCGACGTACTGTTCAACAAATAAGCAACTTATCAGAAACAACACATACACTTACAGATTAGCATATATGAAAGGTAATTTCCCCATAGAACGGTTCAGTGGCATAGAGACGCCATTCTACTACTACGACAGCGAGTTGCTGCGCAAGACGCTCAATACCATCAACGACGAGGCCGGCAAGCATGAGAACTTCTGCGTGCATTATGCCGTTAAGGCCAATGCCAACCCGAGAGTTCTGAACATCATCTGCCAGGCCGGCCTTGGTGCCGACTGCGTAAGCGGTGGAGAGATTGAGGCATGCATAAAAGCAGGGTTCGCACCATCGAAGATAGTATATGCCGGAGTAGGCAAGAGCGACTGGGAGATAAATCTCGGACTCGACCACGACATCTTCTGCTTCAATGTAGAGAGCATAGCAGAGCTGGAGGTTATCAACGAGCTCGCACAGGCCAAGGGTAAGGTGGCAAGGGTGGCCTTCCGCATCAACCCTAACGTGGGCGCGCATACACACGCCAACATTACCACAGGACTGGCAGAGAACAAGTTCGGCATTGCCATGGACCAGATGGAGGAGGCTATTGCAGAGGCTGAGAGGATGGAAAACGTAAGCTTCGTTGGATTGCACTTCCATATTGGCAGTCAGATACTTGACATGGGTGACTTCGAGGCTTTATGCAACAGGATTAATGAGCTGCAGGACCAGCTGGAACGTCACCATATCAAGGTTGAGAACATCAATGTGGGAGGCGGACTGGGCATCAGCTACGACCATCCAAACCGTGAGCCGATACCCGACTTCAAGTCGTACTTCAGCACATACGCGACAAAACTGAAGTTGCGTCCCGGACAGAAGCTGCACTTCGAGCTGGGCAGGGCTGTAGTGGCACAGATGGGAAGCCTCATCACACGCACCCTCTATGTAAAGCAGGGAACGGCCAAGCAGTTTGCCATCGTTGACGCCGGCATGACCGACCTCATACGTCCGGCACTCTACCAGGCTTACCACAAGATTGAGAACATAAGCAGCGACCTGCCCTGCGAGACATACGATGTAGTAGGTCCAATCTGCGAGTCGAGTGATGTCTTTGCCAAAGCTATAGACATCAACAAGACACGGCGCGGTGACCTCATAGCTCTTCGCTCTGCGGGCGCTTACGGCGAGATTATGGCCAGTCAGTACAACTGCCGTAAACTCCCCAAAGGTTATATCACAGAAGATTTATGACAATAGATCAGACAACTATCATTACAAGCGGCATACTGCTGCTGTTGGCCATCGTAACACCATTCCTTAACCCCTTCTTCCGAAAGATCAGGAAGGAGGAGCAGGAAGACAACTGCGATGACGGTCAGCAGCAGCAGTTGCCGCCTATAACGGTTTTAATCACCGCTCACGACAACGCTCCAGAGCTGAAGCGCAACCTTCCGCTCATACTGGAGCAGGACTATCCTGCCGGCTACCAGGTTATAGTAGTGGCAGAGAGAGGGGACAGCGAGAGCGAGGATGTACTCAAGAGGCTCTCGGCAAACAGCCACCTCTACTACACGCTCATACCGGAGTCGTCAAGATACATGAGCCGCAAGAAGCTCTCCGTGACTCTGGGAGTGAAAGCGGCGGCCAACGAGTGGATACTGATGACGGAGCCCACGTGCGCTCCACAGTCTGATAAGTGGCTTGCCACAATGGCCCGCCATTGCTATCAGGGCAATGACTTGGTGATGGGCTACAGCAACTACGTGCCCTCTGCCCCACTCTACTACCGTTTTGAGAGACTTCATGCAGAATGTTACTCCCTGCGCGAGGCACAGAAAGGCATCGCATACGGGCATCCAGGCTCCAACCTGCTGTTCCGCAAGAGCATCTTCCTGAACGAGGAGGGCTTCAGGGGCAATCTCAACCTTGTCAGGGGTGAGTACGACTTCATTGTCAACAAGTTCGCGAAAAAAGGAAACACAGCTACGGAAATAGCTCCCGAGGCATGGGTGAGGGAGGACGCTCCCACCCGCAAGGCTTGGAAATACCGGCACTTATACTACCTCGAGACACGTAAATACCTTTCACGCGGCTTTGCCCATCGCTTCCTGTTCAACCTTGACCAGACGATGCTGCACCTCAGCTTTCTGGCCTCGGCAGCAGGATTGATATTGTCGGCAATACAGCAACAATGGGTGATTACGTCGGCTGCTGCGGCATCTATATTAATAATGTGGATAGTGCGTGGCATAATGATGGTACGGGCAGCACGAATGCTCGGCGAGCACATACCGGGAATATTGGCCTTGCCATTGCAGCTTGCTGTCGTATGGCACAACATCGGTTACAGAATAAAATACCTTCTGGCAGACAAGCTCGATTTCACTACTCACAAGCTATAGGTTACGACATCATGAGAATACTACTGTTCATACCCAAGGACACATACGACATTGCCACCAACAAAGAGCTGGTGACAATGCTGGCATCGTATCTGAACAAATGGGGTGATACGGTTGTTGCTCATCACTACAAACCCGGACTACTTGACGGCGTCACTCTCGTACATGTCTTCGGATGCTGGAGGACAGAGGCTTCGAGAATAATATCCAAGGCAACACAGCTGGACATCCCAACGGTGTTCTCTCCGCTTGGCGGACTGGAGCCGTGGATAATGCAGGGACAACGCCTGCGCCGCCAGCTGCTCACGTCCACATACCAGCGCAAGATGACACGCAAAGCCTCTGCCGTGCACCTATGTGGCAGATACGAGCATAGCACCTTCACAAAGCTCAAGTGGAACTGCAGGACTGCCATCATAAAGAATCCTACGCTGACAAGCCAGCTGTCGCCCGAGGAGATGGGGGCAAGCGTTATGGAGCTATACCAAAAAGTGTTAGACTCGAATGTCAACATGCTCATAAGTCCCAAGGCGGTAAAAGCTCTACGCAGCATACTGTACGCCTCCGTTTGCCGTGACATTGCAGGCAAGCCGCGGATGTATTCAGAGGCAAAGGCCGATATTGAGGCCATCGATGACACGGACTGGCGAAACATCTGCCTGTATGCTGCCGACGAACATGTAGCCGACTTTGTCAGGAATGGTGCAGAGGTGATGGGGATTACCAGGACATTCGTAACACTAACCCCCTCCATGAGGTTCGGGCACGACTACGGCTATAATGACGGAGATATTCCCTGCGATGACGTCATCAGCAACAACATCATGCTGAGAAGCAAAATGGAGGACATCGCCTCAGACGACGAGCAGAGGGAACGTGTGATATGCACCATGGTACTGAACATAAAATATGAGCTGACACACGGAACATTGCCATTACGCCACGCCATGAACTTATTGGAGTCTCTCATGCAAGGGAATTTTGATGAAGACCGACTACGGTCCATGCTCGCGGCAACGGGAGCACTGGCGTTTATGAGACACCTTGAGGGAGCCATGAGCACTATCGCAGGCCTTGGCGAGGGCTTCATGCCCGTAACTCCGAGGTACGGAAAACAGGCTGACAAGATAGCTACGAGAATAATGAAACTTAAAAACATACAGAAAAATGACTACTCCTAAAGACATTGAAAAAGACTTGAGATACCTGCAACTGCTCGCCCACTCGTTCCCGACAATTGCAGACGCCAGCACGGAGATTATCAACCTCCAGGCAATACTCAACCTCCCCAAGGGCACGGAACACTTCCTTGCCGACATACATGGAGAATACGAGGCTTTCCAGCATGTCATAAAGAACGCGTCTGGAAACATCAAGCGAAAGGTCAACGACCTCTTCGGCACAACACTGCGCGAGAGCGAGAAACGGGAGCTATGTACTCTGATATACTATCCAGAACAGAAACTGGAGCTGGTAAGGGCGAACGAGGAGGACCTTGACGACTGGTATCACATAACCCTTCACAAACTTGTGGCCGTATGCAGGGACATATCAAGCAAGTACACACGCTCGAAGGTAAGAAGTACCCTTCCTCCTGACTTCGCATACATCATCGAGGAACTACTCCACGAGCGTACCGACGACCTTAACAAGGCTGCCTACGTAAACGTCATCATCGACACCATTATATCTACTGGCAGAGCCAACGACTTCATCATAGCCATGGCTGAGGTGATACAGCACCTTGCCATAGACCAGCTGCACCTACTCGGCGACATCTTCGACCGCGGTCCCGGCGCACACCGCATCATGGACCTTATGGAGCAGTACAGGCACTGGGATATAACATGGGGCAATCATGACATTCTCTGGATGGGTGCAGCCGCCGGCAATGACGCCTGCATCTGCAACGTCATACGCCTGTCACTAAGATACTCCAACCTCGTGACGCTGGAAGAGGGGTATGGCATAAACCTCATACCACTGGCCACATTCGCAATGGAGATGTACAAAGACGATCCGTGCAAGGAATTCCAGCCAAACCTTAACGGAGGAGCAGAGAGTACCAATGCGAAGACGCAGCGGCTAACAGCTCAGATGCATAAGGCCATAGCCGTAATGCAGTTCAAGATAGAGGCTCAGATGTATCACAAGCATCCCGAATGGCGAATGGAGGACCGTGACCTTCTCAGCAACATCAACTACGAGAAAGGAACCATCACTATCGGCGGAAAGGAGTATGATCTGAAGAGCAATAACTTCCCCACTATAGACCCTGCCAACCCGACAAGGCTTACCGAGGAGGAGGAGGCACTGATGAAGCACCTGCACCATTTCTTCATGGTCAGCGAGAAGCTGCACCGGCATCTGCGTGCCCTGCTTGGACACGGATGCATGTACGGCATCTGCAACAACAACCTGCTATATCACGCCTCTGTACCTCTCAACGATGACGGAACTCTCAAGAGTGTCGAGATACGGCCTGGCCACTCATGCTCAGGACTGGAACTGATGACAGACATAGGTATGCAGATTAGGGCAGCATTCCAAAACGACACTCCGGATGATGAGAGACAATACGCCATCGACTATTTCCTCTATCTGTGGTGCGGTCCTGACAGCCCCCTTTTCGACAAGTCAAAGATGGCTACGTTCGAACGCTACTTCATTGCAGACAAGGAGACCCACCATGAGGCTAAGGGCAACTATTTCCTACTGCGTGACAACGAGACTATATGCGACAATATACTAGATGCCTTCGGCGTGAATGGCAATAACAGGCATATTATCAATGGACATGTGCCCGTACATGTGGCAAGCGGCGAAAATCCAATAAAGGCTAATGGAAAACTGATGGTTATCGATGGCGGCTTCTCACAGGCGTACCACAAGGAAACAGGTATAGCAGGATATACGCTAGTATATCACAGCCGAGGTTTCCAGCTTGTACAACACGAGCCGTTCACAAGCACTGAGAAAGCTATTATGCAGGGTACCGACATCAAGAGTACTACACAGATAGTTGAGATGTCAAGCCATCGTATGCTCGTCGCTGATACAGACAAGGGTGTTGAGCTAAACAAGCAAATAGCAGACCTTAAAAAACTTCTCTACGCCTACAGGCATGGCTTCATAAAGGAAAGTGAAAGAAAAAAATAAGAAACCATACACATCTATCCAAACAGAGTGCATTTTCAGCCAAAAGGTATTTTCCTTAGTCTGAAATGCATTCTGCATGGTTAAAAGGATAGTATACTGACTCTTAACGACAATATTTAGGACTAATTATTAATATAAAAAAGAACCTTTTTTATTTATTTTTGTTATATTTGCAAGGAAATATGCAATAGTCTATGGAAAAGGGTAATATATTGTCTTGTCGAATCCTAATAATAATTCTGACAGCCATAATTATGGCTGCCTGCAATGACTTGGACACTGACAAGTCTGATAATAATATCTCCCTATATTACCAAAGCACAGACTCTCTAAACAACAGGAATTTGGCTTTCGCAGAGAAAACCTTACGACAGTTGGACAAGACAGCCGACCAAGACAGCAACATCTACTACCTCAGCCAATGCCTAAAAGGCAAGATGGCATTCATCAATAATGACACAGAGGTAATCAATAATGTTAGGACTTTGCTTAAGAATTTCCTAAAGCGCAACAACAGCAGTCATAACGAAATAAAGGATGTCATTAGGGTTGAATACTACAGCATTGAGGGACTGTACTGGATTAAATGCGTTGGCAATACCGACTCTACGTATAAGTATTTCAACAAGGCATACATGCTGGCAAAGAATACAAAATCCATCCCAAACAGCAGCATGGTTAACATCATAATCAATCTTGCTGACACCTACAAGCAGACAGGACACTACGACCAGGCCATCATCTACTACATTGAAGCAGCTAAAAAGGCGCAGAGGGAAAAGCAAAACTACAATAACGTCATAGCCATATACATGGGTATAAGCATTGCCTATACCTCCATGGGCGACTTCAAGATGAGCGAGAAATGGTGGGACAAGTCGGGGCAGTACTGGAGCCACATGAATTCCAACGACAGGTTTATCTATCTCAACAACCGTGGGCACGATTACTACCAACGCAAACAATTTGAGAGGAGCAGGTATTATCTTGAGAAAGCAGACTCCATGCTCTCGGACAAGCCCGAAGACGAATGGAACAAGATGTTCGTCAGAGTCAACCTGTCTGATGTATACATACAACTCGGCATGTATGACAAAGCAGAGGCAATGATTCATGTCACTGAGGCTTATTTCCAGAAACAGAAATACCTCATACCCCTACATTATCTCAAGACACAGAGGATGACACTCGACCAGAAACGTAGAGGCGTACCATCTGAAAATTATTTGTCGGAAAGACTCATTGCCGATGACCTTGACAATGTTACTGGAGTGACCGAACTGAAGAGACTACGACTGCAGGCTCTCATCAATCACTATGCCGAAATAGGCGACTGCCGCAGACTCTATTCCGCAGGCGAGACGTTGAGAATACTCGACGACTCACTGCGCAACAACAATATGCGAATGAGGTTCACAACACTTGTAAAAGATTACGAGCACGACCGACGGCTGCTTCAGCAACAGAGGCAGATTGAGCGTCATAAGCAGAACTTCATTATAACAGCTATGTCAGTAGTCTTCCTGCTGATGTTCATCATAGTAAGTACACTCGTATTGCTGCTCAAACGCAGGCAGCGCAAAATTAAGGAGACAAAGCTCCTTAAGAAACTGATGGTTATGAGAATGGAGATTGTCAGAGGACGCATAACACCGCACTTCATCGGCAACTCTCTGAACATAGCCATGAATGACCAGATGGCAGGAAAGCCTATAGACCTCACTCCGTTAGTAAAACTGCTACGAATGAGTACAGAAACTGCAGACACCCTGTTTGTATCATTAGATACTGAGTTGCAGTTCATAGACTATTACGTAACGGTCATGTCCAGCTCACTCGGCCCTGATTTCAAATACAACAAGAACATAGAGCGTGACATGGATACTACGCATATTATGCTCCCGTCAATGACACTGCTCACTTTCGTCGAGAACGCTGTCAAACACGGACTGTCAAAACTACCTGACGATGTTGAGAAGACTCTCAAAATTAATATCAGGAGGCATGACAAAGGTGTAAGGATAGAAGTCATAGACAACGGCCATTGCAATAAAGATGCACAATTTTCAAACACAAACACTGGACTCAAAGTTATAAGACAGACATTAATGCTCTTAAACGAGAACTACAAAGAGAAAATGACTTTCGGTGTGGGAAACATCGAAAGCGGGCATGGCTTCATGTCATGGCTATACATACCTGATAACTTTACTTTTACCAACTATTAGAATACTCTAACCACAAAAAAAAATGAAAAGCAAACTAGTAAAAGCATACATCATAGATGACAACAGGTCCTCTATTGACATTCTCAAGAAAATGCTTGAGGACAACTACTCCGTAGAGGTTATTGGTACGACAACAGACGCACAGGATGGACTGAGGGGTATCGAGGAGTTGTCTCCCGACATACTGTTCCTTGACATAGAGATGCCAGACATATCAGGACTCGAGGTCTGCTCAACCCTCAAGGACATACTCTCTAATGACACAAAGGTTGTATTCTATACAGGCTACAACAAATACATGCTCGATGCTATACGCAGGCAGGCATTCGACTATCTGCTCAAGCCCATACAGGCTTCCGACCTCAGTACCATCATGAACCGTTATTACGAGAACAGGCTTAGCAACATAAGAACGGTGGCAACAAATTCCAACGCTACAAGCCTGCCTATACTCGTTGTAAACTCCACCAATGAGCATCTTGCCCTCAAAACCAACGACATAGCTTACTTCAGATATAACCTTACGAAGAAAGTATGGGAGATTATCAGTTCTGACACCACTGTCTACACCCTGCGCCACCGTACCTCGTCCGACATCATACTTGCCCATTCCAAGCAATTCGTACAGATACACAAGCGTTTTATTGTAAACATCAACTTTATCAACAAAATACAGGACAACACATGTTTCCTCACTGGACAACTGAGTGATATAACCGAGTTGAAGGTAAGCAAGAACTACAAAAAAGGCCTTATGGACTCTTTCTACGACCTGTAATCGTGAAAGCCGACAATGTCTCTCTGGGAGATTATCTCTCTGAGGGGCATATCAGAAAGGCAAGCCGACAGCAAAGTGGAAGGAGAAGTCCCTACCAAAATCAGGATTGAGGAACGCATAGTGTTCCTTATGGTTCTCATAGGCGGGATTGATGGCTTTCATGCCCATATCAAATCTCAGTATGAAATAGCCGAAGTTCAGACGCAAGCCAACGCCGTATGCAACGGCTATTTGCTTATAGAACTCGCTGATTTTAAACTGTCCGCCTGGTTGCTCGGCATACGAACGCAGGGTCCATATATTTCCAGCATCTATGAATGCCGCACCATCGAACTTCCAGAACAGGAAGGTACGGTACTCGGCACTTAAATCAAGCTTCATGTCTCCCGTCTGGTTGATGAAATCAATTCTTCCATCTGTTCCCTTGAACTTACCCGGACCAAGCTCTCTCACTCCCCATCCTCTTACGGAGTTTGCACCTCCCGAGAAATATCGTTTCTCAAAAGGAAGCACGGTGCTGTTGCCATAGGGATAGGCTATGCCGAAAGCACCATGAAGTGCCAAGACATTATGTGTGTCGAAGCGTATCTGTTTGGTAAAGTCGAAATCGAACTTCACGTACTGGGCATATGCAATATTGAAAAGAGTGTGCTGTCCGACATCATTCTTACGGAAACTCGCCATATTGGCGAAAGCACCGAGGAGATTGCCTGCCGTTTCGACATTTGCTCTGAGGGCAAGCTTGTCATTGTTATAAGTGATGCCGAAACCCATCTTCATTATGAACAGGTCCTCGTAATTATATCGTAGGATGGCGTTACGGTTGCTTACGCTATCAAGATAATCATGCTTGAAGGTTGCACTTATCCATGGCATATACACGTAGTTGAGGTCCAGAAGGTCGAACCTGTAGCTCACATGGTGGCGAGGCTCAGCCCATCTGTATCGCCATGCCGTAGAGAAGACTCGCCTATGAAACTCTGGTCTGTTCTGTAAGTCCCATGCGACAGAGAGCTCTGATGAGGCTGTACTCCTGCGACGGAATGTCTTTGACAGGAATGGAGCAACGAAACGTGGAAACTGCAATTTTGCCTCAACACTATACTCCTCGTAGTCTTGGTTCTGATAACCCTCAAGTCCGGTGATAGCCTCGAAGGCACCACGCAGCTCTATACTGAACAACTCGCTGCCATGAAATATATTTCTGTTCTCATATGTCAACGACGCAGCCGCGCCAAGGTCACCTGCGGTATTGGTTCCCTCTGGCTGGAATGACAGCGTATGCGGTTTGTTGGTGCTCACCTGAATGTCGCAGTCAAGAACAGATGTGTCTGGCAACTCGCTGAACTTTATATTGGTATATCTGATAGCCTTGAGCCTCGCAAAATTATTGTATGTTTTCTGAAGGGCATTGGCAGAGAATGGGGTTCCAGGTATGATTGCTGTATTATACTGCAAAACTTTCGGCCTTAGCTGTATATTTCCCTTATCGCCAGAGGCGTAGCTTACTGTACCGATGGTGTATCTTGGGTGTAGGGTCTCCGGGGCATTGCTGTTGGGCCTGTATTTGTCGAGGTGCAGCGTAAGGTCTATTTCTCTGCTGTCCCTGGCTGAGTCGGCACTGAAATGTATAAAGTCTTTGTTGAATTTGTAGTACCCATTCTCAAGAAGAAAGTTGGTAATTCGGTTTCTTTCCGCATCAAGCCGCTCAACCGTAAATGGTGCTCCCGTGCGCAAGGTATATTGCCTGTCAGCATCGAGAAGAGCCCTGATACTGTCGTCAGCGATATCATACCTTACATTTCTGAGATAATAAGGCTCTCCAGGTTTCAGAATATACGTCACACGAACCTTTTTACCCTTGTGACGAGTTTGCAGCTCCACTTCCGAATGGAGATAGCCCATATTGGACATCGCTGACCTAAGAGCCTCGCATGACCGTTCAGCCATTACGGTGTCATAGACTACAGGAGCCTCACCGATATTCTTCAGCGTACGGTTAATCCAACGAATCGTATCTGTCCCGGAAAGGGAATAGGTGGCAAGAGGTATCTTGAACAGCGAGAACCATTTGGAATTGGCTTTCTGCCTGACGTAAGGTTCAAGTAACGATACATTAAAGTCCTTCTGAGCGGACTTCACCTCCACTTGGTCAAGGAGGTAATCGCCATCAGATATAAACTTCGTTGCCGAGCACGCCGTCAGCAGTATTAGCGCTGTTAGTGCAATATATAATTTAATTAACTTCAAAGGAATACAAATTTGTTTGGCAAAGTTACAAAAAAGAACAGAATAATTACTACCTTTGCAGGAAATATTTTAATTAATGATATCCAAAGCTAAGATAAAATACATCCGTTCGCTGGAACTAAAGAAAAACCGGTTGGCAGACAATGTCTTCGTTGCTGAGGGTCCGAAGGTTGTGGGTGACTTGCTCCGTGTTATGAGAGCAAGGCTCATTGTGGCTACACAGGAATGGATGTCATGCAATGAAAGCGAATGCCATGGAGCAGAGATAATAGAAGTCTCAGCCGATGAGTTACGCAAGGTGAGCTTCCTACAGACTCCGCAAGACGTGCTTGCTGTCTTCAACATGCCAGACAGGAATGATACAGACAACTGCGTGGTGCCAATAGGAAAGTTGTCATTGGCACTTGACGGTGTACAGAACCCAGGGAACCTCGGAACCATCATCCGTATAGCCGACTGGTTTGGCATCACAGAGATTTTCTGCAGCAACGACACTGCCGATGCGTTCAATCCAAAGGTAGTACAGGCAACCATGGGAAGCATAGCAAGAGTCAGCATACGATATGTAAATCTCTCAGAGATGCTCTCTACCCTGCCCGACGGTTTTCCTGTCTATGGCACATTCCTCGACGGCGAGGATATATACCAGCAGACGTTGTCAGACGAGGGACTCATCATCATGGGCAACGAGGGTAACGGTATCAGCCACGAGGTTGGACGACAGATAAACAGACGGTTGCTCATTCCCAACTTCTCTACATCAGAAGACCGGGCAGAGAGCCTTAACGTTGCTATTGCCACGGCGATAACCTGCTCGGAGTTTAGAAGAAAACGCAAATAAGCCAATAATAACAAATAAGCCAATATGGAATCAGAACTTATAAAGAGCCGCAGTTTCTCTTCTTGCATAAAAGCTGCTTTCAATACCTATTGCACAAATGCCAACACCATTCTGCGCAACACCTGGCTGCCAGCATTGGTCAACGCCATGGTTGTAGGACTTGTCCTGTCTTCAAAGACCATTTTAGGAGCGGCAGCATTTGTGCCCCAGCTCATAGCCAGTTTGCTGACAATATTCACAAACGCATGGCTCTACGGGTGCTTGTTCAACATGCTTAACGCTAACGGACTCCGCACAAACCTACAACGCGTGTTCTATGTCCTGTTGTCAATGACTGCCATCAGCATCGCCTTTGGTTTTCTGATAGGATATGCAGCAATGTCCGTAACCGCCAATGCAAATGGTTCAATGTTATCAGCCTTGGCAATTCTGGGGATGTATGCAATCATCATGGCGTTTCTTCTGCCAATCATCTACTCTGGCATCAAATATATAATGGAAAAGAACATGAGGCTAATAGATGTTTTCAGCAAACAGTATATCGTTGGTCTCAAGTCGTGGGGATATCTCTTTATGGTCATGCTCCTCGTTGGTATCGTATTTACTATTGTTGTCATACCGGCTTTCACTCCAGTAAGCTCACTGATGCTTGCGGCTGCCAATAATGCCCAAGGTGTTGGCATGGGCGACCCTTCAGGACTCCCTGCCCTCTTCGGGCTTCGCCTGTTCGTTACTGCATCCTTGTCGGCTTTTGTCCTCAGCTACGTATCCATCTGGGGCACGCTGGCCGCATACTATGCCTATGGAGCGATAGAGAAGAAAAACATAGACCGAAAGAACATAATAGCACAAACACAGGAATGAAAAAAGAAAGACTACTGTTCATAGACCGTGACGGTACTATCATCGAGGAACCGGAAGACGAGCAGATTGACTCGTTTGCAAAACTGAAATTCACACGTGGCGTATTCGGAAGCATGGCGTTCATCAGGCAGCACCTCGACTTCAAATTCGTAATGGTGAGCAATCAGGACGGACTGGGAACCGACAGCTTCCCCGAGGACACCTTCTGGCCCGTACACAACTTCATCCTTCAGACTCTTGAAAGCGAGGGAGTGACGTTCGATGACATAAAGATCGACCGCCATTTCCCAGAGGACAACTCACCGATGAGGAAACCCGGTACAGGAATGCTCACCGAATATATGGACACGGAGAAGTACGACCTTGCCAACAGCTATGTCATTGGCGACAGGGAAACGGATGCCCAACTGGCTGAGAACCTTGGATGCAAGGCACTGATACTGGGACGCGACGGTATGACATGGGAGAAAATCACCGAGATACTCTTTGCCGGTGAGCGCAAGGCTCAGGTCAGACGCACTACCAAGGAGACGGATATTGACATTCGGCTGAACATTGACGGCACTGGCAAATGCGATATCAGCACAGGGCTGGGCTTCTTCGACCACATGCTCGAACAGATAGGCAAGCACGGCATGATGGACCTCTACATACACACACGTGGCGACCTGCATGTAGACGAGCACCATACCATCGAGGACACGGCTCTGGCTCTTGGCGAGTGTCTGCTAAAGGCTCTTGGCGACAAGAGAGGCATCGAGCGCTATGGCTACTGTCTGCCTATGGACGACTGCCTGTGCCAGGTTGCTCTCGACTTTGGCGGACGCCCTTGGCTGGTATGGGATGCCGACTTCCACAGGGAGAAAATCGGTGAGATGCCAACGGAAATGTTCCTTCACTTCTTCAAGAGTCTTAGCGATGCCGCAAAGATGAACCTCAACATAAAGGCAGAAGGGCAGAATGAGCACCATAAGATTGAGGGGATATTCAAGGCTCTGGCACGTGCGCTGAAAATGGCTGTCAAGAGGGACATACACCATTTTGAGTTGCCATCAACAAAGGGAATGCTTTAAGGTGGGTTCGATTAATTCCCACCTTAACAATTATACAAGCATCATAGCAGAAGGATATCAGATGCCTTATTGGCAAAGGTATCCGCACCATGGGCAACGAGGAAATCCCTGTCTCTAAATCCCCATAGCACGCTGATACACGGAATACCACAATTGCGGGCAGTCATCACGTCTACATCACTGTCACCAATATACACAGTTCCTTCTTTACCGGTTCCAAGCTGCCTCATAGCCTCTATGACGGTATCTGGAGCCGGCTTTTTTCTTATGCCCTCACGCTCTCCTATGGCAACAGTTATATAATCACCAAAGAAGTGGGCCACCAATTCCTGAGTGGCAGCATAGAACTTGTTGCTTACTACGGCAACGGATGCCCCATTGCGCCGCAGGCTTGCCAGCATATCCATAACACCAGGATAAGGACATGTGGTATCAAGGTTGTGCTCCATATAGTGCCGTCTGAACGTTGCATACGCTGCGTCGAAAGCAGGATTGGCTTCACCGTTTGGCACAGCCCGCTCCATGAGCTTTCTTACGCCATTGCCTACGAACATCCTTACTTCCTCAAGGGTACGTTCGGGCAGGCCGTTAGTACGGAGGGCATAGTTGCAGCTCGACGCAAGGTCACCAAGAGTGTCAAGGAGTGTGCCGTCGAGGTCGAAGATATAAGCATTGTACTTCATCATCTTGTTCTATTATTATATTTTGTAGCGCAAAGATAACATTTTTATATTGCTGTAGGGTCGGAGTATTCATTTTTTTGTTATCTTTGCATGGATTTTTGATACATATCATTATGAAAGGCAAACCAAATCTAAAGTTTATAGTACCAGCCGCATTATGCGTAATGGTATTAATGGCTGTTGTATGCTTCTACCTGTTCGCGGCGTTCAGCAACAACAAGGAAACAGCATATCTGTATATTGATGGAGATGACAACATTGACTCTGTCTTCACTAAGATTACTCCCATGGCAACCGACCACGGAATGGCAACATTCAAGATTCTGGCACGACACACAAGCTATGACGGGAACGTTAAGACAGGACGCTACGCCATCACACCAGGACAAAGTGCCCTGGCAATATTCAGGCATCTGAAAAACGGTATGCAGACTCCAGTCAATCTTACAATACCTTCCGTGAGGACAACAGAAAGGCTCGCTGCAGAACTTAGCAAGAAACTCATGCTTGACAGTGCAGAGATAGCCGATGCCCTATCTGATGAGGCTACATACAGCAAATACGGATATGACACAGCCACCATCATCTGCATGTTCATCCCGAACACATACGACGTCTACTGGAACACATCTATTGAGAAACTGCTCAACAGGATGGACAAGGAGAGCAAGAAGTTCTGGAAAGGCGAGCGTGAGGCCAAGGCCAAGGCTATGTCGCTAACGCCTGTTGAGGTTATGACGTTGGCAAGCATTGTCGACGAGGAGACGGCCAATGATGCCGAGAAACCCATGATAGCGGGAATGTACTACAACAGGCTCACACTCCGCAACGCAGAATATCCCGACGGCATGCCACTACAGGCAGACCCAACAATAAAGTTCGCATGGAAGGATTTCGACCTGAGAAGAATTTACAACAAGCTGTTGCATATCGACAGTCCATACAACACCTACCGCTATCCCGGTCTTCCTCCCGGTCCTATCCGCATTCCTTCCATTGCAGGCATCGATGCCGTTCTCAATCATGTAAAGCACGATTATCTGTATATGTGCGCAAAAGAAGACTTCAGCGGCACCCACAATTTTGCCAAGACCTACACAGAGCACCTTGCCAATGCTGCAAAATATTCAGCTGCACTAAACAGGCGGGGAATAAAATAGAAACTATTTATTTATTATCAAAAATCAAAACAGGTGAGACAGCCTCTGTCTCACCTGTTTTAATTTTCCTCCCCTATCTTATCTATCCCTAAATCTCCTCTATCTTATCTATTTTATCTATCTCCTCTATCTTATCTATCTCCTCTATCCTTCCTAAACAAAAAAACTGGATTTCCCGACTTCCGATATACTCGGCCACGAGATTCTGTGGCAATTTTTTATAATAATCTAAGAAGGTAATCATTACTCTATGAACCTCTAAGCCTTGCATTCTTTAGCCGGGCAAATCCAGCAATATCGTCACCTTATGGAATATGATGGTTCCTCTTTTTCCTCTATTACAAGTGCAAAGTTAATAATTTTCCAACTAAATAGCAAGTATAAAGCAAGAAAATACTAACTAAATAACAGAAAATAATGCTTTTTTCATATAAAATATATTGTACAACATAAAAAAAAACTGCTGCCATTGTAAGAATGACAGCAGTTAAACAGATATGAAGGCTTATTTATTTCACCTTATCAACGATAGCCTTGAAAGCCTCGGGATTATTCATGGCGAGGTCAGCGAGAACCTTACGGTTGATCTCGATACCAGCCTTGTGAAGAGCACCCATAAGCTGTGAATAGCTCATATTCTCCTGACGTGCGGCAGCGTTGATACGCTGAATCCACAATGCACGGAAAGTGCGCTTCTTGTTCTTACGGTCACGATAAGCATAAGTAAGACCCTTCTCCCAGGTGTTCTTTGCTACTGTCCAAACGTTCTTCCTTGCTCCAAAATAACCTTTGGTAAGCTTAAGAATTCTTTTTCTCTTGGCTCTTGACGCAACGTGATTTACTGATCTTGGCATAGTTTTCTTCTTTTTTAATGTTAGACTAAAAAGTTAATTAGCGAAGGCGCAGCAAGTCGCGTACCTGCTTCATGTTGTCCACGTCAACGATTGTTGTGTGAACAAGGTTTCTCTTCTGTTTCTTTGTCTTCTTAGTCAGAATGTGACTGTGGTAAGCATGTCTTCTCTTAATCTTACCAGTTCCGGTGAAAGAGAATCTCTTCTTTGCGCCGGAGTTTGTCTTTACTTTTGGCATTTTTTTGTTATGTTTAAATTGTTATTATTATGTGGCAACGCATATACCGGGCGTTACGCACTTGTTTACTTGCTATTATTTCTTAAGCTTCTCAAGAGCTTCAGAGCCGTTCTTGGCATTTGCGAACAGACCGCCTGATGCTGGAATATCAAGTTCCTCACTATCGGTAGCAACCGCTGACAGCTTTTCTGTTGCAGCCTTCTCTGCCTCTCTCTTCTCCCTATCAAGTTTCTGTTGGCTCTTCTTTGCTACGCCAGCCTTCTTGGGTGCGAGATATAGGAACATCTTCTTGCCCTCAAGCTTTGGCAACTGCTCCACCTTACCAAATTCCTCAAGGTCATTGGCGAAACGCAACAGGAGAACTTCTCCTTGCTCCTTGAAGAGGATGCTTCGACCACGGAAGAACACGTAAGCACGAACCTTATTGCCTTCCTCCAGAAATTCCTTGGCATGTTTGAGCTTGAACTGATAGTCATGCTCATCGGTCTGCGGTCCGAACCTTATTTCCTTCACCTCAACCTTCACCTGCTTCTGCTTCATCTCTTTCTGATGTTTCTTCTGCTGGTAGAGGAACTTTGAATAGTCGATGAGACGACAAACTGGCGGTTGTGCGTTAGGTGATATTTCTACAAGATCGACCTCCATCTGCCTGGCCATTTCCAAAGCTTGGCGAGTTGGCATCACTTGTGCACCATCTTCTCCTACAACACGAACTTCCCGAGCGCGAATCTGTTCATTCACGCGGTACTGAGTCTTCATTTTGTCATTCTTCATTCAACTATATTAAGTGTCTTTTTGCTAAACGGCTGCAAAGTTACGAAAAAGTGCTCAATATACAAAACAAATTTAAAAGTTTTTTCTGTTTCCCGATTAGTTTTTTGTTTGTAAGTCACAGGGTTGGCTTCTATTGTCATAAGAAACAAATATAACAAGTGTCGCCCTCTGATATGGAGAGCGACACCTATTATATATAATGTACCAACAATACTATTCGTTAAGTGCAGAGAGCATATCTGCCACCTCGGCATTGATGCGTCCGGCAAACTCTTCCATGCTCATGGTAGCCTGTTCGCCACCACCCTGCTTGCGCATGCTGACAAGACCCTCGGCAGCCTCCTTCTCTCCGACAACCACCATGTAGGGAACACGCTTCAGCTCATTGTCGCGTATCTTACGGCCAATCTTCTCGTTGCGGTCGTCGATGGTGGCGCGCACACCCTTGCTGTCGAGGAAGCTGGCAACCTTGCGGGCATAGTCGTTGTATTTCTCCGAGATAGGAAGTATGGCAACCTGGTCAGGAGTGAGCCACAGTGGGAAGTGTCCTGCCGTGTGCTCGATGAGCACGGCTGTGAAACGCTCCAGACTTCCGAACGGCGCACGGTGTATCATCACAGGAGTCTTCTTGCTGTTGTCCTCAGCAGTGTATTCCAGCTTGAACCTCTGTGGCAGGTTGTAGTCTACCTGAATGGTACCCAGCTGCCAGCGGCGGCCAATGGCATCCTTTACCATGAAGTCGAGCTTCGGACCATAGAATGCAGCCTCGCCAATCTCGCAGCGGGCGCTAAGTCCCTTCTCGGCACAAGCCTCCTTGATGGCATTCTGGCTCTCTTCCCAAATCTCGTCAGAGCCGATGTACTTCTCCTTGTCGGCTGGGTCACGGAGTGAGATCTGTGCCTCGTAGTTCTCGAAGTTGAATATCTTGAACACCTTGAGAATGATGTCGATGACATTCTCAAACTCTGCCTTCACCTGCTCAGGGCGCACTAAGATGTGTGCATCGTCCTGAGTGAACGTGCGCACACGTGTCAGTCCGTGCAGCTCACCGCTCTTCTCATAGCGGAACACAGTACCGAACTCGGCAATGCGCAGAGGCAGGTCCTTGTATGAGCGTGGCTTGCGTGAATAAATCTCACAGTGGTGAGGGCAGTTCATTGGCTTAAGCATATACTCCTCGTCCTCCTCCGGAGTGTGTATAGGCTGGAAGGCGTCCTTGCCGTAATGGGCGTAGTGTCCGGAAGTTACGTATAGGCTCTTGCCGCCGATACCCGGAGTGATAACCTCCTGATAGTTGTATGGCTTGAGCAGGCCGCGCAGCAGTTCCTGCAGGCGCAGGCGCAACTGTGTACCCTTCGGCAACCATATTGGCAGACCCTTGCCTACCCTGTCCGAGAACATGAACAGTTCCATCTCCTTGCCTATCTTGCGGTGGTCGCGCTTCTTGGCTTCCTCCAGCATCACGAGATACTCGTCAAGCATCTTCTTCTTCGGGAAGGAGATACCGTAGATACGTGTCATCTGCTCGCGCTTGGCATCGCCACGCCAGAAGGCTCCGGCAACACTCGTTATCTTGACAGCCTTGATAAGTCCGGTCGATACAAGGTGCGGGCCACGGCAAAGGTCGGTAAAGGCACCCTGTGTATATGTAGAGATTGTGCCGTCCTCAAGGTCCTGGTCAATGTGCTCACACTTGTAGAGCTGTCCGTCGGCATTGAACTCTGCCAGCGCGTCGGCCTTCGACACGTCCTTGCGCACTACAGGCTCATCCTTCTTGGCCAGTTCCATCATCTTTGCCTCTATCTTGGGGAAGTCATTCTCTGAAATCACCTGTCCCTCTGCCGGCATCACGTCATAGAAGAAGCCACTCTCCACAGCCGGACCAAATCCGAACTGTATGCCAGGGTACAGCTCCTGGAGAGCCTCGGCGAGCAAGTGTGCCGATGTATGCCAGAAGGTGTGCTTGCCTTCCTCGTCCTCAAACTTGTACAGGGCGATGGTGGCATCAGTGTTGATGGGACGGTTAAGTTCTACAGTTTCACCATTTACTCCGCAAGATACAACGTTGCGAGCGAGAGCCGGCGAAATGCTCTCGGCGATTTGAAAGCCAGTAACTCCCTCTTCGTATTCACGAACGGAGCCGTCTGGAAAAGTAATTTTAATCATAACAAATTAAACAATTATTTGTACTTAAATGATAATTGCTTGCAAAGTTATAGAAAATATATGAAAAGACGAATGTTTGCCAATGTTTTTTTTAAAAACCATCAGCATCTTTTTTATCCGACACCATGGCGTGGTCCTCGCCTCTCATCGCTTGCTACACCTATTTATATATGGTTCGTCAGACGTTTAGAGCGAGTACCACTTACTGCTGCGTGGCCTCTGGATATTATATGCGTGGCCTCTGGATAATATATGCGTGGCCGATAAGGTTAATAACCTTACTGGCGTAAGGTTATTAACCTTGCAGCCGTAAGGTTATTAACCTTATCGGCTGTGCAATTGTATTCTTGGTCCATTACATATATATCAGACTCTCTTTGAGAACAATAGGCTATAAGACATCAATCCATATTTCGGACGGGCCTTATATATTATATGGTTCAAGTCTCACCCCACAGTACACGGACAAAAAAGATTGAAAGCTGCTACCATATCACGCGCATAAGCAAATACAGAAATGCACAATACTGAGCATAAAATGTTGTAGATTAACGACTTCACAAACAAAATACGAGCATTTTTAGAAAAAAAAGGCAAATAAATTTTCTTATCACACAAAAAACTCGTATATTTGCAAGCCCAATACAAAGAGAAAGTAAAATAATATAACAAGACACACAAGAAAATGACGAAAGCAGATGTAATAAACCAGATTACTGAAGCCACAGGACTTCAGAGGAGAGACGTAGCAGCTGTTGTTGAGAGTTTCATGGAAACCATCAAGGACTCTCTTCTAAACCAAAAGGAAAATGTGTACCTTCGTGGGTTCGGCAGTTTCATCATCAAGCATCGTGCAGAGAAGACTGCCCGCAACATCACAAAGAACACCACTATCACCATAGCAGCCCACGACCTGCCTTGCTTCAAGCCTGCCAAGGCATTCGTAGACCAGATGAAGGGTGAGAGCGAGTAACGATTATCATAGACAACATTATAAATAAACTTTAAAAATTACAGCTATGCCAAACGGTAAGAAGAAAAAAGGCCACAAGATGGCTACTCATAAGCGTAAAAAGAGATTGAGAAAGAACAGACATAAGAGCAAGTAAGCCCACTTACTTCTCGTAAGCTGTTCTTATGAGGCGTGTCAATTTTCCCGCCAAGGAGTCTTGACACGCCTTTTTTGGTAACATCATGTTAGGATGGGATGCCAAGGCCGCCACCAACGGCCGCAACACCCATAAATGCGAAAACAAGGAACAATGACAAGCGAAGTCATCATCGACGTCAGGCAGACCGAGATTTCCATCGCACTGCTCGAAGACAAAAGGCTGGTGGAATATCAGAACGAGCCTAAATCGGCAAGTTTCTCTGTCGGAAACATCTACATTGCAAAGGTCAAGAAGCTTATGCCAGGACTTAACGCATGCTTCGTGGATGTTGGATTTGAACGTGATGCCTTTTTGCATTATCTTGACTTGGGAAGCCAATTCAATTCCTACAACAAGTATCTGAAACAGGTACAGAGCGACAGAAAGAAACTGTTCCCGTTCTCGAAGGCTACAATGTTGCCAGACCTGAAGAAAGACGGCTCAGTGCAGCAAGCGCTGACTGTCGGACAGGAGGTGCTGGTACAGATTGTCAAGGAACCGATATCGACAAAAGGACCAAGGCTGACTGGCGAGTTGAGCTTTGCCGGACGATATCTCGTACTCATGCCATTCGGCAACAAAGTTTCCGTATCCTCAAAAATCAAAAGCGGAGAAGAGCGTGCCCGACTGAAACAGCTCATCCACAGCATCAAACCACAAAACTGCAGCGTCATTGTACGTACTGTTGCAGAAGGAAAAAGAGTTGCAGAACTCGACTCGGAAATGAAAATCCTTACCAAACGATGGGAGGACGTTATCAGTAAGGTTCAGAAAACACAGAAAAGACCGCAACAGGTATTCGAAGAAACAGGAAGAGCAGTAGCTCTGTTGCGCGACCTCTTCAATCCGAGCTACGAGAACATCTATGTAAACGACGAAGAAGTGTTCAACGACGTAAAGGACTACGTCACGCTAATTGCACCGGAGAAAGCCAACATCGTGAAACTGTATACTGGCAAGGTGCCCATTTTCGACAACTTCAACGTCACTAAACAAATTAAGTCGAGCTTCGGCAAAACCGTCAACTACAAGCACGGTGCCTACCTCATCATCGAGCATACCGAAGCACTACACGTTGTGGATGTAAATAGCGGCAACCGCTCAAGATCGGAAAACGGACAGGAAGCAAACGCACTCGACGTAAACCTCGGGGCAGCAGACGAACTTGCACGGCAGCTGCGACTGCGTGATATGGGAGGAATCATCGTAGTCGACTTCATTGACATGAATCTTGCCGAAGACAGACAAATGCTCTACGAGCGTATGTGCAAGAACATGCAGAAGGACCGCGCACGGCACAACATTCTGCCACTAAGCAAGTTTGGACTGATGCAGATTACACGGCAGAGAGTGCGCCCGGCCATGGACGTCAACGTAGAGGAGACATGCCCGACATGCAACGGAACAGGAAAAATCAAGTCGAGCCTACTGTTTACAGACCAGTTGGAAAGGAAGATTGACACCCTCGTCAACAAGATAGGCATCAAGAAATTCACTTTGCATGTGCATCCTTACGTAGCAGCCTATATCAACCAGGGAATGATGTCCCTGAAAATGAAATGGCAGCTAAAATACGGATTTGGTGTCAAAGTCATCGCCTCACAGAAACTCGCTTTCCTGCAATACGAATTCTACGATGCACAAAAGCAGTTCATAGACATGAAAGAGGAGAATGAGACCAGCTGACACAAGCAAGGAACACTACACAGGAAAAGGGATGGGAAAGCCAATTCGGCTAACCATCCCTTTTCCTGTTTCCGCTATATTGTGTCATCAAGCTTTTTCAATATCTGCTGTTAGGCTGCAAAATTATATACTAAAACTTTTGTTGGTTTAGCGTCATAATTCTTGGTCTATTGGAACTGATGGCCATAATCAAGGTCGTACACCCCACCTTCCTTCAGATGCACCAATATTTGCAATAAAGAATTTGGCAGATTGTGATAATTGCCGTATTTTTGCACATGAATGGCAAATAAAATGGAGGAAAGATGGAAACTGTAAAGCAAATACCATACGGAGTGGCAGATTTTGAGTCGGTGATCAATCAGAATATGTACTATGTCGATAAGACTATGTATTTGGCTGAATTGGAAAACCAGCCTCGTACACTGATCTTCATCCGTCCCCGAAGATTCGGCAAGAGCCTTTTCATCAGTATGATGAGGGCTTACTACGACAAGTTGAAGGCTAAGGATTTCGACAAGCTCTTTGGCTCCCTGTGGGTTGGCAGCCACCCCACTCCATTGCGCAATCATTACCAGGTGCTGTATCTTGACATCTCGCAAATCTCCAACAATATCGACTTGCTTGAAGATAATTTCAACAGATACTGCTGCATCAAACTTAACGATTTCATCCACACCTATTGTGAAGATTATCCTGAGGATAAAATTAATGAATTCCTTCGTGCAAATAATTTCGGACAGAAGCTCAACATGCTCCTCAACATGTCAAGAAAATATGGGCAGGCACTGTATCTCATTATTGACGAGTACGACAGTTTCACCAATATTGTATTCAGCGAACAAGTTGAAGAAACATATTTCAAAACATCCTTAATCGGAAGATTCTACAGTCATGTATTCAAATTATTCAAGGGAATGTTCGAGCGCATCTTCCTCACGGGAGTTAGTCCCGTTACGCTCGACGACCTCACAAGCGGATTCAACATTGGATGGAATATATCGATGGCGCCCGAACTCGACAAGATGCTCGGATTCTCAACTGAAGACGTGCGTCAGATGTTCACCTATTTCAAAGAGGCAGGACAGTTGCCCGCCGACTGCGACATCGAGGCAATGATAGCAGAGATGAAACCATGGTATGACAACTACTGCTTTGCGAAGGAATGCCTTGAAAGCGACGTAAGAGTGTTCAACTGCGACATGGTGTTGTACTATCTTCGCAATTACATCTCCTACAAGCATTCACCGGAAATCATGCTCGATCCGAACACGAGGACCGACTACAAGAAGCTCAACATGCTCATCCAGCTCGACAAGCTCGACGGAGACCGGAAGGGTGTGATGATGGAAATCATAGAAAAGGGAGAAATCGCCGCCACACTCATCCCCTCGTTCTCAGCTAACGAGATGACCGAGCCGGAGACATTTCCAAGCCTGCTGTTCTATTACGGTATGCTGACCATTAAGGGAAAGTATGGTTCTATGTTGTCGTTAGGCATACCAAACAACAACGTACGTATGCAATATTACAATTACATATTGAAGCAATATGCACAATATAAGATTGTGAATGTCAACAAGCTTCAGATAGCTTTCGTGAAGATGTCATTGGATGGTCTTTGGCAAGAACCACTTCAATACATGGCCGACTGCTACAAGCAACTCTCCTCGGTTCGTGATGCCATCGAGGGTGAGCGTAACATACAGGGGTTCTTCCTCGCCTACCTAAGCCTCAACGACTACTACATCACGGCTCCCGAGGTAGAGCTCAACCATGGCTATTGCGACTTCTTCCTGCTCCCCAATATGACCCACTACCAGGCAAACCACAGCTATATCCTTGAATTGAAATATCTCCCTAAGGCTGATTATACGGAAGAGAAGGCTGCAAAACAATGGGCCGAAGCCGTAGAACAAATCAATGGCTATGCCGTGGCCCCACGTGTCGAGGCACTGCGCCAAGGCACCAGGATGCACAAGATAATCATGCAGTTCTGCGGATGGGAACTGGTGAGGATGGAAGAGATTATGTAGATAACATTATTAGAGATACAAAAGAATGACACTGTCAGAAGCAATCAAATCTCGCCATTCGGTGAGGAAATACATCGACAAACCAATAGAAGAGAACCTTGTCAGCATACTGCAGGAGAAGGTTGACGAGGTTAACGAGAAAGGAAATCTGCACATTCAGCTCGTGACCAATGAGCCAAAGGCTTTCAAGGGCAAGATGGCTTATGGCACCTTCAGCGGAGTAACAAATTACTTTGCTATGGTTGGCAAGAAAGCTGATGACCTCTCAGAAAGAATTGGCTACTATGGTGAACAGCTGGTTCTTCTCGCTGAGACTCTTGGTCTCAACACTTGTTGGGTAGGGCTCACTTACAACAATATCAAAGAGGCATACGAGAAGGCAGATGATGAGAAACTTTGCTGTATGATTGCCCTTGGCTATGGCAATGATCCAGGAAGGAATATGAAGCGAAAAGGCGTCAGGGATGTTAGCAATGCCAGTGAAACCACTCCCCAATGGTTCCTCCGGGGAGTCGAAGCGGCTCTCCTGGCCCCTACAGCTGTAAATCAGCAGAAGTTCCGCTTTGAATACGTCGGCCCTGATGGTGACGGAGTACACAGAGTAAAAGCAGAGAGAACATTCTCGCTTATCGGCTATACAAAGATGGACTTAGGTATAGCCAAGTGTCATTTTGAGATTGGAGCAGGCAAGGAAAACTTTGAATGGTCGAGCCAATGAGAGCAAAGCCAAGCTCCCTTGACCTCATCTTTGCCTTGGGCTATGTGATTCCCGCTATTAGGGATCACCCGAGACTTGCACCCGATAGACAATGCTCATGCCGAGCGTACGAAAAAGGTGGGTACATCCAATAAACGGATGTACCCACATCTTTCTGTTACGGGGAAGTGATTATCTTACGACAAACTTCTTGCCGTTTCTGATATATACTCCCTTTGAAGCCTCGCCCGTGATGCGGCGACCAGCAAGGTCGAAGATTGGAGCATTTGTGACGTCTGCCCCTTCTACTTCAGGCATTCCAATAGCCGAAGGCGTATCTTGGAAGCTGAACGTAAGAGCCTTAGCTGTGGGTGAACAATATCTCCTTGCGACCTTTGCGGCTTGGCGAGAAATATACCACGCAATAAACATCTGCGAGAAAAAGCTCTCGCAAAGGCGCAAAGAGCGCAAAGACAATGTACGTTCAAAACGCTTCTGATACATGCGGCATGGCCACGATGTACTGGCGGGGACTCACATCCATGGCGGTAATACAGAGATTACCTGAAGTCATACTACGATGATTTTGACCTATCTAACAACGAACCTTAATTCGGGTGGCGCATTGACGAAGTCAGGAGATGCAACTTTAGTTGTGGCTTGACAAAGGTGCAATGTAAATAAAATGTTTATTTTGGTTTTTATCTTTCACGCGGACACAGTGACGATTCTGTTAAGGAAAAACGAGAAAGTGGGGAAAAGGCCAAGACGCCCCTTCCCCACTCCGTTGCTATCTACAATCAGGGTTAAGCCCCGATATGTTCTCGTATGATGTCTATGAAATGCGAGTGTATGCGCATGTCTTCGTTCAGCTCCGGATGGAACGCAGTGACAAGCTGGTTGCCCTGCCTTGCCGCAACAATATGTCCATCGACAACAGCCAGAGCCCGTGCGTCACCATACACCTTATTAATATATGGTGCACGGATGAAGGTCATAGGGATGTTGTCTCCTACCTCCTCCACCTTGTCCTCGGTATAGAAACTTCCAAGCTGGCGGCCGTATGCGTTACGGCACACATCGATGTCCATTGTCGACAGGCGATCGAAATCCTGTCCCGTCACCTTGCGTGCCAGAAGTATCAGTCCCGCACAGGTACCGAAGACAGGCAGTCCTTCCAGTATGGCGTTGCGTACAGGTTCAAGCAGGTTCAGGTCGCGCAACAGCTTCAGCATGGTGGTGCTTTCGCCTCCCGGTATCACCAGTCCGTCCATGGGCTGGTACCAGTCACGCTCCTGCCTAATCTCGAATGTCTCGGCACCGAGCTTCTGCAACATCCTTTCGTGTTCGATAAATGCACCTTGCAGTGCCAGAACAGCTATTCTCATCTTCCTGCTCTTACTTTCCTCTCTCTGCCATGAGCAGCTGTATCTCCTGCTCGTTGATACCCACCATGGCCTCACCAAGGTCCTCAGACAGTTCAGCGAGCTTCTTCGGGTCGTTGTAGTTGGTTACGGCCTGTACTATGGCTGCAGCACGCTTGGCAGGATTTCCGCTCTTGAAGATGCCTGAGCCAACGAATACACCCTCAGCACCAAGCTGCATCATCAGAGCAGCATCGGCAGGAGTAGCCACACCACCGGCAGCGAAGTTCACTACAGGCAACTTGCCATTCTCGTGTACGAACTTCACGAGGTCATAAGGCACCTGCAGCTGCTTGGCAGCCTCGAACAGCTCATCCTCAGCCATGGATACGATGCGGCGTATCTCACTCTGCATCTGACGCATGTGGCTGACAGCCTGGACAACATCGCCTGTACCAGGCTCACCCTTGGTACGTATCATGGTTGCACCCTCGGCTATACGACGTAGAGCCTCACCCAGGTTGCGGGCACCGCATACGAAGGGAACGTCAAACTTGGTCTTGTCGATGTGGTAGATGTCATCGGCTGGTGAGAGCACCTCGCTCTCGTCAATATAGTCAATCTCTATGGCCTGCAGGATCTGCGCCTCGGCGATATGACCGATACGGCACTTTGCCATGACAGGTATGGATACAGCTTCCTGAATACCCTTTATCATCTTTGGATCGCTCATGCGCGAAACGCCACCAGCTGCACGGATGTCGGCAGGAATACGTTCGAGCGCCATTACTGCACAGGCACCAGCAGCCTCAGCAATCTTTGCCTGCTCGGGAGTAGTAACGTCCATGATGACACCGCCCTTGAGCATCTGTGCAAGGTTGCGGTTAAGTTCTTGTCTGTTTTCTTTCATCGTAATTGTGTTTTATGAGAATGTGGCTGCAAAGTAATAAAAAATAAAGGAAACAGCACACAACATGTTCCCAAAATGACAATCAATGCGCAGGTATGTATAACAAACTATCAACGTCGGCATACTCTCTTCTTAGCCATGATTCAATCAAGGATAACTCGATTTCCCGTGTATCTCACACTTCACTTTCGAATACAAGGATATTTTTTCTTGCACTATAAATAAGGTTAGCAAAGCATATAAATAGAGAAATATGGCAAAAACAATCATAAATATACGTACTCAGAATGAATGGGTTTGCCAAATTATTTGTACTTTTGCAGAGTATAAACCACAAAAACGAAATGAAGAAATAAGCCATGCAGATATTGCTCGCCAATGCAAAAATCATGTTCGGCAGTTCAGAGACAAAGCCACTGACCGACCCCCTGTTCCAATCCATCGCCAACAGACTCGCTGCGGAGATGGCTACCTGTTCCGTTGACATGCTTGCCCAAAAGCTGGACTGTAGCCATAACCTTGCAGCCGAAAACTGGCGAAGATACCAGAACTACTTCCTTGCAGACAAGATGCCTGCCATCATGGCATATAACGGACAGGCATACAAGCACCTAAAAGCCAAGACGTTGAGCGAGGAAGACCTTCTGTTCGGACAAAAGCATCTGTGGATTACATGTTTTCTCTATGGCTTGCTCAGGCCGATGGATGCTATTGTGCCATACCGCATGGAGCATTGCGTAAGCCTTGAGGCGACAGATGGCAAACCTGTAAATCAATTCTGGAAAGACAAACTTACAGATGTGCTGATAGAGAGTGTGAAGGCTGACGACGGCATCCTGCTTCATCTCTCAACCGAAGAATATGAGCACCTGTTTGACTGGAAAAGGGTACTTTCGGAAGTGAGAGTCATTCATCCGCTGTTCTATGTCAGGCAGAAGAATGGAGGCTTGAAGATGCAGGCGGTATGGGCAAAGTCGTGCAGGGGTGCTATGCTGAGATTTATACTCCAGAATAAGATACTACATCCAGACGAGCTGACCTCGTTCAGTTATGAAGGCTTTGTGTATAATTCGAAATTGGGTGAAGACTCTTTTCCGCATTTTGTCAGGGAACAAGCAATACGTGTATAACAATAACAAGGAGTCTATTCTGCCGAATTGCGCAAACGGTATTCCCTGGGTGTACACCCCATGGCCTTCTTGAAGAACTTCGCAAAATGCGGCTGCGACGAGAAGCCGAAGGCAAAGGCAATCTCCTGCGCTGTACGTGATGTGGAGAGCAGCTGCTGGCGTATGGCTGCCAACAAGTACTCGTCAATAATCTGCTTCGGCGACTTGTCGGCAATCTTCTTGCATACCTGAGCAAGGTAGCGCGGCGACACATTCATCATGTCGGCATAGAAGGCCACGTCGCTGTTGGTGGTGAAATGGGCTGCCACCTTTGATATGAAGTCATGATATAGTTCCGACGAGCGGTCGGACAAGCCATCAAGCATAGGCTTGTGACTGTTGACATAGCTCTCAGCCTTCTGCATGGACTCGTCAACAGGCAAGTCCTGCGACAGATAGAAAGCTATAGCACTGGAATAAGCGTTGTTCTGACCGTGGAGGGCCATGCGCTGCCCTACGACAATAGTGCATAAAGGCAGCAGGTCGGTCTTTATCCGCTCCACGACATCGGTACTTACGAGTCTCTCGCCCTTGCTCGACACGAAGATAGGGTCGTAGACAACATGGCGGGGATGATAGCGTCTGAGAACACCAACCACTACATTCAGTACATCGACCGAGCGTATGAGTCCAACTTTGATGACAGACGGTTGCACATCGTTGACAATGGCCTCAATCTGCCCTGCCACAATATCAGCCGGTATGTCGTAGAACTCCTGGATGCCGAGCGTGTTCTGAACCGTTATCGACGTAATGGCAGAGACAGCATAGCCTCCCAAGGCAGATATTGTCTTGATATCAGCCTGAACACCGGACCCGCCTGTAGAGTCGGATCCGGTGATAGTCAGTATGGCATTATTATTCCGCACAGGCTTATTACTGTACGACCTTAAATCTTACTCTGAAGGTATGTGTAGCCTCATCCCAGTTGGTACCGAGCAGTTCGAAGCGTCCAATCTGAGCCGTCGAGCGAACGTGCTTTCCTATGCATGGACATACGTCGAAGTCGCCGATACGCACAAGCCTAATCTTCTGGCTTGCATCCTTGGGCAGTCTGCTCCTATCGACGCCCTCTGGCAGGTTATCGATGTCGACCGTCTCGAATGTCACAGGCATATCGGCCTGTATCATCTCGTTCATCATCTGCTCAATGGCTTTCTCCTCCTGCCTTGTCGGCTTATGGTCGAGTACATAGCTAATCTTGCTCTTCTTCCTCTCCACATGAGCGTTTGTCGAACGCTTGCATCCGAAAAGCCTGATCATCACCTGATTAAGCAGATGCTCGGCAGTATGTGCAGGTGGGAACTCATCCTTGTTGTGCTCGTTGAACACATAGTCAGTATCGTCCTTCATTATGGTGAATTTAAATATCCTTCCGCTATATGGTCTCAGGTCAGCCGGGAACTGTCCGTTGCGTGTCAGCTCAACAGTCTGCTCCTCACCCGTCAGCAAGTCGATAGCCACCACGGTTGTCTCAGGCAAGCCGAGATAGTCGAAGGCATGGTCAGGAATGTTAACCTTGACATTCATCCGGTCGCCCGAGAAATTGGCTACAACGAGTATGACATCGCTGCCAGCCTTGCGCAGAAAGGCGAAGTTGAAACGGGGATTAAACTGATACGAAGCCGGATTGACGTACATAAGGTCGAAGAAATCGCCCTCGAAGATGGCTTTCTCCCGATTGGCAATGCGCAGTATCTGCTGGTATTTCAGCGCCAGCGCCTTCTCCTCCTTAGGCATGTGCCTACGGTCGTAGTAGCCGTGGATGAGTGAGTCGAGCGACCAGTAGTCGAAAATGGTTGTACGTCCATCACGTCCAGAGAAGCCCTCGGCATCCATACCCCTTTCTCCGAACTCCTGTCCTGCATAGAACATGAACGGGTTACGCATGAGCAGAGCAGAGACAATAACACCGGGAATGGCCTTGTTGCCGTCGCCACAGAAGAAGTCGGACGCTATACGCTGCTCATCGTGGTTCTCAAGGAAATAAAGCATGTGCCCGGCAATGTCGCCAACTGTTTGCCACTGATATGTTATTGATGCGGCAGGGCGCTCGCCACGTATGACAGCCCTGACAGCATCGTACATGCCAACCTTGTCATACAGGTAATCGAAACCTGAGCTGATGAAAGTCCTGTACTGGTTGCCGTCATAAACCTCGCCTATGAAGTCTATCTCCGGATAGCGGTTCTTGACAATGCCCGTAGCATAGCTCCAGAACGATGCCGGCACCATCTCTGCCATGTCGCAACGGAAGCCGTCGACACCCTTAGATGCCCAGAAGAGCAGTATGTCGGTCATCTTGGCCCATGTGTTAGGTATCGGGTCGAAATGATAGCTTCTGCCACGTCCGTTACAATAGTCGATGCCATAGTTGAGCTTTACTGTCTCATACCAGTCGTTGTCGCCAGGCCGGTTGTCAAAGCGGTCGTTGCCTGTTGCCTTGGCAGGTGTCTCTACGTATGGTTTCTCCGGATCCTGATTCCTTGCGGCTGTTACGCCGCTAAGGTCGATGGGCATGCCGGTATAGTAGAAGTTGTTCTGCTGCGAGAAGTTCATCGTCTTGTCGTCGTCCTGTCCAAGGTCTTTAACACCAGTCGGCTTTTTAACCGACTTGTATTCCCTTGCCACATGGTTGGGTACAAAGTCGATGATTACTTTCATGCCTGCCTTGTGGGTACGGTCAACAAGTTCCTCGAACTCCTCCATTCGACTGTTCACGTTCTCAGCCAGGTCGGGATCAATATCGTAATAGTCTGCAATGGCGTATGGTGAGCCAGCAACGCCCTTGACAACTGCAGGCGACTGCTTTGGTATGCCAAAAGACGAATAGTCGGTCTGAGAAGCATGACGGATAACGCCAGTATACCAGACATGTGTTACGCCCATGTCATGTATATGGCGCAATACCGTAGGGGTGAAGTCGTTCATCTTTCCCACACCATTCTCAGCAACCGAACCGTTTACCTTGCGGGTAACGTTCCGGTTGCCAAAAAGGCGTGTGAATATTTGATATATTATTATCTTCTTGTCCATGGATTACTGAATGCCTTGCACATTGACATTCTTACCGATACGGCCAATCATTCCCTGCAATGCCTTGCCCGGTCCGCACTCTGTGAAGTCGTCAGCACCATCGGCAATCATGTTCTGCACACTCGATGTCCACCTTACAGAGCTTGTAAGCTGAGCAATAAGATTCTGCTTAATCTCCTCAGGGTCGGTGTGTGGCTTGCCGTCAACATTCTGGTAAACAGGGAATTTAGGCGCAGAGAACTGTGTCTGCTCAATGGCAGCCTGAAGTTCGTCCTTAGCTGGCTGCATGAGTGGAGAGTGGAAGGCACCACCCACCTTCAGAGGCAGGGCGCGCTTTGCTCCAGCAGCCTTCAGAGCCTCGCAAGCCTTGTTTATGGCATTTACGGTTCCAGAGATAACCAGCTGGCCCGGACAGTTATAGTTTGCGGCAACAACCACCTCACCATCGGCAGATACCTCAGCACAAATCTCCTCAACTTTCTCGTCGGGCAGACCGATGATGGCAGCCATGAGACCAGGGTTGGCCTCGCATGCCTTCTGCATGGCATTTGCACGTGCGGCAACGAGCTTGAGCCCGTCCTCGAAGCTGATGGCACCAGCAGCCACAAGGGCAGAGAACTCACCGAGTGAGTGGCCAGCAACCATGGCAGGATTGAACTCCTCGCCGAGGCACAGAGCAGTGATGACGCTGTGGAGGAATACGGCTGGCTGAGTAACATTGGTCTGTTTGAGCTGCTCGTCTGTACCGGCAAACATTATATCTGTAATCTTGAAACCAAGTATTTCGTCGGCCTTGTCGAAAAGAGCCTTGGCCGTCTCGTTGTTATCGTAGAGTTCCTTACCCATACCTACGAACTGTGAACCTTGTCCGGGAAAAACAAATGCTTTCATAAATACAAAACTTTTAGGTGTTAGAAAAAAACAATAAAACCCCGAAACATCCTGAATGAATGAATCGGGGTTATGGAAAGTTGCTTTACAGTAATAATATTATTCTGCTGCAGGAGCCTCTTCCTCAGCTACAGGAGCCTCAACTGCTGGCTCTGCTGTAGCTGCTACAGTCTCCTCAACCTTTACTTCTTCGGTAGCGTTCTCAGCAACAACCTTTACTGGAACCTTCACCTCAACCTCCTTGTGGAAGTGAACTATAGCCTCGAAGTCGCCAAGCTTCTTTGCATCACGCATGGTGATAATCTTACGGTCAACCTCGATGCCCTTCTTGGCCAGTTCCTCTGCAACAGTTGCAGCGTTGACAGAACCATAGAGGACGCCAGTGGCACTTACCTTAGCGGCAATCTCAAGAGTAAGACCCTCGAAAGCAGCAGCCTTCTTCTCAGCCTCAGCCTTGGCAGCTGCAAGCTTGGCAGCCTGCTGACGGAGATTCTCGGCGAGCACCTTCTTGGCAGAAGGAGAAGCGATAACGCCCTTGCCCTGAGGAATGAGGTAGTTACGGCCATAGCCGCTCTTTACATTCACGATATCGTTCTTGTAGCCAAGACCGATGATATCTTCTTTCAGTATGATTTCCATTATCTATCCTCCTTTATTATTTCATCAAATCGGTTACGAATGGAAGCAGTGCAATCTGACGGGCACGCTTAACAGCCTGTGCCACGCGACGCTGGTACTTGAGAGAGGTACCTGTAATGCGGCGGGGAAGAATCTTACCCTGCTCGTTGAGGAACTTCTTCAGGAACTCAGGATCCTTGTAGTCAATGTACTTGATGCCGCTCTTCTTGAAACGGCAGTACTTCTTCTTCTTCGTATCGATAGAAGGAGCTGTCAAATAACGGATTTCGGTGTTGTTCTGCTCTGCCATGATTAAGCCTCCTCTTTTTTGCCAAGCTTAGCGCGACGCTTCTCTGCGTACTGCACTGCGTACTTGTCGAGTTTAACAGTCATAAAACGAATTACTTTCTCGTCACGGCGATAGCCTATTTCGAGAGTGTTGACGATTGTTGGCTCAGCCTTGAACTCAATCAGACAGTAGAAGCCTGTTGATTTCTTCTGGATAGCATAAGCCATCTTCTTCAGTCCCCAGGCCTCTTCGTTCAAAATCTCAGCACCGTTGTCGGTGAGGAGTTTCTTGAATTTAGCGACCGTTTCCTTCATCTGTTCATCAGACAAAACGGGAGTCAAAATGAAAACGGTTTCGTATTGATTCATAATCAATTTAAATTAATAAAATGTGTTATTTTGCAAAATGCGCCGCAAAGGTACTCATTTTTATTGTAATACAACCACCAATAAGCTATTTAAAACCAAAAGTTTAACAGCTTTTAAGACTTTACATACATCTATGCTAAGCAAAATATTGTTTTTCGGTTGTAATTTAGTAAATTTGCGCCATGAAACGAAAGGTATTACAATTACTGAAACGCCGATGGACAGGGTTTGCCCTAACGGCAACAGGCATACTCGTAATGGCAGTCTGCTATCTGGCAGGACTCTACGACGACGACAACAACTGGCTTCTCGCCCTACCCTTATTATTAATAATAGGTGGAGCGTGGGTATACGTTCACAACATCAAGGGAACAGACAAATACTGAGAAAAAAACAGGCTGTAAATTTTGCCATGTTGACGAATTGCATTAACTTTGCACACATAGAACAATACACGGGAGTTGTGTTGATTAGATAGGGATACTCATCAAATAATATCGAAAACCGATGTTGCCACTCCTGCTAATGGCGGGCCACACTAAAGGGCGAACAACCCGAGCTGTAAAGCCAGTGGATTACAAAGGCGGAGAGCACTCAAATCTTACAGATTAGGAGTTTTCATCACATCATTGGCACGACTCCCACTTTTTTTCTCACAACATCACTCATTAAAACCCACCACGACAATGTTTTCCGGAATTGTAGAAGAGATGGCAACCGTTGTTGCCATAACAAAGGAACAAGAGAACATAGACCTCACGCTGAGATGCTCATTCGTTGACGAGCTGAAGATTGACCAAAGCGTAGCACACAACGGCGTGTGTCTGACCGTGGTCAATATATCCGACGGTTGCTATACCGTAACGGCCATGAAGGAAACGCTCGACCGCTCGAACCTCGGACTACTGAAAGTTGGCGACAGGGTGAACGTTGAACGCTCGATGCTAATGAACGGCAGGCTGGACGGACACATAGTACAGGGACACGTTGACCAGACAGCCGTTTGTACGGACATGCAGGATGCTGATGGCTCAACCTACTTCACCTTCAAATACGACATAGACCGCGAGATGGCACGGCGTGGCTATTTCACTGTTGACAAAGGCTCTGTAACGGTCAATGGCGTATCGCTGACTGTATGCCGACCAACAGACAACACATTTACCGTAGCTATTATTCCGTATACTAAAGAGGTGACAAACTTCCACGACATCAAGGTTGGAACAGTCGTAAACATAGAGTTCGACATATTGGGCAAGTATATAGCCAGACTCCAGCAGCTATAACTTAATTACTGACCTTTTCAAATTAGTTTTAGGAGTCAACCTATTCAAAAAAAAAGACATAACGAAAATATACTGAAATGAAAATGCCCCTTGCTTCACAGCGAGAGGCATTTATTCTCAATAGGTATTAGTCTTTTTTAAGGTAAAAAGATTGTATTCAGGATAACGAGTGCAAAGATATACAAAATAACGATATGCTCCAAATATTTTTTTATGTTGCAGAGCAGGTTTTTGGCTGTTATGGCACACAATTCGAAAAAATATCTACTACAAGGGTGCCATCTACTCATTTTTTCGTATCTTTGCACACATTATTATAATTATATGAGTTTTATGACAGTCACAGAAGAGAACATCACTAATGAGGAAAAGCGCAGCTTAAGCTTCGTAGAGCAAATAGTTGAGCAGGATTTAGCCGAGGGTAAGAACGGAGGACGCATACAGACCCGCTTTCCGCCCGAGCCAAACGGCTACCTACATATCGGCCATGCCAAAGCCATTGCCATAGACTTCGGTGTAGCACGCAAATACGGCGGAGTTTGCAACCTACGTATGGACGACACAAATCCTCAGAAGGAAGATACAGAATACGTAGAGGCCATAAAGAAAGATATCGAGTGGCTTGGCTTCAAGTGGAATAACATCTACTATGCCAGCGACTACTTCCAGCAACTCTGGGACCTTGCCGTAGAACTTATCAAGGAAGGCAAGGCATACGTTGACGAGCAGACATCCGAGGAGATAAGGCAACAGAAAGGTACGCCAACCCAACCAGGCATCGAGTCACCCTATCGCAACAGACCTGTAGAAGAAAGCCTTGCACTGTTCGAGGAGATGAACTCCGGACGAATGGAACCAGGCAAGATGGTTCTAAGGGCAAAGATAGACATGGCCAATCCGAACATGCACTTCCGCGACCCAATCATGTACAGGGTTCTGAACATGCCCCACTGGCGCACAGGCAACAAGTGGAACGCCTACCCGATGTACGACTATACACACGGGCAATGTGACTACTGGGAGGGTGTCACCCACTCTCTCTGCACTCTGGAGTTTGTCAGCCACCGTCCTCTCTACGACCTGTTTGTAGACTGGGCAAAGCAGGCCGCACACGACGACCAGCCGTTGGACGACAACCGTCCGAGACAGACTGAGTTCAACAAGCTGAACCTGACTCACATTCTTCTGTCAAAGCGCAACCTGCTTATACTGGTTAAGGAAGGAATAGTAAACGGATGGGACGACCCACGCATGCCGACCATATGTGGTTTCCGCCGCCGTGGCTATAGCCCAGAAGGCATTCTCTCTTTCATCGACAAGATTGGCTATACAAAGTTTGACGCACTCAACCAAATGTCGCTCTTTGAGTCGGCCGTCCGCGATGATCTGAACAAACGTGCTCTGCGTGTAAGTGCCGTCATCAATCCGGTGAAGCTTGTAATAACAAACTTCCCAGAGGGAAAGACTGAGGTATATACAGCTATAAACAATCCAGAGAACGAGGCCGACGGTACACACGAGATAGAGTTCAGCCGCGAGCTGTGGATAGAGCGCGAGGACTTCATGGAAGACGCTCCGAAGAAGTTCCTCCGTCTTGGTCCGGGCAAGCAGGTGAGACTCAAGAACTCGTATATCATACAGTGTCCGGAGAACATTGAGGACTGTGTGGTAAAGAACGAAGATGGAGAAATCGTTGAGATACACGCTGAACTTATCCCTGAGACGAAGACCGGAGAGGCCAACTGCAACATGAAGATAAAAGGCAAGACCATCCACTGGGTAAGTTGCAACCACTGCCTGGAGGCAGAGGTCCGCAACTACGACCGTCTATGGATGGTAGAGAACCCACGCGATGCAGTAGCCGCCTACTCCGAGGAACACGACGGAGTGAGAGGCATAGAGGCCATGCGCCCATTCCTCAACCCCAACAGCCTTGAGATAAAGAAAGCCTACGTAGAAAAATGGCTGGAGACACGCAAGCCTATGGACTACCTGCAGTTCCAGCGTGTAGGCTACTATAATGTTGACCCAGACTCTACCCCATCCCACCTCGTGTTCAACCGCACGGTACAGCTCACAGATACCTGGAAGAAGATGAGCGGGAAATAATCTGGCCACAGTCAGGAACACCTCATACAAAATACAAACATTCATTGACGAACGATTTCATAAACAACAGAGAATTGGAAGAGAACATCCGGAAATATGAGGAGGCCAAGAAGAATGGCACCTCCATATTTCTGGATGCTGACCAACTGGCCGACATTGCTGAACACTATTACACGTCTGGCCGGAAGGACGATGCCATGCAGGCCATAGAATATGCCATAAGCATGTTCCCAGGCTCTGTGCTGCCGTTATGCTTCCTGGCACGGGAGGCTCTTTCGGAAAACGACATTGCAAAGGCAGAGAAGCTGGGCATGCTGATTGACGACAAACAGCACATTGAGTACATCTTCCTTCAGGCAGAGATAATGCTCGCCAAAGACATGTGCCAACAGGCAGACAACTGGATGGAGCAATGTTATGAGGACACAGAAGAGGCCGAGCGTGACGGTGTGGCCATAGACACGGCATTCTTGTTCTTCGACTACGAGCTGTATGACTATTGCGAGAAGTGGCTCAGCAAATGCTCCGACAAGTCTACAGTGAACTACCGCACACTTCAGACAAAACTTGCATGGATTAAAGGCAACCATGCCGAATGCCAGCAATTGCTTAACACACTCATTGACGAAAACCCTTTCTGCAGCGAGTACTGGAACAACCTTGCTTCCTCGCAGTTTCTCAACAACGAATTAACAAAGAGCATAGAAAGTTGCGAATACTCACTCGCCATAGAGCCTGACAACAGCGACGCCTTGCTGCTAAAAGCCAACTGCCTGTGCGCCCTGACCAACTTTGAGGAAGCCGCCCACTATTATAAGCGTTATGCCGAACAGAATCCGAGCTCAGAGATCGGCGAGCTGTTCTTTGGCATTTGTCTCTCAAACCTCGGCAAATACGAGGATGCCCTACACCATTTCAGCAAGGCTCTCGATATCTGCCCTATGAACTCCCCCAACCTCTCTCAGCTTTACAAGGAATATGCCTATGCGCTCGCATGCCTGCAGAGACTGGACGAGGCTCTCGCCCTGTTGGACATCTGCACGTCACTACCCGATGCGGACACCAGCGGTCTCCTTGCCTTCCGAGGTACATGCTACCTCATCAACGACAAGATCGATGATGCAGACTCATGCTTCACGAAAGCTTTAAGCACAGCCACAGAAGAGCAAATTCCACAGATACGCATAGAAATAGCCACAGCCATACTCGACAACAGCTCACCCGAGTGGGCATACGAAATCCTGCATGAGGCATACAACAAGGAGACAAGCAACAGCCTGACTTACGGATGGGGATACTATGCCCTTGCGTGCCACGAGACAGGCCATTGGGAAGAGTTTCTGTATGCCTTGGAGAAAGCATGCGCCATAAACCCAACAGAAGCCCAACAGGCACTGGGGGAGATTTTCCCTCCGGGTCTTCCCGTAGAGGACTATGTATCATATTTAAAAAATCATCCTAAATGAACATTATCACATCCTTATTAAGCAATCTCAACTACGGCACGGTGTTTTTCCTTATGCTCCTTGAGAGCACGGTAATACCAGTACCGTCAGAGCTTGTCGTGTCACCTGCCGCATATCATGCCGCGGCAGGCAACCTCGATATCGCGCTTGTAATACTGTTCGCCACTCTTGGTGCTGACGCAGGAGCAACCATCAACTATCTCGCCGGCTACTATCTCGGCCGTCCCATAATATACCGTTTCGCCAACAGCAAGTGGGGAAAGATGTGCCTGCTCAACCAGCAGAAAGTGGAGAAAAGCGAGAAATACTTCTATGACCACGGCATGGTGGCCACCATCACTGGACGTCTTCTTCCAGGCATACGCCACCTCATATCCATACCTGCCGGTCTTGCAAGGATGAAGTTCTGGCAGTTCCTGCTCTACACAACCATCGGCGCAGGTGTCTGGAACTGCATACTTGCCGCATTGGGCTGGTATCTGCATTCTGTCGTTCCAGAGGAACAGCTCAACGACAAGATTATGGAGTATGGGGAATACATCAAGTACGGAATAATCGGTATTGTAGCTGTTGCCGCACTGTGGTTTGGAGCAAAGTGGTATCTGAAGAGGAAGTAGAGGGACCTCTACAAGCCTACTTTGGGGTGATTAAGAAATCACTATCTTTGGATACTTAGATAGGGTGTACAGTTTGATGTGCAAAAATTGAACATCCTAATTCTGAAGTTCATGTCGGTAATTGTCGCGCTGTAAGCGCGTGCTGGACACAGTATTTTCTGCGAGCAAGTAGTCTGAGTAAATCAGGAACAACATAGGTTTCATTTTGGGTACGACAAACTGGACACCCTAATATTTAGAAGAATGTCATCTCTGCTCCACTTGCAAAGTCCTGCCCATCCTGGCTGCTTAGGGCCGTGAAACGGACGAAGCGAGCCTTGCATGGCTTGTCGAATAGCACTTTCTTAACCTTCCGGCTGTTGTCGAACTCTCCTTGCGCAACAATGTCGTCCCAAGTCTGTCCGTCGTTGCTTACCTCTATCTTGTATGCCTTGATGTTTCCGTTGGCACTACCATCCTGCCGCGGCATGTACGAGAAGCCCTTTAGAAGCCTCTGCTCGCCACAGTCGAAATCTATCCAATGAGGATATTTCGGCACCGTAATGCTGTACATAGTATGCCATATCGTTGACGGGTCACCATCGAGGAGGTTCCTGGCAACAGCTCCGTCGGGGCCTTCCTCGCTACTCACATAGACAATCTCAACAGGCACGCTTTCGATGCGCTGGAAAGTGACGATTGTCTTTACCCGAGAGTCTCCCTTATACCATGCGCTGACGGTTCCTCCATTACGCATAGGCACAACAGCCTTTGAGTCCGAGCATACCTGTACCTTTCCAGTTTTTCGCATTCCTGGTTCCTGTATCTGATAGCAGATGGTTGAGGGGTCCATGACCATTGTGTCGCCCTGAATTGTGACATTACCTGCGCGGTCTCTTGAAATGCTAACAGGACATGGCACATAGGAAACAATCTGGGAACGTGATGTGAGCTCGGCTCCACGATGAACGGGACGGATGATGAATTTCACTTGATGAAGCGCTCCCTTTACCCTGTCATCGGCAAGAGGGCCTCCCTGACCACAACTGTTTCCTCCAAGTCCCGTAACCTGGCAGTCTATATGCAGATATGTTCCGTCGCTCTGCGGCAACTCATGAGGATGCGCAGCAAGTGTAAGCTGCAAAGCACTCCATGGCAATGCCGAAGCCGACATACTGCAGCTTGCGTTATTGGCAACAATCTGCAGTCCTGTTCCCTGTCCATTCGTCAATGCGCACCAGCGGACATCCTCACGGTTGCCCATACTCTGCGGCTTGGGGAAGTTCACGAACTGCTCTTCCACCTTGCTTGTATAGAGTCCGATGAAAGAGCCTGTCTTGCGGTCGGCATAGTTGTTGAGCGGTCCACGTCCGTAATAAGCATAGTTGTCGAACTCTTTAGGCAGTTTCATCACATATCCCAGCCTCGGAAGGACAACAGACGGGTCGCTACTGATGACGCTGCTTGCCACACATATGTTTCCGTCGGCATATACGGTATATCTCTGTGTAGTCAGGAAGTGGAAATCATCTTCCTCCATCTTGTCGCCAGCAACTATTTCCTCAAACGGCTCACCTGCCTTTCCCGGGCGATGGATTGCGCTTCCCTTGGCTGGAGCCTGACTGCGCACGGAATATATAATGCTCACGCTACCATCCGGGTTGTTGACAACAACAGGCCTTGCCACAGCATAATGACGCAAGTCGTAGAGTCCATTCTGGAACCACTGGCTCCATGCCCAGTTGTCGTTGTCTACAGGAGCACGGAAGGCATCTATCCTCGGTCCACATCCTGGCTCTATGACATTCTCGCCAGCATATACAAGCTTGCTGATACTTCCGTCGGCATTGTTGAAGCTCAGGCTGAAGGCATCGCCTGTGATGGTAATGGCATCAGGGCCGTTGTCTACAACAAGCGGAGAATGTCCCTTGCAGGTAGGTTGAGTCATATCATACTCTCCAGGCGTACATTCCAGCTGTTCGCTCATCTGCACATATCCCTTCCTTGCCCAAGGCATATCCTTGCCAAGACTCAGCTCAACGTTGAGGAAATACTCACCATCACATGGCAAGTCCATGATATTGAAAGGCAGACGGTACTGTTTCGAGGAGCGAGGTCCATGAATGCTGCGGTCGGTGATAAACTCCCCGCTACTCTCCTCACGACCATCCTTTACAAGTATCCATCTAACGAGATAGTCACGTAGCGAGGTGAAATAGTTTTTGTTGAATATCCTAACGGCATTATGCTCGAAGTCGGACTCAATGCCCACGTTCTGATACACTTTCTTCACCTCGAAATATTGTGGTTTTGGAGTAAGGTCAGGCAGCATTATTCCGTTCATGCAGAACATTCCGTCGTTGGGCCAGTCACCGTGGTCACCTCCGTAGCCCATATACTTTAGTCCTGACGGTGTATAGGTGTCCATGGCCTGGTCAACCCAATCCCAGATGGCAGCCCCGCAGAAGTAGTTGCTGCTCTCCATAGCCTTCCAGTAGTCGGCAAGGTTGCCAAGAGAGTTGCCCATGGAATGTGCATATTCCGAAATATGATAAGGATACTTGACGTTGCTCTTGCCCTTTGCCACCTGCTGAACCCACGCAACACTCGGATACTGGTTGGAGCCCATGTCCACAATGTCGTTGTTGCGCTCATACTGTACGGGGCGGCTGGTATCGAAAGCCTTGATAGCCTTGTAAGCCTCAACGAAATTGTTTCCCGGACCAGCCTCGTTGCCCAAGCTCCATATCACTATTGAGGGGGCGTTTACGTGCGCACGTACCATTTCCATATTGCGGGCCACATGGGCATCACGCCACTCTACGGGATGTGACAGAGAAGCCTCTCCATAATAGTATTCATGACTCTCTATGTTAGCCTCGTCCTCAAGGTAGAGTCCGTACTTGTCGGCAAGATAGTAGAAATATGGGTGGTTGGGATAATGGCTGAGCCTGACATGATTGATGTTGGCTCTCTTCATGAGCATGACCTCCTCGGTCATCTGCTGTCTTGTGATGGCATGACCAGTCGTAGGATTAGTCTCATGTCTGTTTACTCCCTTCAGCTTCACGGGCTTGCCGTTGACGAGGAAATAGCGTCCCGCATTTCCGAACTCGTCCTCCTGTGCCGTCATCTCCTTAATCTCAACCGTGCGCACGCCGAAATAAGTACTCGTACAGTCGAGTATGCGTCCACGTTTGTCGAGCAGCTTGGCTACGAGTACATAGCGATGAGGTTCCTCGGCACTCCAAGCCTTTGGATGAGGAACATCTAAAGCTGTTCTGACAACACCCTCCCTGGCATCTCCGCATGATGCTACTCCACTTGCCACACGGCCCGTCACATCGTCGCTATACAGAGCTATTTCATAGACATCGTAGCTGAGTGTTGCCCCACGAAGAGCCTTTTCATTTTTAGAGACAATCTCTGTACGAATGTCTATACATGCAGCCTCGTCATTTAGGGAGGTAGTCCTGACAGCCATGTCGCTGATGCGGTTCTCAGGCACACTGGTCAGATAGACACTACGGATTATGCCTGGCAGACGGAACATGTCCTGAGCCTCAAGAAAAGAGCCGTCGCTACTTCTGTAGACTTCCAGCGAAACAGAGTTCGTCTTATCATAAAACACATATCGAGTTATGTCGAAAGATGCTGTGTTGCGGCTGTTCTTACTGAAGCCTACGTAGTGACCGTTGACCCAGAGGTAGAAGAAACTGTCCACACCATCGAAGTTGATTAGTAGCCTCCGGCCTTTCCACTCCTTCGGCACAGTGAACGACCGCCGGTAGCTTCCAACCTCGTTAGGGTACTTCCATGTTGTATAGAGAGTGTCAGCAGGCACACGCATGACGCCCTTGCGCCAGTCGTCTACGGCCACCTGATGATAGAATATCACGGGTTGGTTGACATATATGGGCACACCATACTTCATGGTACCATCGGTATTTAGCCCTTGCATGTTCCAGCATCCGGGAACGGCAATATCATCCCAGCCACTCACGTCATAATCTGCCGAGGCAAACCCTACAGGACGCTTCTCGGGCGATGGTACCCAACGGAACTTCCATGTACCATCGAGAGACAGCACGTATGACGATGCATCTGGCAATACAGACTGCGCCGATGAGACATCAGCAAAATGAAACATGTATGCATGCGGCTGCTCCTTGTTGAGAGCCAACTGCTCAGGCGACTGCCACTCGTTGCCCGAAGGCGACTGCTCTGAAACATATCGGAAACCTCCCAACACATCGCTTTGAGCCACAACAGGAACATAGGTGAAAAGCAACAATAATGATAAATAGGCTTTAGTATACATATGGCTACTGTTTTTATAGCATTTCTCTCTTATTATGATAGGTTAGCAGCATAGTACAGACTTGGGAAGTATGAGCCCCACAATGCAAGCCGTGAAGTCTATAGATATGCCAGCCTCAATGTCTTTGGCAAATTTACTAAAAAAAGCAACATTCGCAAACCTTTGCGCAATAATTTTTAGATAAATAAATGCCAACGTATGAAGATTTTTATTATCTTTGCATCAATCTTAAACAAGAAACACCGAAAACTAAAACAAATACATCAAAAATGAAAGAATTAAAATCATTGAACAAGCGCACTGCGCCTAAAAGCGTGATGCCAGAGAAAATCATTCAGTTTGGAGAGGGAAACTTCCTACGAGCATTCGTAGACTGGATAATTTGGAACATGGACCAGAAGACCGACTTCAACGGCAGCGTTGTCGTCGTACAGCCTATAGACAGAGGTATGGTCGACTGGCTCAACGGACAGGACTGCCTATACCACGTAAACCTACAGGGCCGTCTCAACGGAGAGGCCGTCAACAGCCTTGAGCGCATTGACGTCATCAGCCGTGCACTGAACCCATATACACAGAACCAGGCCTACATGGCACTTGCCGAGCAACCCGAGATTAGATTTGTCATCTCCAACACCACAGAGGCAGGTATCGCCTTTGATGACAAATGCAAATTCACCGACGCTCCTGCAAGCTCATACCCTGGCAAGCTCGTCCAGTTGCTGTTCCACAGATACAAATATTTCGATGGTGACCCCACCAAGGGACTCATCATTATGCCATGCGAGCTGATATTCCTAAACGGCCATCACCTGAAGGAGTGCATCTACCAGTACATAGAGCTGTGGAAAGAAGACCTTGGCGCTGACTATGAAGGCTTCAAGAGCTGGTTCACAAACAGCTGCTACGTTTGCGCAACCCTCGTCGACCGTATCGTTCCGGGCTTCCCACGCAAGGAGATTGCCGACATACAGCAAAAGATTTCCTACAAGGACAACCTCGTTGTTCAGGCCGAGATATTCCATCTGTGGGTGATAGAGCGTCCTGAGAACATGACTTGCGAGGAGCTAAGAGCAGAGTTCCCTGCTGAGAAGGCAGGACTGCACGTCCTTATCGCCGAGAGCGAGAAACCATACCACGAGCGCAAGGTAACCTTGCTTAATGGTCCTCACACCGTACTCTCACCTGTAGCCTACCTTAGCGGCGTAAATATCGTACGCGACGCCTGCAACCACGAAGTCATCGGCAAGTATATCCACAAGGTACAGTTCGAGGAGCTTATGCAGACACTCAACTTGCCTATGGACGAGCTCCAGCAGTTTGCCGCTGACGTGCTTGAGCGTTTCAACAACCCGTATGTAGACCATCAGGTAACAAGCATCATGCTCAACTCATTCCCGAAATTCTGCGCACGCGACCTTCCAGGAGTGAAGACTTACCTTGAGCGCAAAGGTGAGTTGCCACAGGGACTGGTATTCGGCCTCGCAGCCATCATCACCTATTACAAGGGTGGCAAGCGTGAGGACGGAGCAGAGATTGTACCAAATGACGCACAGGAGATCATGGACCTTCTCAAGGAGCTTTGGGCAACAGGCGACACCCAGAAAGTTACCGACGGCGTACTCGCTGCAACCGATATCTGGGGCGAGGACCTGCATGGCGTAAGCGGATTGGCTGAGTTGCTGAAGAAAGACCTCGACCTTATTCAGGAGAAGGGTATGCTTGAGGCTGTCAAGACAATCCTGTAATGGTATTAAACCGAACAACACACATATATATATAATAGGTGGAAGCAACGTGCTTCCACCTATTATCGTCTCTATTCTACCATGCCTTCTTCTTCTGTGCCAGTTTTGCCCATCTCGGAACGCAAAGCATTGCATGTGCCAACGCAAAGCTTTGCAACCGTCCACGCAAAGCTTTGCAACCGCCAACGCAAAGCTTTGCATCTGCCCACGCAAAGCTTTGCATCCGCTCACGCAAACGTTTGCTTGAAAAGGCGCCTTCATTTTGGAATTCCTTCCCCATGTTTTCCACAGGGTCCTACTTCCACCACAAAACATGTGTGTAAGAAAACGCGGCAATATGTATAAGAAAACGCAGGGGCATGTGTAGTCAAACTCAGCTACATGCTTAGACCAACGCAACAGCGTGAGTGGCAGCTTGCACCGAGGTGTGTTTTCAGGTGTAAACGGACAAGATTCTTCGTTAGTTCTCAAGCTTCTTCATCAGCAGGCCATCGCCAGCATCAATAAGCTCATTCTCCTCATCAAGGTAATAGACAAACGTCTTCCCGTCACCGAAATCGCAGTTCAGTTTGGAATATGTATAATAGAAAGTTCCATAAACCGTAGCATTCCCCCCTGATGTCTCAGCAATAGTGTTACCACGGATGGTGATGAATATTTCTCCGAAGTCAGTCTTCACATACCATGTTCCCTGTATCCATTCGGGTGCCTTCTCTGCATCAGCATGCCTGCCAGGAGCCCTGTCGTTTGGTACAGCAGACGGACGGAGCACGTCTGTAGGAGTTTCGCTAATGACGACAACATTCTCCCTGTATCTGCGGTCTTTCCAGCATCCGCGCAAGGTGAACATAACGACAATTATGAGGCCAACGGCCAGATATATCAGCAACTTAATACATCCCTGACGTGTGTCACGCCTGCGCTTCATGATTTCCTCAGGCGTGGGCTGATGGAAGTTTGGTCCCAAGCCAAAGGGTGCGCCAACAGGCTGTTCTTGTCCAATAAGCGCCTGAGCCTGCTCTATCTGAGCTGGCTGCTCATTGAGTGATGCCACGGTTTCGTCTGGCTCAGGGCCTTCCTCCTTACGGAGGGTATGCTCGAACGGCATTCCGCAACGTGGGCACACACAATCTACCGTCATGGCACCAGCAGGAGCCTCGACATCAAATACAAGTCGGCATTTTGGACATTTTACCGATATATTCTCCATTATCGCTTCTTATCAATATTCTGTTTATCTACTCAAACCTGACGAGAGCCTTTTTTGATACCCTCCATACATCACCTTCCCTAACAGCAGAGCCTTGCTCAATGGTAACAATCCTTGTTGGATACTGACGAGTATTACCCTCAACCTTGCATACGGACTTCACAAACTGACTGACGGAAATCATGGCTGTTGCCAGCGCGTCATGACTGTCAATAAAGGAGAACGAGCCGTTATAGCCATCAGTAGTCGTGAGGCAATAGACGCTTGAACCCTCCTGAACGGCAGGCGAACTGCCAGTAAAGGTGCCATCGGCTGCTGGGGCAGACAGGTAGAGAACTGTGTTTGCGGGAGCCACAGGTTGCTGGGCGGTCATCGTTTCAGCAGAAGATGCCGGCTTGTCAGACTTCTGAGCAAGAAGGGCTTCCAACGACTCGACCTTCTCAGACATAGCTGCTATCTGAGAGTTTAGTGAGCTAATCTTGCTCTTGAAGAATGCCGACTGGCTTTTCAGTTCCTCAACCATCGCACCCATATGTGCAAACGACTCACGAAGTTCCTGTATTTCCTTAGCGTTTCCAAACATTATTGCAGCAAGTTAAATGTTATAATTTCTCTATCAGGTTATCCCTGATGCTACCCTTGATGGGATAGAAGAACGGTACATCCTCTATGGGGTCGTTGCCGTTACGGTCGTTACGGTTGCCGTTCTGATAGTTCCATCCACTTACCAAGTGGTGCTCAAGGTCAAGTCCTACCAGTTGGCGGAAATTCTGTAAGGCTGTATTGTCAACGAGGAATCGGTCGACGACATGTATCTCGTCGCACAAAGCATTGAAGAAGTCGTTGAACGTCCTGACATTTGCCACAATCTGCTCACGAACCTCCTGTTTTTCCATATCATCATATACAAGGCGTTCTTTTCCGATTGTTGACCAGATGACTTTCACCTTGCTGTCGAAAGTATCAAGCATGTTGTTGAGCGTCTCAACATCCCTAACCCCATCACCTGCCGGATTGCCTACCTGCATCAGAGCACCACGGCATGTCAGCTGCTTCGGCTCCCTGCGTTCCATAACTACCGAGAAGCCATCGGAGCCATAGCTACGGCCATAGACTTTCTCGAATACAGCTCTGGTAAGCAGGTCAAGGTCACGCTGGCTGCCCACTATGTCGAGTACCTTAGAGCCAGTACCGCTGAACATCAGGCATCTCGGCATATCGAGATTGCGATGGTGCATCAGGCTGGCAACGTAATAGACGATGGCCGTATAGAAATATATGAACACTATCTTGAACCTTCCGTCCTCACTTAGTCGGGCGTTGTATGAGAAGACATCGTTGCCACCGACAGCCTTGTTGCTGATAACAGAGAAGAGGAAAGCATTAATCTCCTCACTCTTCCTCTTTGCCGTAATGTCGTCGAGAATGCCGTTCAGCTCTCCATACTTATCATCGTCGCTATTGAATATGCGTCTGAAATAGTCTACATACTTGACGGTCATGGGATTGGTGTCTCCATGCGGGACCTGCGAGAAGCCATCGCCAAAGAGAACATTGGCTGCAAAGCGAAACGAAGTCAACAAAGCAGGCTGAGAGGCATTGGCCTCGTAAACAACTACATCCGACGAACCTCCACCAATGTCGATGCTTGCCACCGTAGATGCTGCACCACGATAATTGCTTGAGCAACGGTAAAAATAATATGGAGCAACAGACTCAGGCATCTGCATAATGTTGTGCTGAACATCGGTAATGCCAAACACGTCTGCAAACGTACGCTCCCACAGGCGGGCAAGGGTGTTTATGTTGCCGACCTTCATAGAGAGGGGATAGAACCATACGAGGCGGGTGCGGGCAATGTCGCCTCCACCCAGCAACACCTTTGCACGCATCAGCTGTGCTATCTCTGTCAGATAAGCCTGTATACGCTTCCTAACAGCCATCTCGGCACCTTGCGTAGTGGCTCCATCGGTACCCCACTTGAGGTTTGGCACGATGCGGTTTCCATATCCTGTTGACTCCTTCTCATAGATAAACGGTATATTGGCATCGGCAAGAGCAACTATACTGTCAATATTCTCAGCATCCATGCGCTCACTCTCGCTCAATACCGTACGTTGCGGAAATCCATAATCAGCCCCAATTTCCTTGGGCAGGAACTCCTGCTTCATTATGTTGTCGTAGACATTGTGGGTACCATTGTAGAGTGTTGCCACAAGTCTCTCAACAGCAGCATAGGATATGGCAAGCGGCTCGGGCATTCCGTCGCCCCGCTTACATTCCACATGTGTGTTGGTTGTACCGAAATCGACTGCAAAAGTATATGCGTCATGACCAGGCACATAGAGCGGCCACTTTGGACATACCACTCCCTGGACAATAATGTTTCCCTGCTCATCGGCAAGGCTTACGCCTATATGGTCGAAGTGTGATGCCACACGATAGTAATGCGACCCTACCCTACGCTCCTTCTTCATCGTACGGTTGCGGCATGTCACAACATCCTCCGCCAAAGCCTCAGCAACACCATTACGGAAGAACGACAGACCAAGCGAGTGGTTGTCGAGCATACCCAACGCACGGTCTATGAGCTGTACGTTGTAAAGCTGGGCTCCCTCCGTTCTAACAAACGGGAAGAGCGCAAGAGCAAACGGAACGGTTATGAAATGACCGCAGTCGTTGCTCACGTCATAGCGCATGTCCACTCCATTGGCGTTGGTATATGTACGCTCAAGAGTGATAAAATGTCCCTGTTTCTGAACGGGTATGCGAAGAATAACCTTTACTGTCTCGCCCTGCCCTATCCTGGTATGTACCATCTCAAAGCGTGGCCGTCCGGCAACAGTTCCCCAAAGGTCTGCAACATCAAAATACTTGAAGAACAACGGCTTGAGCGGCAATACGAAATCGTTGTTGTCTGTATCACGGCTGCCTGCGGAGAGGTTTCCGTTGAAGTAGCAGTTGGCGTCCATGGTATAGTCGAGTTTCATAAGCGCAGGCTGGAAGAAGTCTTCAGCCGTCAGCCATGGATATTGATGATTGGTAGCAGGAAGCACTCGCTTGTCTGGCGACAACCTGCAGTCATCAAGAGTTATTATGGTTGTATCGTCCCAATAGCCTGTAACATATCTGAATGGGTCTGTAGAAGGTGCGTTCAGATGGTTCTGAAGAACAAGTGGTATGCGCTCACCCTCAGGCTTGCGAGTGGGAATCATGAGGAAATCGCTCTTGGCAATCGCCTCAACCACGTCTTCCTGTCGCGAGCAATAGAGTGGTACTCCAAGTATCTGTGCTCCGCCTTCAATAGGCGAATAGTTTGCATTGAGATAGTTTCGGGCCTTGTCTGCTCCCTCTATGTCGAGCGACGCAGGGTTGCCGATTTCGGTAAGTATCTGGTCACGCAACTGTTTAGGCAATTTTGGCAAAGAAGCAATGAGATAGGCATTTACCTCGCCACAACGCTTCTTCAGCTGAGGGTATGCGGTGAACAGGGCATAGAGCATGGCTACAAACTTCGGAGTGCGCTGATGTAGCGGTCGCCATGAGTCGAATGCCATCTCGTTTTGCTCAACCGGAATATCCACCGTCTGTGGCTTTGCGTTTGGCGTGGCCATAAAAAGCGTAACTGGTGACGTAGAGCCGAGCACCTTGTTGCCATAGACAAGGAAATAGAGTTTGTCCATAATATCGAAATTGAACGCCTCCTTGTCCTGTTCCAGGAACATAGCCATGGTATCGGCCAGCAACTTGTGCTGTGGCTCATCCTGCAACATGGCAAGGGCCGTAGCCCTGTTCCACTCCACGATGTGCAGCCTTTCCTTCAGCTCGCCATAAGAGAAGAACAGCTGGGCAATATCGAGCGCATTACTGACAAGCTTCTCGTCCATGGCCTCGCCTATAAGGTCTGCATCCATGGAAAGTCTGCGGAAGGCATTCTTTACAAGGTCCATATTGGCAAAGGGCGATGGTATGGCCGTGCGTGGTGTATCGGCGAGTCCGGCGTTCGGGTCGCTAATCATGTTTATCTCGTCGGCCCCATATTGTGCCGTCAGGCTAATCCAACTCTCGCCTGTAGTCTTGTTGTTATAGCTTAATATGTTTGACATATCCTGTTATCACTTAGCATCATAAATTATACTACACCTACAAATTTCTCGTCTATCAACTTCTCCAACACCTCGTCCAGCAAATCAAGGAGCTTGTATGATACGTTGGCCGATGTGTAGCGTCCCGTCTTTGAGATGTCCATACTGGCCTTGTTGAGGGCTGATAGCAGAGTCTTGTAATCGATGGTACCCTGAAAGAGTTTCTTTCTGGGTGCAATGTCGCATAATGCCTCCGAAAGTTTTGTTGTCTCAAGATTGAATGGTGCGAAACTGCGCCTATTGTTTCGCAGTTCTACGAGCCACATCCTGTAAGCCACAAAGAAGTTTGATGTCAGGTCGTTGAAGAACGTCGACGACAGGAACTCGTTGCGTATCTCGGGCTTGTCGTAGGTGTAGCCATGGCCAATATCGGCACGAAACTGGTTTGTGATGTACATATATGCGAGATGGAACATGGCCATGCGCCTGTTGACAAGCGATCGTGTCTGAGCGCCAAAGTCGCGCAGTGTGAGCGTCATCTTGTCGGCGGCAAGGCCATACTCCTTGAATATGGGGTTCAAGGCATTCCCGTTACGGCTCACAAGTTGAGAGTCGGGAATGGACAGGAAGTCAAGTATAGCAAGAGCACCCACATACTCAATGACGTGTGCGTCGTTGCGCTGTCCGTTATCGCCAGGGTCGTTGAAGTAAGGATTTGATGCCACCTCGTCGCCTACATAGTAGCAGGCGTTAATCTTCGACATGTTAAGATCCTGTCCCTCCTGCCTCAGACCTGTGAGGTTATCATGATAATAGAACAGGGCCGACTTGGTCTTTGATATGAAGTCAGCTCTTGATATAGGACTATTCTCGTCTTGCTGTACGTTGAAATAAGGCAGCACGGTAAGGGCTCCTATCTTGGCATCACGCAAATCACCACGGTTGTTGAGCATGGTGTTGTTGGCCGCATTGCGGATATTTTTTACTATGATGGGGTATCCGGCTGCTCCCGTACCTCCAAATATGCTTGATACGACAAACACCCGGTCGTTCTTGTCGAATACGTTAGAGAACTGGCGGAATTCTTCGCTGTCCTTGAACTGGTTGAGAGCCACGGCTCCGATATTTGGGCTGCCCACAAAACCGATATCCATCTTTGTGTCGAGCTGGTAATCGGAGAACATCATCGAGCACAAAGCCTGATTTCCGGAGTCGAGCGTAGGATAGGAAATGAAGTCGCGGAACTTCTTCGACGCCACCGAGCCGAGGTTGAACATAAATGTATCGGCTATACCCGTGCTGTCCGGTATAATATCGCTAAGTGTGGAAATCTTTACTCCGAAGAATCCTTTCTTCACATCATCACTATCTCCGTACATGCTTCTGCGTATCTGTCTGTACCACCTGAGCAGATTGTCCGTCCGCTTCAGGTCTTCGTTGGCCTTGTGAGGATCAACGATGATAGGTACTATCTCGGCAGGCAACTGGTTGCCGTTCTCGTCCAATGGACGTATGCCGGCAGCAAGCTGCATGATAAGCGGACGCATTACGCGTGAGCCTGTACCGCCGACAAGGAATAGGAATAGTCTCATGTGTTGCAGTTTTTTTCTTGAAAATGACTGAGATTATTATGTGTTGCAGACATCGGCTGCTACTCCGGAATTGGGGTGTGCCGGCAATTGCTGCTCCACCAGCGTATGCTGAAGCTCGCAATTACGAACAGTACTGCCGTTACAAAGACATCTGCCAGGCAGAACGAGGCTATCTGCCCTGTAAAATCGTAACCCAACTCCATGAATATACCTACAAGGCTTACGAATATGAACACTGGTCCTGCCACAGAAGCAACACCAAGCATAATGAGCCAATGGTACCATCGGCTGAAACTTACGGAGTTGACTAAATAATAATATGTGAAAGCCGGTACCCATCCAAAGCATACCGTAACAAAGGCTAACAAACGGTAAACTGACAGGTTGTACAACTCATTAGAGAATGCACGCTCATAATAAAGTGCCTCATACAACTGAGGAGCAAACAATACAAACAGCAACGACAATATGCCTCCAGCAATGGGAAAAATTATATTTTTCATTATTCTGTTATTTTTTTGTTCTTGTGATTATATGTTTATTCAAGTTTATTATTCAGATTTAGCACACAGCCTGTTTCCTCTTACTTCTCTAATTTCAACGTCATCGTGAAATAAGCAGGTTCTCCTTTTACGTTCCTCGTGTATGCGTCATATATGCCCTGCATGAGATATCCAAAGGCAAAGGTGCTGTGGGCATCAGGTGTCGTATCGTCATCAATAGATGTTTGCGAAACCCATTCCGGCAACACGTTGCGGAGTGATATGCTTATCTCCTGGTCGTTAGTGAAACTCTTCATGCGCAGTATAAAAAGATGTGTAGCATTACCAGCATATTTCTTTTCGGCAGCCGTAAGATCCTTGTGCTCATCAATGGGCGTAATCTGCTGGATAACAACCTCATCATCGGCACTTACCTTATAGTTGGCAGGGTTAAGCAGGGAACGACTATCTGCAAGCACTCCGCTCAGGTCGGCCGCAAGTACAAGCTGTATATCTCCAGAATTGCGGTCTATCTCTACGTCATCTATATTCGTGATTGCATCCTGCTGTCCCCTAACGGTCCTGAAGCGTCCGCGTATGGACGGGTGACTGAGCAGAAGGGTGTAATGAGGCTTGAAGATATTGGGCGAGGCAAAGAGATACATGTTCTCATATCCAGGCAAAGTCTCCACCTTTGCCAGCGCACCCAGTTCCTTATCGTTGGCCAGTCGGGACATCACGCTATTGTCAGCAACCATAACGACATAAAACGGCCTATTGCCCCGATAGCGAGATACGGCATTGTTGTAGGAATAATACTGTCCGGAAAACATTCCGTTGAGCTTCACAACGAGCATGGAGCGGTTAGCGCTCGGCTCCTTGAATACGGCATTGGTCATGCCCTTGGCTTCGGAAAAGACTTTCTGAGGATTGATACCCTGCATGTCGCGGGTAGAATATATCATATCGGAGAACAATACAGAGAGACAGTTGTTGCCAGTCTTGTTTAGCAGGATATCAAAAATCTCACGGAAATCCGTATACGAAGGGTCTCCGATGCCCTTAGTAGCCTCGAAGATATCGTTGTCTTGCAGGAACTTCGATGTTCCCTCGGGATATTCGTTTACGGTACCGTTAACGATGAACAGCCTGCTTACATTATCGGGAACCTTGTTCATCATACCCACGATAGCCGCCTTGAACGCTCCATCCACATCGGCATTATCGTATCCTGTCATAGAGCCACTACGCTCAAGGTAGAAGTCTACAACCACCTGCTTCCCAGCCACTCCGCTAAACGTAATCTCCTTAGGCGGTCTTCTGTCGGCAAAAAACTCTGTTACATAGTTCTTGACATACTCTACGTTAAGTTCGTCACCATCATAGAACTCTGGATAATGGGCTCGATTTGCTTCGAAGAATGCCGACAATTCTTGCCAGTCGCCACTGCTGATGTCACCATCAGCATCCGCAACATCCAGCAAAAGCTTGTTCAGCTCTCCTTTGCTCCTATCCGCACAACTATCCAAAAAAACTGTCAGCAACAAAGTAAGAATTACCGCTGACGCATAAAATATAATAGTTCGTTTCATTCCTGTTGGACGCCAAAATGTATCAATCCGTTGCAAATTTACAAAATAAAATAATAATAGGAGGCATAAAGGTGCGTTTTTTTCACGATTGCTTTGACATTCCACCCGTTTACGCTAACTTTGCAAGTATGAAATACCTTGCCACATACTTATTGGCAGCAATATGGTTCCTTGCCTGTAGTCAGGAGGCTTCGGCAATAAGGCCAGACTCTCTGATGCTCGAACGGATGTTCCGTTACGCAGCATCGGTAGACACTTCTGATGCCCACGGGACAAGCCGCAGCAACTACACTCGCTTCGGCCTTAACATAGAGCGCAAGAACATCACCCTGCTGGCCGTACCTACAATGTATGCCGTTGCAAATGGAGGCAAAAGGAGCTATATTGACGAGAGCTACGGAGTGACGGAATACAACAGCACGAGGGATGTACGCACACGCACATTGATAAGGAATACTACCATTCCACACAGGCGCAAGACCATGGAGAACGTAACAAAGTATCTTACTCCGAAGCTCTATGACGAGACTATTATAGACGAGTATATAATCTCTCCGTTCAACAAGGAGAACAGGCGGTTCTACAAATACTCCACTACTTTCCTGCTCGATGGAACTGCTCGCATAGAGTTCACCCCGCGGCGTAAGAACACCCAGCTGGTAAGTGGCACGGCTCTTCTCGACTATGCCACAGGAAGAATTATCGAGTGCAACATCCTGGGAGAGTACGACATGATAGACTTCAACCTCAACCTTACCATGGGCGACGAGGGCTTCCGCTCCCTGCTTCCAAGCAAGAGCAACCTCGATACGGAGTTCTCCTTCCTCGGCAACAGGATAACCTGCCGACATGTGGCCTACTATGACCTCCCCGTCAATGGCAACCTAAAAACGGACAACAGGGAGACATGGGAACAGATGGGAACAGTCAGGCCCGACACCCTATCGTACAAGGAGCAGGCGGTAATAGACGAGTATGTAGGGAGCCGTGACACCAAGGACTCTACCATTGAGAAAAAGAAAAAGACACGCTCAGCCATACTGTGGGACATTATAGGCGACCATGCCGTAAACCGAATAAGGTCGCATTTCGGAAACGATGACAGGGGGTATGTAAGGATTAACCCCATTCTGAACCCACTCTACCTGGGCTACAGCCACCGAAAGGGCATCACATACAAATTCGACATCAGAAGCAGCTATATGTTCTCTCCACAGAGCGAGCTATCGGCAAGACTGAAAGCCGGATATTCCTTCAAGCAGAAACAGTTGTACCTGTCCATACCCATCACATGGTATTTCAACAAGGCCCGCAACGGGTATGTCATGGCCGACATTGGAAACGGCAACAGGATATCCAACTCCATGGTGGTCAGACACATGCTGGCACAGTTTCCAGACTCGGCAGATAGTTGGCAAAACTCAAACATAGGTGAGTTTACCGACAACTACCAAAAGATTGCCGCAAACATAGATATTAACAAATACGTAAGCATCAAGGCCGGCATATCGCAGCACATCAGGAACGCCGTAGACAAGCGTACATACAAAGACCTGGGTCAGCAATACACCTATCGCTCATGCGCTCCAATGCTTGAGCTGAAGCTAAGACCATGGTCGTGGAACGGCCCAGTCCTGACGTGCGACTACGAGCGCAGCTTCCGTGGGCTGATGAAGTCAAATACGGAATACGAGCGATGGGAGCTGAACGGAGAATACACCTACCTGCAGAACAATCTTCAGGCACTTCACATGAAGCTGGGAGGCGGTTTCTATACCAGCCGCGGCAGGAACGAGTACTTCCTTGACTACGAGAACTTTAGGGAGAACAACGTCCCAGGAGGATGGAACGACAACTGGAGTGGAGAGTTCGAACTGCTGCGAAGCGAGACTTACAATAATTCCGACTATTATATACGTGCCAACGTAACCTACGAAAGCCCACTCCTGCTGTTCAGCTGGATACCCATTGTGGGCAAGTTCATAGAGATGGAACGCATACATATAAGTACCCTTGACGTGAAAGGCATCCACCCCTACATAGAGTCTGGTTACGGCTTCACCACACGCCTGTTCTCTTTCGGAGCATTCATAGCGACAAGTCAATGGAAATTCCAGTCGGCTGGAGTAAAATGGGGCTTCGAGCTGTTCAGACATTGGTAACAGAAACGATATGACATCACACTATTATTTTATTTGAGAAGAATATATAAACATCTATAACCCCTGCACCCAATAAACCACAGAATTTCAACAATGACCTCCAACAACAAACTGCTTACCGTCTATAGGGCAAGCGCTGGAAGCGGAAAAACCTTTACCCTGACGGTAAAATTCATAGAGCTGCTAATAGAGAGACCTGAGAACTACAGGTCAATACTGGCCGTGACCTTCACCAACAAGGCAACAAACGAGATGAAGCTACGAATACTCAGCCAGCTATACGGCCTGGCCAATGGGCTGCCCGACTCTGACGACTATGCCCGTGCCATAGAGAACAGCTTCCTGAAGAGGGGAAAGACCATAAGCCGCGAACAGATTATGACTAATGCAGCCATCGCCCTGAGGTATCTGCTGCATAACTACAACTATTTCCGGATACAGACCATTGATGCCTTCTTCCAGCAGGTGACGAGGAACATGGCCAAGGAGCTGAACCTAAATGCCAACTTCAAGCTATCACTCAACGACAAGCAGGTGGAGGAGAAGGCTGTCGACGAGATGATTGAGCAACTGTTGCCCAAAAGCGATGTCATGAAATGGATTCTCGACTACATAAGCGACAACATCAGCCAGGACTTGAGTTGGAACGTCATCGGAGCCATAAAGGATTTCGGACTGACCATATATAAAGATGTATATAAAGAGCACGAGGACGAACTGAACAAGATATTCAGCAATCCCGCATTCTTCAAGGACTTCGAGACAAAGATGCGCGCTATCATGAGCAAATCCGAGAAGTTTTACGAAGGAGTTTACGCATCTTTCTGCGAGACCCTGTCCACGCACGGTGTGGAGATATCCGACTTTAAAAATGGTACGCGTGGCGCATGCGGCTATTTCATAAAGTATGGCAAGGGCTTAAGGGAAATGTCGAGGAAGAAGGACGACGACCACTTCAACAAAACGGCTCAAGCCGCTTGCGAGAGCACCTCGGCATGGGTGAAGAAACAGGACATGGGAACCTCTCTCGAACTGGCTGCCGAGGCTCTCAGGAAGCTTATGAACGAGGCCGAGGACAAGAGGCGGGAATATCTCGGCAACTACAAGTCTGCTGCCAGAACCATTGAGCACATCAGCAAGCTGCGCCTGCTGGGAAGCATCAACGACAAGATTGACGAGGCAAACGCTCTGGCCAACAGGTTCCCGCTGAGCGCGACACAGATGCTGCTCAACAGAATGATTGGCGATAGCGACGCCCCGTTCATATACGAGAAGATTGGGACGCAAATCAAGCACATCATGATAGACGAGTTCCAGGACACGAGCATGGCACAATGGAAGAACTTCAAGGTGCTGCTCAACGACTGTCTGGCACAACATTCGACAAGTCTGATTGTGGGAGATGTAAAGCAAAGCATCTACAGATGGCGAAATAGCGACTGGAGACTGCTTAACGCTATCGGCAAGGAGTTCGACAACAAGGATATCGGACAGACAACTCTCGACACCAACTACCGCTCGGAAGCCAACATTATCAACTTCAACAACGTATTCTTCGAGGAAGCTGCAGCCACTGAGTTCGGTGAGTTCAAGGACACGTTTTCCGGCATCGGAGACATATACAGAGGCAGCAACATCATACAGAAAGTTCCAGACAGCAAGCATGGACAGCAGCGAGGGTATGTAGAGATTGCCTTGCTCGACAAGCAGGACTATCGAGCCAACACCCTCGCAAGGACGGTTACCATCGTTAAAGACTTGCTGGCAAGGGGCGCGAGACAGAAATCCATAGCCATACTGACGCGAACAAACTCCAACATAACCACTTTAGGAGAATATCTAATGAATGAGCTGCCTGGCGTAAACCTTGTCTCTGACGAGGCGTTTGTGCTTGGCGCATCACTTGCCGTCAACACAATCATAACGGCCATGAGAGTATTGGCAAACGAAGACGATATCCTTTCCAAGGCCACTCTTGCCAGATACACCCTTCTGCTTATAGGCCAAGACGACACGGCTGCCGACATATTCCGCCACATGGACAATCTGGATGACATTCTGCCAAAAGCATTCCGCAAGGCAGAGAGACAAGTCCTGCTGACCAAGCCTGTCTACGAGCTGGCAGAGACAATATACACCATCTTCTCTCTGGCATCCGTCCGCGAGGAGACAGCCTATGTATGCAAGTTTTTCGACACTCTTGCAACGTTCCTCTCCGACTATCCCGCCACCCTAAAGGACGTGCTTCGCGAGTGGGACGAGAACATGTGCACAAAGGCCATCGAGAGCGACGATGTAGACGGAATAAGGCTTATAACCATACACAAGAGCAAGGGTCTGGAGTACGACAATGTCATCATTCCGTTCTGCGACTGGCCTCTTGAGCGCGGCGGAATCATATGGCTCTCGCCAGATGTAGCCCCATACAATGAGCTGCCACTGGCTCCCATAGAGTTCAGCAAGACCGGACTCGAAGGTACCATCTACGAGGCAGACTACGAGGCAGAGCACGTGCAGAACCTCGTGGACAACATGAACCTTCTGTACGTGGCTTTCACACGTGCGGGGAAAAACCTTTTTGTCATAGGAAGGAAGGCTTCGTCAGCAACATCACAAAACACAGCCATCCGCTCAGCCATTCTCGAAACCGTCTTACCCGAGCTGACGAAGAGCAGTAAGCTGGCTGGAGGCACCTTTGAGGAGGAGAATGACGGAGAAACCTCAAACATGGTATACAGGCTTGGCGAGATATATATTGCCGATGAGAAGGAGGAGAAAGCGTCCGACAACGTATTCAAGGCTAAGCACAGGCAGATTTCACTAACTGATGTTGCCGTAGGCTATAACCCAGCAGAACGGGCAGTACAGTTCCGTCAGAGCAACAAGAGCCGGGAGTTCACGGGCAACCATGAAGAACCCGACGAGGAGCGTAAGGCATACATACAGACAGGAACCCTGCTCCATTACATCTTCTCTACCATAAGCACTCTCGACGACATCGACAAGGCTCTCACCATGCTTGAGCAGGAGGGTGAGCTATACCCGGCCTCGCTATCTAAGGAGAAGCTCATGGCCATGCTGCAGAAGAGGCTCGAGAGCCCGAAGGTAAGGGAATGGTTCTCTCCCCGCTGGCATCTCTTCAACGAGTGTGAGATATTGTCCAGGGACCCTATGACGGGCAAGACTGTAACACATCGGCCTGACAGGGTGATGACCGACGGTAAGGAGACGGTAGTTGTCGACTTCAAGTTTGCCGCACCCAACGATGAGCACAAACGCCAGGTGGCCACCTACATGGCCCTGCTCCGGCAGATGGGCAACAGCAACGTAAAAGGCTATCTCTGGTACGTTTATTCCAACAAAATAGTAGAAATAGAAGCAGAAACGATATGAGCATGACACACAACAATACCTTCCTTGAGCATGTTGCACAGGACATCATCGCACGGTTCGGCACCAACCTGGCCACTACAGCAGTCGTGTTCCCCAACAAGCGTGCCTCGCTATTCATGAACGAGTATCTCACGAGCATTGCCGACAAGCCCATATGGAGTCCCGCATACATCACCATCAGCGACCTGTTCAGAAGACACTCGTCTTTAGAGGTTGCTGACCAGATAGAGCTCATCTGCCGCCTATACGCCGTCTATTCCAAGCATGTTTCCATGCAAGGGGCGGCAGCAGAGTATTCTCTCGACCACTTCTACGGATGGGGCGAGCTGCTGCTGGCCGACTTCGACGATCTGGACAAGAACATGGGCGATGCCGATAAAATATTTGCCGACCTTAGCAGCTATCAGCAGCTTACTACAGCTCCTGCCGACATGCTCGACGAGACGCAGCTGGCACAGCTCCGCAGGCTCTTCGGTTACTTTGCCGAAACCGACAGCGAGCTGAAGGCGAGGTTCAATGAGCTATGGGGAAAGCTGCCCGACATATACCACGACTTCCGCAACGGGCTGGCCAAGGACGGACTGGCATACGAGGGTATGCTCTACAGAAACGTGGCGGAAGAGCCAGACATAGACTTCCGATACGACAAATACCTGTTCGTGGGCTTCAACATGATGCAGCAGGTGGAACAGCAGATGTGCCGTAGACTGAAAGCACAGGGCAAAGCTTTATTCTATTGGGATTTCGACCACTACTACCTCGATTCTAAAAGTTGCGAGGCAAAAAGCGAGGCAGGAATATATATCGCCAAATATCTCGAACAATTCCCCAATGCCCTGCCATCAGCCGATGACAGTCTCTACAACAACATCGGCAAGCCCAAGGACATAACCTACATTAGCGCGCAGACGGACAACATTCAGGCCAAGCTCATTCCGCAATGGCTGGAACAGAAAGGACGCAAGGAAGCCGGAAGGCATACAGCAATAGTTCTGGCAGACGAGAAGCTGCTGCCTACGGTTGTCAGCAACATTCCCCCGGGCATACCTGTAAACATCACAACAGGATATCCACTGGCACTCTCGCCAGCCGCCTCGCTGCTCAACCTGCTCATAACACTGCGCACCGACGGCCTGCGCCCCGACGGATGCTCGTTCAGGCTCAAGGCAGTGAGCAGCCTGCTTACCCACCCATACATTATATATATTAGCGACCAGGCTATGAAGCTCAGGAGCAAGCTGCTCGATGAGCGCAAATATTTCCCTACATGCAAGGAACTGACTATAGACGAGGGTACAGGTCTGCTGTTCAGGCAACCTGCTGAACCAGGCGATACGGCCGAGACCATAACATGGATGGCGGAGGTAATGGAATTTATCGGGCAGCATAGCGGAAGCAACGATGACCCGTTTTTCCAGGAAACCATATTCAGGAGTTTTACTTTGACAAACAGGATAAAACTCCTAAGCGACAGAGGATTACTCGACATAAAGCCACAAACGCTCGAACGCCTGCTGAGTCAGATAGTAAGCTCAACAAGCGTTCCCTTCCATGGAGAACCGGCCGAGGGAGTACAGGTAATGGGAGTACTCGAGACCCGAAACCTCGACTTCGACCATATACTCTTCCTGTCGTGCAACGAGGGAAATATGCCTAAGGGTGTCAACGACTCTTCGTTCATCCCCTACTCCATCAGAAAGTTCTACGGACTGACCACCATCGACAACAAGGTGGCCATCTATGCCTACTATTTTAACAGGCTAATACAAAGGACAACAGACATCACCCTGACCTACAACACCACTACCGAGGGCACCCATACTTCAGAGATGAGCCGCTTCATGCTACAGATGATGGTTGAGGGGCCTCATACCATATCAAGGGAAAGCCTGCTGGCCGGACAGACCCCTATGCGAACTGTCCAAAAAGCTGTAAGCAAGACCGACGATATCATCCGTAAATTGCTTACGCCCAAGAAGGAAGCCAAGCTACCAAGCATCTCGCCATCGGCTCTCGGTATGTATCTCAACTGCCAGCTGCGGTTCTTCTTCGCACATGTGGTAGGGCTCAGGGAGGATGAGGACGAAGAGGACGAAGACATCGACGCACGCATATTCGGAAACATATTCCATAGTGCAGCCGAATTTTTGTATTGCGGGAAAATAGGACGCATACTTCAGGCTGATGACCTGCGGAAACTCCACAAGGAGGTTGACTCATGCGTGGAGAAGGCATTTGTAAAGGAACTGTTCGGACAAGACCCTACAACGGCCAGACTCGGCAGGCTAAACGGACTGCAGGAAATAAACTCAGAGGTTATAAAGAAGTATCTGCACCGATTAGTGGAGGCCGACATGGCGAAGGCTCCCCTTACTATCCTGGCAACAGAGAAATGGGTAGAACGGGAGTTCAGCACAATGGTAGGCGGCAAGGTCGTCACATGCAAGTTCGGAGGCATCATCGACCGTGTCGACCGTACTGAGTCAGACGGCAAGATACGCATCGTAGACTACAAGACAGGCCGATACCCATCGTCATGGCCGAAGACGGTAGAGGAGATTTTCGATAGTGAGAGAAATACCTCCATTCCCGCCAACTACTATCTGCAGACCATGCTCTATTCGTCTATTGTGCGTGCCCAAAACCCGCAGACACCTGTCGTACCAGCACTGCTATACATACAGCGGGCATCAAACAAGGATTATGACCCAACCTTGACTTTCGCCAAGGAACCTATTGGCGACATATCCGACTATGATGACGAATTCAACCAGATGCTCCAGCAGTTAGTTGGCGAAATGTTCAGCACAGACATCGACTTTGCCCCAACAACAGACAGAACAAGATGCGAGAGATGCCCGTTTGCGCAACTATGTTACTGATTTAGTATTTTTTGGCATAGACTTTGCATTATATCACACAAAAATGATATAATTTTGCAGAGTAACAATAAGAAAGAAAGGATACAGACCAATATGACAAGCCAGTTTTCACCAAAAGTATCGGAAATACTTGCATACAGCCGCGAGGAGGCTACACGGCTCGCAAGCAGGTCTGTCGGACCGGAACATCTTCTCCTGGGCATCATACGCGACAGGAAGAGCAACGTTTGCGATGTTCTGAGACGAATGGCTATCAATACGGACATCATAAAGGCCGAACTGGAAGATAGGGTAAGAGAGGACAACTATTCACAACCTCTTATAACAACAGAACTTGTACTTAACGATAAGGCAAGCAACATCCTGAAGCTCGCCGTACTTGAGGCACGCGTGCAACACACACAGACAGTGGACGTGGAACACCTGCTACTGGCCATGCTTCACGACAAGAGCGACAATGGGGCAAAAATTGTGCTCGAATCAAACAATATTACATATGATGACGCTCTTGCATACTTGCACAAGACAAGCAAACCTAACGACGGCATAGGTCTGTCGGATGACGAGTTCGAGGACGAGATGGATGATAACACAGTGGATAACAAAAATCAGAACAAGGACCATATGGCTACAGCAACGAAGAAGCCAGCCGGCAAGACTCCTGTACTGGACAACTTCTCTACCGACTTGACACAGGCAGCACTCGAAGGCAAGCTCGACCCTGTGGTGGGACGTACGGCAGAGATAGCACGAATGATGGAGATACTGTGCCGAAGAAAGAAGAACAACCCCATACTCATAGGAGAGCCAGGAGTAGGCAAGAGCGCTATCGTCGAGGGACTGGCGCAACTTATTGCCCACCATCGCACCTCACCGATACTTTTCGGCAAGAGGGTAGTAAGTCTTGACATGACGGCCATGGTAGCAGGAACGAAATATCGTGGACAATTTGAGGAGAGAATCAAGACCTTGCTGCGCGAACTGGAGCAAAATCCTGACATAATAGTATTCATCGACGAGATACACACCATGATTGGAGCAGGCAGCACGCCTGGCAGCATGGACGCAGCCAATATCATGAAGCCAGCCCTTGCAAGGGGTACCATACAATGTATCGGAGCCACGACCATCGACGAATATAGAAAGAGCATCGAGAAGGACGGAGCATTGGAAAGAAGATTCCAGAAAGTACTTGTCGAGCCAACATCCGAGACTGAGACCCTCGATATCCTGCGCAATATCAAGGACAGATACGAGGAACATCATCATGTCAACTATACCGACGAGGCACTAAGCGCATGTGTCAAACTGACAGGGCGATATGTCAACGACAGACACTTCCCGGACAAGGCCATTGATGCTCTTGATGAGGTGGGAGCAAAAATACACCTGCTGCATGCAGAGGTTCCCGTCGAGATAAGAGACAAGGAAAAGGAAATAGAGCAGATGAAGGCCAAGAAGCAGGCTGCCGTGAAGAACCAGAACTTCGAGCTGGCAGCGGGCTTCCGCGACAGACAGACCGAGCTGGAGGCAGAGCTGGCCGAGATGAACCGCAAATGGACAAGTGGCGACGGAGCAACACGCATAACCGTTACCGATGCTGACGTGGCAAACGTAGTGGCAATGATGTCTGGAGTACCCGTGCAGAAAATAGCTGAGGCAGAGGGTTCTCAGCTGCGGCACATGGCCCAGGAGCTGAAGAACAGGATTGTAGCACAGGATGCCGCCATAGACAAAGTGGTGAAGTCCATACAGCGCAACCGCGTGGGACTCAAGGATCCCAATCACCCCATAGGCGCATTCATGTTCCTTGGCCCGACTGGAGTAGGAAAGACATACCTTGCCAAGCAGCTCGCCATCATGATGTTCGGACGCGAGGACGCACTCATACGCATAGACATGAGCGAGTACAGCGAGAGCTTCAACACTTCAAGACTCGTAGGAGCACCTCCGGGATACGTAGGCTACGAGGAAGGAGGACAGCTGACCGAGCGCGTCAGAAGACATCCCTACTCCATCGTGCTGCTTGACGAGATAGAGAAAGCTCACGGCAACGTGTTCAACATGCTCCTGCAGGTTCTTGACGAAGGCCGACTTACCGACGGCAACGGACGATTGGTAGACTTCCGCAATACCATTATAATAATGACATCCAACGCAGGAACACGGCAGTTGAAAGAATTCGGCAAGGGCGTGGGCTTCAATGCAGGCACCACCATGGGACTATCCCTTGACGACAAGGATAAGGAGTACGCACGCTCCATCATACAGAAGAGCCTCAGCAAGCAGTTCTCGCCAGAATTCCTAAACAGGCTCGACGACATCATCACCTTCGACCAGCTGGACATCCAGGCCATAAAAACCATCATCGACCTTGAGCTCTCCGGCCTATTCGGACGAATGGAACAGATGGGCTACAAGCTCAACATAAGTGACGAAGCCAAGGAAATGGTTGCAACCAAAGGCTACGATGTGCAGTTCGGTGCCCGCCCACTTAAGAGAGCTATCCAAACCTATATAGAGGAAGGTCTCTGCGAGATGATGCTCAATGGAGAGGCACATCCGGGCGACACGATAACAATCGGCAAGGAAGAAGGACAGGAAAAACTGAAATTTGAGATAACAGCCTAATATCCAAGAAATAGGGACGCATTGCAATGCGTCCCTATTTCTTATGTTATTTTTGAACCAACAACTATCAACAATATACATCAAACTCTATTTTTACATAAATCAAAAAAAAGTTCATGTAATATTTGGTGGAAACAAAAAATAATTGTACCTTTGCACTCGCAAATGAGGAACAGCATCCTTTCAATGGTGCGTTAGTTCAGTTGGTTAGAATACATGCCTGTCACGCATGGGGTCACGAGTTCGAATCTCGTACGCACCGCAACTGTTCCTTAATAATGCACAAGGTGCGTTAGTTCAGTTGGTTAGAATACATGCCTGTCACGCATGGGGTCACGAGTTCGAATCTCGTACGCACCGCAGAGAGTCTTAAGTTAAATACTTAAGACTTTTTTTATGCCATATTCCACAGCGGAACCTAATAAGCCCCATACCAGGAGTTGAGGTTTATTATGAATGAGAGTTTGGGGTCAATTTATTCCATTATTGAAAATCTTCCTCCAAAAGGAGTGAGTTTCTCAGATTTTATTGCTACCTTTGCCATGTCTGTCGGGTTTGATACATATTTTGATTTGCAACACTAAGATAAGTGAAAAATCTGACATGGCAAAATTCTGAGGCGCTCGGCTTTGCCGCTTGCCACAAGCAAGAACTTTTTGTTGCTCAGGTACTTAAAAAAAATAGAACTATAGTGTTGCGGAATTAAGGAATATCAATAAACTGAGTAAAGAATCATAAAAATAAACACTATGTCATTCGATTATATATCTGATCTGTTCGGAAAGTTCCGCAAAGGCAAGAGAACACGCTTTACGGACGTAGAAACAACAGCTAAGGACTTGCTTGAAAAATTCGTCAAAGGCGAGATTTGCAATAAGGACTTCGCTGATGGGTTCATAGATGTCGGCAAAAGATTCAATGAACTCATGGACAATGGCAATGAGATCGTTTTCGATGAAGACACCCCATTGTGGCTGAACTCCCTGCTGGGTCTTCATTTCACTGACTGGCTCCAATTCCAAAGGATTGAGCAATACTTCCAGGAACATCCTGAAGAGTTGGTTGGTGAGAGGGCAGCCACCTTTGCAAATTTGAAACAGCGTCAATACACGGAGAAATTCAAGGCTGTATGCGCCAATGTAATTTCTGAGCTCTAAAAGTAAAATTCAATCAAAAACATGGGTTACTTTCCTGCAAAATACCTCATAGATTGTAAACAGGGTTGCCAACTGCAATGACCTTATTGTTATTATCTAGCAAAAATGTTTGTAGAGCAAATTCATCAGGAATATTGTAAGTCTTTTTAAAATATCCCTTTTTATCAAAGAAAACAGGCATATTCCAATCAACCATTCCTAACAGGTTCTCTGCTTCATGCTTTAAAGAAGAATTGAAGACAAGTAACATAACCACGCTTTTCTTCTTATCTGAAACCTCAGATATATACTCTTTCCATTTCTTGAGTTGAAGTCTGCAACTATAGCAATAGGAAGTATCTACATACGAAATGATTTTATATTGATTCTGTTTCAGAATAGAATCAACAGAGACAGGAATAGTATCTTTAACTATGGCAGTATCTGATAATACAATGGTCTGTCCTATCAACTCCGTAATTATTTCATTGACGTTGTTGGTCTTACGATGGTGCAGATAAAGCGAAGATGTGATTAACACTATTATTCCCAAAAGTGTCAACACAACAAACATAGTTTTTTTGATTTGAAATACTTCATTGTTAAAGTTGTTATGATTTATGTAATTTTACTTTTATGTTTAGTCTCAATATTAATGGCAAAAATAACAAAAGAGGAATGACGCTAACTGAAAGGCCACCAATAGTACCAACCGCAAGGGAATACCAGAACGGTTGTTCCTCATGTCCATCAATGAGGAATGGTATCATTCCGAGCATTGTGGATAGAATGGTCAGTAATATCGGCAGAATTTTGTGATTTAGCGAAGTGACGTACGTCTTCACTCCCCTGCATGACATATTATTGTACTGGCATAATACATATATACCTGCATTGACAGTGAGACCAGACAACAGAACCATGGCGGCAAAGCCACCAGTACCGAACGGAACACCTGTAAGGTAGTATGTCAGGAACAGCCCGATGAACGAAACTGGTATCAGCATAGTAATAGCCAGAGCCTGTAACAGACTCTCAAATATTATTGCCAGAATGAAGAAGATAATCACAGCAACAAGTCCGATAAGCCAGTATTGCGTACCATTGTCATCGTATGCCCCATACGTCTTGTTCAGGCATCTGAAACCAACAGGAAACAAATTGTTATATTTCTCAGTAATCCGCTTGATGTATCTGTCTGTATAGGTATATGAGCCAAGAACATTGAATGCTACCCTCAGGACATATTCCTGATTGTTACGTGGAATGACATTCTTGGCCTGACGCTCGTTAATATCCATAAAGTCAGAAGGACGGACAGCGCGACCGCTTACATTGATATAAGAGTTCCGCAGTTTCCACTGGTCATACGAGTCAATGGTAGATGGCTTTATCATAACAGGAAGTCTACAGTCCTTATCCCTGTCAATGATTATCTCCCCTGCACTACGCTGAGACAACAATCCCTGGATAGCATTGTGAACATCCTGCGGCTTTACGCTGTCAACGGCGAGAGCACGCCTGTCATAGTCCATATAGAACTCATCCTCCTGTTCCTCATGGTCTGGCGTTACGATGGCAATATCCGTCACTCGTTTGTTCTGCCTCATATCACTGCACATATCTTCCGCATAACGGTATAACCTTTCGTAATCATATCCGGAAATTTCAATGCTGTTGGCACGATACTGCAGGTTAAGGGAATTGCTGAACCCTCGTTCACTGACACCCGATGTTGCCCAGTCTGCTCCACCTATTGTTATCACCTTGCCTATCACCTTGTTCTCCAGCATATAAGGGAAACCCGTCTGTAAGGCATCTTTCCTGAATTCCACAACGATGGAAGCACCACGCGAACGTATTGAGGTCTCAAATCTCTTTATCTCCTTATACTGTGTCAGGAATGCTTCCACCTCTTTCACCTTCTCGTTTAGTTCCTGCACGCTGCCACCTACTGGCATCTGTGCACGTATTGTCAGTTGCAGCTCTCTGTCTTTCGGACGGAAAGTATTGGAGTCAAGACAGTCGATGAATAGTTTCAATGCCCCACCAAACATACATGCAAAGACAACAAGCAAAGCCCATCTGCCGATGCGATGCTGGGTAATACCTACATACTTTGAATATAAATGCGTGAAAGCAATAATGAAGCGAGTACCAAAATTCCGCTTTACAATGTTTCTCCTGCTGATATACTGCATCCTCTCTACCAAGGCAGGGGCAAAGAATACTGATACAACTATCGCCACTGCGAGGTTTATCATCACAACGACAGAGAAGTCCTTCAGGTCATGCCGTAGGAAATCCGGCAGCCAGAATACGATTACCAATGAACCTATCGTCGTAAGCATGGCGGCTATGATACCGAGGAAAGCCTTGCGGTTACGGTAATATCCATAGTGATCCACCATAACGATGGTAGAGTCAATGATGATACCGAGTGAAACGGTAATGCCAGCCATGGACATAGGATGCAGGCGGATATCCAACAACCAGTAAACCACAGCGGCAATCAGAATATTCGCAGCAAGGGAAATGGCAATGATACAGAGATATTTCCACCGTCCGCGGCTTACAATCCAGACAAACAGCAGGAGAATGATGAGTGTGAGGGACGAACGTACCAGCAGGGTTCTGAACTCCTTCATCTGTACTTCCGCACGGTCGTAGCTTAATTCATATTCCAATGTGTTCGCCTTTGTCTGCGATGACAGACATCCGTCAATAGCATCCTTCACCGCATCGGACACTCTTACGATATTGGCATCCTTTTCTGCGTATATATTTATATATAATGTATTCTGTCCGTTGATGCGGAAATAACTGTCCGGCTGTTTCTCGCGTACAGTGCATGACGTGAGGTTGTTGAGATACATCGTCTTTCCTCCTATACTCTTCAGTGGCATGGACTCAAAAGTATTATCCTTTTCCTTTGATGAGAGGATGAGAGGTATGGTGACTTGACCTTTGTCTGTGGTGACTTCACCGATAACATCCTCCCTACCTGTATAGTTACGCACTGCTTCAGTTATGTCTGCTCCCTTTATGCCATACAAAGCCATTTCCTCCGCATCGTATGCTATCTCCATATAGTGGGAGGTGGCACCAGTTATGTCAACATGGTGTACTCCTTCTATCCTTTCGATGGAATGTCCCAGTCTGCGCTCCACCAACTGTTTTATCTGTTCGCCTGACATATCGGCAGCATTTACCCGATATGTCAGAATCAGCTTTACCTCATTATCATCAGCGGAAGACGCATTGATCTCTCCTCCAGATACTATAGGGTAAGAGACATCCTCCGGCAGTTTGCTTTTCACCTGTCGCAGTATGGAGGCTATCTCAAACTTTGCCATCGACACATTTGCCTTCGGCTTCATCTCTACGGTTATGAGTCCGGAACCGAAACGGCTTACGGAAGAGACCTTCTCCACTCCTTTTACCGAACTAACCAGAGCTTCAATACGCGAGGTCACGTTCTGCTCAACAACCTTAGCGGAAGCATTATGCCATGAGAAGGAAATGGTGAGAGTCTTTCCTTGCTCAGGGCGTGGCTCATTGCTTATGTCCAGGCGTGGTGTTACCCATACACCGATGACCATCAGAACGCACATGATTAGTATTATGGAAAACGAATGTTTCATTTCTTTCTGTATATCATCAGATAAACCAAAGGCACGAAGAACAGGCTCACCATCGTACCTACAACCATTCCCACGATAATGGCGAATGAAAGTGGGAACTGTAATGCGGAGCCCATGTCACCGCGGTGCATCAGCGGCAATATGGCCAGGATTGTCGTCAGCGATGTCATTACGATAGGTCTCAGTCTGCTGTGTCCTGCCTGCAATACGGACTTCAGCAGAGTCATCTTTGTTCTTGCCCCTGCTTTTGTGGCATTCCTATATATCCTGTTGATTGTGTCAACCTTCAAGATGGAATCGTTGATGATGATACCGCACATCACAACTATACCTATCATTGACATTATGTTCAGAGACTCTCCGCAGACAAACAATACAAGCATAACCATTGCAACATCGATAACCACCTCTGTCAGGATGATTACTGGCTGCAGCATACTCTCAAACTGCGCTGCAAGGATGAAGTAAAGGAGCATGACAGCAACTATCAGTACCATCACCAACTCCCATATCATTGAGCGAGAGGAGAAATAACTTCCCTTGAATGAAGGCTGTATGCTGAGTGACTCTTGATCTGAAAGACGAGAGACATACTCCATTATCTCCTTGGCATCACTGTCACTGGTGCTTTCTATGTTTATCACGGAGATCTCCCCGTCATCACCAGAGAGAAGATGTTTGTAGTCTTCCTTTCGAGATTCTTTTACAAGATATGACAAAGGAATATCAACGCCATCCGTATTTCTTATAGTATTGCTGAGCAGGATATGTGCATCCTTGTTGCCGTTGCCTATTATGACAGGAACGCTCTCACCACCGTTGTTGATGTCATAAATACTGTTGCCGCCAAGTAATTCTCTGAAGCGTGCATACAACTGCTGATAAGAGACCTTAAAATAAGCCATCTGTCCGGCATCGGTGATATACTGCAGATATGCTTCTGTTGATACAGGCTGGATGTCAAGGTGTGGAAAATTCAGTCTCAGAGAATCTGTCACCGTCCTTGTCTGTTCCACTGTTGGTCTGCTGCCGTTACGGTTTTGGAGACGTATCTGCAGCGTTGGCTCGTCTATTGAGAATATGAGGTCAAAGATATTCGTTGCAACAGCGGACTCTACCTTGGCTTTCGGATAATGTGTTTCTATATAGCGTGTCATTTCTTCACGCGCCTTCTCGCATTCATCTGCCGATCTGCTCTTGATGTAGCATACAGCCTCACTGCTCGTTATGTTCCTTGTATGAGAGAGAATGAAGTCCTGACCGCCTACCATCGTTGTGTTTGACTCTATATGTTCCTTAGCCTTATCAATGACCTCTGTGACACGTCGGTGATTCTCTTCAGGTGTTATGCCTGCATTCCAGTCAATCATCACCAGCGCATCGTCAAGTGGCAGTTCCGGCATCCTTTCTTTCTTCAGCAGTGGGAACACTATCAGCAATGCTGCTATACAGACAGCAAACACTACTGCGAATTTCTTTCCGTTTCGCAAAGTGAACCTCATGCCTTGCTCGTAGCATTTCTGCATGATGCGTTCTGCCTTATGAAATTGTTGTATGTTTACATTTGCAGTATTGTTTTTGAACAGCAATCGGTAATAGACGGGTATTACGAGTGATGCTACCATCAGCGAACAGAACAGTGCTATGGTTATTCCCATTGCCTGGTCATAGAATAATGCGCCTGCTGTTCCGCTGAGAAATATCAGCGGTATGAAGACAGAGCAAGTGGTAAGGACAGATGACAGCATCGGCATAAACACTTCCTTGACTGAACCAACTATGCTCGCATCATTGCTTTCCTTCTTCTGTCTGATATTGTCTATCACAATGATGGCATTGTCCACTATCATTCCCACTCCAAGGATAAGACCGGAAAGGGATATAATGTTCAATGATATTCCTGTTATGTAGAAGCACAGCAGCGTCAGTATGAGTGAGAGCGGTATGGATATTATTACCAACAGCGGTATTCTCCATCCACCGATGAAGAGGAACAGCACCATGCTTGCCATCACGATACCGAGTACGAGGTTACACTGAAGGTTCTCCATACTGTATGACAGAAGCCGTGTCTGATCACGTGTTACATGAAAGCTGAGTTCTGGATAATCCTTCGTCAGCTGTGTCATCAGTGTGTCAACGCTTCCTTGCAGCTTACTCATCTGAGCATCGCTCTGTTTTATCACCGCCATTGTTATGGCAGGTTTGCCGTCTGAAGTCACCAGACCTTTGCGCTCGGCAGCCTTCTCTTCTATCTTGCAGATGTCCTTCAACTGCAACAAGCGTCCTTCATGATGCAGGTAGATATTCTCAATGTCGTTGACGGAGAGTATCTGCGAGTCGAAATGTATGGTATAGCGATATATGCCATCGCGAACATTAAGTGCCTCCAATACGATATTGTTGTCGCTGATAGCCTTTTCTATGTCGCTGTTGGTGATACCGAGTCCGCAGATACGTGTCTCATCTGGCGTTATGGTAATCTGTGTCCCTACCATTCCGCTGTAATCCACCATCGCTACCTCTGGCAGTTGTTCAAAGCGTTTGCTGATGACATTCCGCACAAGTCGTGACGATTGTTCTGGTTTTCCACCTGTTACGTCGATATAGAATGCTGGTATATCCAATGCTCCAATCTTCATCACCTTCGGACGCTCCATATCCTTCGGCATGGTGCTCATGGCGCGGTCAATCTTTTCGTTTACCTCGATGAAGAGCAGGCTCATGTCGCTGCCAGGGCTGAACGAAAGGGTTATCACTCCTGCATCAGTACGCGATGTGGATTCAATCTCTTTCAGTCCTGTCACCTGAGACAGTTGCTGACGCATGGGTTTGACAAGACGTTGTTCTATCTCACGTGCAGAACTGCCTTGTGCCGACATCTGCACCACGATGCGTGGTACGTCGATGTCGGGCATGAGTGATACCGGTATGCGTGTGAAGCCAAGCACACCGAGTGTCACGATGGCTATCAATGCCATCGTGACTGCTATCGGGCGATGGAGAATGGTGCGTAGCATTAATAACTATTTTAATTTGAGAATGTTTAAGGAATTATCCTCAATCGAAGTTAAGAATAAGCGGTTGTTATTTTCATCTAAAAGCATTTTGTCTGCAATTATATTCATTACCAATTTCCTTATACAGTTACCATTATAATCATAGATTTCAACTTCAGAGAATCCCGTAGCATCGTTTATATTAACATTTTTCTGTGATAGAATGTAAATATATTTACCACATGCTATGTCTGAGTACGTGATACGTTCTGCAGAAAAATCTTCATGTGTATCATAAATGGAAGTCTCTATAACGGTGTATTTTCCATCTATCTTATAGATTATAAATTTGTCAGAATGTTGGTGAGCTATTACAATCATATTTTCATAACTATTCCACACAAAATCATATAGTGATGAATTTCCTTTATTCGAAGAGTCTATGAATGATATGGAATCAACTAAATTATAATCTTCGAGATTAATCAAATTGAG
>NZ_NPJH01000099.1 GCF_002251365.1 Prevotella sp. P3-122
TATGGAATGTCGATATCACAATTTGATTTTTGAAACAAATTGGAATAATCGGTGATATAAAAGAGACTATTACAACTGGAACAACAACTCGACTTAGATATGTTTTTATGCTCATCTTTATCTGTGGTAAAACAATAAACACCCTCGCTGCTTGTGTAATAATCTCAAAAAGCAAATGCACAATAAATACAGAATAAGGAGGATATTTAAGCAATAAAACGCAATAAGATACAGGCAAAATGCATAGTAATAAACATCCTTCTACTAACTGGAATTTCTTTATATTTCCTGTTGCATGTATAGATGTTATAATTGGTTCAGCCAATGACCTGATCATAGAAGAGCATAATATTATCACCAAAAAGACTTCTGTATACGCAGGAACATTACCTAGCCATAAATTTAAAATAAATTTTACACTAAGTATCAAGGGCATTGAAACGCACAATATCATATAAAAAGAAAATTTCGAAGATAAAGCAATTAAATAATGCATTCTATTTAAATCATTTTGCGCAAAAGTCTTCGTTATCTGGGGTTTCACTGCAACCATAAAATTCGAACAAAAACCAATTATTGCATTTTGTACCTGGACTGCAATACCCCTTGACGCATTTACAACAGGGCCAAAGAAGATATTCAACAAAACATTTAAGCCTTGTGTATAAGTCATCATTGCAAGATTTCCTCCCATTGTCCATCCTGCAAAATGTAACATTTGGTAGAATAGTTTCTTATTAACGTTAAAAGGCAGCTTTGTTTCTGAAAAATTTCTCTTACAATATACACTGTAACAAAGTCTAATTGCAATTTGAACTAAAAGCATTAAGATCGCATACACTATCAAATAGTCATATTTTTGCCAGGATACTAAAAATACTATCAGTAATTTTAGTATAACTTCCAGCAACGATATATATGCGAATGCTGACATTTTTTCATGAGCAACAATAACAGCATTGTATGGAACACTTATAATGACTACAAGCGTAGCCAATATGGAACACTGTAAAGTCCAAAATGCTGCCGACATCCTCTCTGGCGGAATTTGCATTTTATTATAAAAGAACCATAGCCCTACACTTTCACATAATACAAGTGTCACTAAGGCTAAAAGTCCATGTATTGCCCGACTCGTATTAAATACAGTTCCTATATCTCCATTTTTTCCTAACTCTATAGTAAAGAATCTCTGTGTGGCAGCTGTCATAGAGCCATTGACGAAACTAAACATAGCGACAAATCCACCAACCACATTATATATGCCATAATCACTAAAGCCCAAAGTGCTTAAAACGACACGACTTGTATAAAGTGATATGCCCATTGTTAAGAGCATTCTGACATATAACAATAAAGAATTCTTTGCTATGCGTTTATTATTGTTTGATGTTCCTGTTGACATTATAATTGATTACAGATGATTGATTATTCACACATTATATATTTTCAGCGGTGTTCATCAAGCTAAAGCAAGTGTCTGATGACTGATTAATGATTAATGATTAATGATGACTGATTATTGATGACTGATTGATGATGACTGATTATTCGCAAGCTCATCCAGCTACGCAAGTTCCTGATTGTTGATTGTCTTCACACGGAAAATGCGGAGGACACGGAGGTCAGCAAGCAGACGGGGTGCGAGAACATGAATCATCGGAATTTAAACGGAATTTAAACGGAGGTCCGCAGGCGGACGGGGTTAGGATACAAGTTTCGATTATTGATGACTGATTGATGATTATTCACACATTATATATTTTCAGCGGTGTTCATCAAGCTACGCAAGTTCTTGATGATTGATGACTGATTAATGATGACTGATGATTGATGACTGATTGATGATGACTGATTATTCGCAAGCTCATCCAGCTACGCAAGTTTCTGATTGTTGATTGTCTTCACACGGAAAATGCGGAGGACACGGATGACCACTGATTTCTATTGGTTCATCAGAAATATGGAGTGACGCATAATAATATATTATTCCTGAAGTATATTATTAAATGAAGTGGGTGAAACCGTTTGCCATAGGATATGAATACGTTTGCATCCCTGATAAGGTTAATAACCTTACGGCCTTAAGGTTATTAACCTTGCAGGCGTAAGGTTATTAACCTTATCGGCAATGATATATATATGCATAGACCACGCAACAATATATTGTCACTCGAGATAAA